>NZ_JADYWR010000010.1:0-171895 GCF_015864705.1 Pseudoalteromonas sp. NGC95
ATGAAATGAGGCCGCATTTGAGTTTAGGAATGAAAACACCAAACCAAGTGCACAAAAAAAGCCAGGAGCAAAAGCTACTGGCCTTCAATTAAAACCGTCAACGTATTTTAGGACGGGACACGCCATACTTTTTTGAATACTTGGTTTTGCATTTAAGGCTATTTTAACAAATGCATTAACAGCCGCATTGGTATCTGCTTTTTTAATTTGTAATAGCACCGGGATTTGCGTGAGTACGTCGCTCAGTTTTATAAAATAGCACCCTTCACTATATAATTTACGTACGCAATAAGGCGCAATTGCCACACCAAGGCCAGCAGCTACTTCAGTAACTAATGTTTGCATATGCCTAGGTTGGCTAATAATGTTCGGTGAAAAATGAGCTTGTTTGCATTGCAAAATGGTTTCATCAAAAAGACCAAGTGCTTCCTCTCTATTAAAAATAATAAATGGCTCATTTTTTAGTTTAGCTAAATCAATATTTTTATAATTTGCCAGCGCATGGTTTTGATTAACGATGGCCACCAATGAATCTACATAAATAGTATGACTTACAAATTCATCATTAATTGAATCAGGTAAAGGCCGTGAAAAACCCACATCAATTAAATCATTTTTAAACGCATGTATTTGCTCAGTTGCAGTCATTTCAAACAATGTAACGTGTACGCTTGGGTATTGCTGTTTATATTCTCGAACCAGTGCTGCCATAAAGGTTAAACATGCCGAGCTTAAGTGCGCAATATTAAGTGTACCTACCTGCCCGTTGTGGGCACGTTTAACCTGAGTTTTAGCTTTGTCAGCTAGAGCCAAAATAGCGCGTGCATCTTTTAATAGCTGCTCACCCGCTTGAGTTATTGCAACATCGCGTGAGTTTCTTATAAACAGCACAACATCAAGCTCGCTTTCGAGCTGTGCAATATGCCTACTTATTGCAGGTTGCACGGTGTGTAGCTCTTTGGCCGCTTCTGAAAAACTCTGATGCTTGGCCACGCTGACAAAACTTTTTAATGTTTTAATATCCATTACGCACCTTAAATACATTATTTGCATAGATTCTATAAAATAATATCATTTTTGTTATAGGTAAAGAACTCATACCATAGCGGCATGAGTTAACAACACTAGACAGCTATGACCAAACCTGAACAAAATCAGTCATTAAGTCGATTTATTTTATTACTAATGACCACTGCAATTGCCGCAACAGCAGCAAACTTGTACTACAACCAGCCTATTTTACCGCTTATAGCGAACGAATTTAATTTAACTGATTCGCAACTAGGCAGTATTCCTGCGTTAACACAAATTGGTTATGCGTTTGCCTTATTGTTTATATCTCCTTTGGGTGACTCAATTACCCGCAGGCGTTTAATTACTATTTTGTCGAGCTTATTAGTAGTGGCTTGTAGTGCAGCAATGCTTGCACCTAACTTACCTTTATTACTTATATCGGTATTTTTAATTGGTGTAAGCGCCAATATAACCCAGCAATTAATACCCTTTGCAGCATCGCTTGTATCGAGCGAGCAAAAAGGTGCCACGTTAGGCACATTAATGATGGGCTTAACCATCGGTATTTTGCTTTCAAGAACGTTAAGTGGGTTTGTAGGTGAGCAATTTGGTTGGCGAAATGTATTTTTAATGTCGGCAGTACTCGCGGCATTATTTGGTATATTACTGCGCGTGTTTTTACCTAGCAATAAGCCACACACTAATTTGCGTTACTGGCCTCTCATTAAAAGTACGTTGGCGTTGTTTATTAAACATAAATCACTGCAGCATTTTACACTTTCGGGCGCATTTTGGTTTGCATCATTTAATGTGCTTTGGGCAACACTTGCAATTTATGTAAGTAACGAGCCATTTAACTACAACGCTCAACAGGCGGGTTTATTTGGTGTAATAGCATTGGCTGGCGTAATTGGGGCTAAGTCATCGGGTAAATGGGTCAGCAAACTAGGATCTAAAGCTCTAATTATGATTGCACTTACGCTTGCGGCAATCGGCTTTGCTATTACAGGTTTGTTTAATGGCAGTTTAGCGTCGTTAGTTATTGGCATTATTTTAATCGACTTTGCCATATTTAGTGCGCAAGTGGCTAACCAAGTGCGTGTTTTTAGTATTGACCCCACTGCGCAAAGTCGCATAAATGGAATTTACATGCTGGGTTATTACATTGGAGGCGCTGTTGGCTCAATGGTTGGTGTTAAAGCATTTGCACTTTATCAATGGCCTGGCGTTATTGCTGTAAGCATTATATTTATTTTGCTAAGTGGTGTTTTTAATTCATTTGCTAAAAAGTAATCGCTTAAAATTTAAGGAGTAAAAATGAGTATGTTAAAAACAGCGGGTAGCTTTACATTACTGTGTATTGCCAGCTTAACTATTATGGTGGGAACCCTACTTGCGCCAGGTTTAGTAAGTATTTCACAAGGATTAGGTATAGCCGATAACACCGTACTTTTAATTACGTTGCCATCGTTAGGCGCTGTGGTTTTTGCGCCGCTAGCAGGAAAATTAATAGATAAATACGGAGCTTATAAACTTTTAGTAATTGGGTTATTTTTATATGGGGTTGCAGGTGCCAGCGCTTACTTTTTAAAAGGCCCAACGCTTGTATTTGCTAATCGATTTTTACTCGGCGGTATAACTGCTGTGGTAATGGCAAGTTGTACGGTTTTAATTTCTGCTTGGTACACAGGCGAAGCACGCCTTGGCATGATTGCAAAACAAGGCATGGCGATAGAGTTAGGCGGTGTTATATTTTTATTTTTAGGCGGATTATTAGCGTCGCAATTTTGGGCGCTGCCATTTTTACTTTATTTAATAGCGTGGGTATTTTTGGCCATGCTTTTATTATTTGTGCCAAGTAAAAACTCACTGGCTAGTAATAACGATGAAGTGTCAGAACATCTACACCACAAAGCTAATAATGGTCTCTCGTTAAAAAGCGTTTATGTAATTTCAACACTCGCGATGACCATATTTTTTACGTCTACTGTGTTACTGCCCATTACAATGAACGAGGAAAACTTTAACGAATCACAAATAGGTCAACTACTCGCATTTATATCTTTAGTGGCTGTAGTTACCGCAGGCTTTATGCCTAAAATAACAAAGAAGCTTGGTGAGCCCAAGGTTTTGGCATTTGCCTTTTTAGCGTTTAGTTTATCGTATATTTGTTTTACACAAGTAAGCACCCTACTTTTAATTTTAGGCGCAATATTAATAGGTATAGGATTTGGTTTTAGTATCCCGCTTTTAAACCATATGACGGTAGAGCTCAGTGATGTGAAAGTACGCGGCCGTAACTTATCGTACTTTACGATGGCTGTATTTTCGGGTCAGTTTTTTACCTCATTTATGCAGTACATACCTGGTGGTGAAAAAAACGTATTTATAATTTGTAGCGTTTCAGCATTTATAATTGCACTGGTATTGTTTTTTAAATCGATCAAAGCAAAGTAGTCGTAACTTAAAAAAGAGCATTTTTATAAATGCTCTTTTTTATCTAAACCTCCCGCTTTATTATTTGCACTACCTTACTGATTACTTTTTTTTAATTTGACTCTATTGCTAAGTTTAGCATTATAATAACATTTAGTATGATGTGTTCTTTTGCTATAAAGCCACCAGCTAATTTATATTAACTGCATTAAGAGTGTAAAAAGATGGTGAAATTATATTGAAATTGCAAAGTACTTACACTGATTATTGCTGATCACAAAGGCGTAAGGATGATCAAAAGCAGTAACAAATAGATGCGTATATGCTCATAGGTACGTACTGCATTCTAACTCAATAGCTACGAACTGTATATAAACACAGTGCGCGTATTTCCTGTGCAAATATAAATTAAACCAACTTCCCTTTGTAAGTCGTTAATAATATTAAACTAAGTAAAGTGCTATAAAGCTGATTGAGCATTCTAAATACACAAAATAGTGGCAACTGTATATACATACAGTTGCCACTTAAACCTATCTAACCTACTTTTTAATAAACGCACTATAACCAGCTAATGCCTTTGATACACTAAGTGGTGGATTATCTGAATGCTCAGCACCTTCGTTTATAGCGCTTTGCCACGCAAGGTTATTATTAGGGTTTGCTTTTAAAGCAGACTCTAAATTATTAAACGCTTTTAACATTAACGGATGCTCTGCTCCACCCACCGAAAGATATAAATAAGTAGGCGCCTTAACTTTGTTAGCTTGAGTAGTTAAAAATGCTTCTACATTATTAACCACTGTCATATCGTCATACCAAGCCGCTGGGCTAAATGCAAAGTAGCCATTAAACAGTTCAGGCCTTGTATGCAGTGTATAAAGTACAAAGCTGCCACCGGCCGAAAAACCACTTAATACACGGTTATTACTAAGCTTATATTTTGCCGATAAATACGGGAATAACTCAGTTTCAATAAACGCTAAAAACTTGTCGGCTTCACCATTAGGCTCTATTAGTGATTCGCCCTCAGGGCGCGCTTGTGTATTTACATCTTGACGAGCATAAGGAGGCACTAAATCGCGATTACGTGTATCTGTAAAAAACAAATTAGGAATAGACACCAATATAGCCTTATCCCCTTTTTCGCTCTTAGCTTGTTTTGTAAGTGCTTTGTCCCATGTATCTAAATTAAAGTTGCCATCGGTTTTAATAATTAACGGATACGCTTTTTTAGGATTGTAATTAGCGGGTAATCTTATAAACACTTTGCGCGACTCATTAAGCACGCTTGAGTTAATTGTTACGTCTGTATAGGCCGATACATAATGGTTGTAATAGCGTATGGCTAAAATACCGATAGCAAAAATGACTACGGCTAAACTTAAATTAATAAAATAGTGTTTTGTTATTTTTATTGCCATGCGGCGTTCCTTCAAATGTTTAAGAGTTATTTAATCGAGCTTAACCCATTGTTTTATTTCAAGCGCGGTCATAATAAGCTCAACCGAAAATGCGGCTAAAATCATCCCCATCACACGCGTTAAAATAGACGCGCCGCCAGTACCAATAAGCTTAATTATTTTACCAGAAAGCAGCAACAGTATTAAAGTAATACCCAACACACCAAGTGTAACAAGCGCTGTGCCTATCTGAGTAGTAATTGGGTGTATGTGGTTGTCGGTAAGTAGTATCACCGCCAAAATAGCGCCAGGGGTCGCAGTTGCTGGTATAGCTAGCGGAAACACTGCTATATCGTGATCGGGGTCTTGTTTAGCTTTGTTAGAATCGTTTCCAAATATCATTTGCAGGCCAAACAAAAACAATATAATTCCGCCCCCTAATTGAAACGACACCAACCTAATTCCCATCGCATTAAGTATTAGCTGCCCTATTAAAATAGAACCCAATAGTACGCAACCAGCATAAAGGACCGTTTTAAAGGCTGTTTTACGACGTTGTTGATCTGTTAAATGAGAAGTAAGCGCAGCAAACAGCGCCATAGTGCCTATTGGGTCAATGGTAGCCCAAATAACAAGCGCATCTTGAGATAGTTTTTCTAGCATATAAAATCCTTGTTAAGCGTAAATATTTAATAAAACACGGGTAACAAATTCATTTGCTTACGCTTAACTATAATAGAAAGCCGTTATTTTTTGTATTTAATTTACACTTGGAGGCGTTGACCTTTCAGGATTGAAAAAAGGTAAGCACTTATAATTGTAGTATTGAGTTAAAGTGATTTATGCCAAATAGAATTTTCTCTTAAGCTAAAACCTAACTTAATAAGTAAATTATGTGAACGTGCATTGTGTGCACTTACCTCAGCCGATAAATGTTTAAGCGGAATATCCTTAAGTAGCGCTTCAATAAAACCAGTGACTACTTCAAACATTACGCCTTTATCCCAAAAGTCGGGGTGCAGCTCAAATCCTATAAATGCACTACTTTTACACGGCGTTAAATTATAAAGCCCACAAGTACCCATTAACTTCCCAGATGTATTATGTTCAATTGCAACTCTAATCACTTCGCCTTCGTAGTAGGCACTAATATCATCTTGTATTAATTGTTTGATTTGTGTTTTGCTGAGCGGTGTTTCGTAGTCGTTAAATTCTGACACATGCGGGTGGTTTAAAATATTAAATAAACACGCAGCGTGTTTGTGGGTAATTAAACGCAGCGTAACGCGTTCAAGCTTTGTGGTATTAAACATTTTATTTAAGTGGTTAGTTAAATTAGCTCTTTATGGGCAGGCATTATTAACTTACCATACCCCATTAACAAGCATTATCTTTAAAGCAAAAAGAGTAAGAGAACGTAATGAGTGACGATTTTCAAGTAATACAACCCACTACCACAGTATATTGCCCAAAGCGCGGCGAAGGCTGGACCTTAACAGGCATTACTAATATTAACGAGTTTACCTCAGTAATGTTTGACGGCACACGCTATACACTTCCGGCACGCGAAATAGTAGAAGAACTTCTCCCTAACCAATTAGCGCGTGAGCAAAATAGCTAACCAAACACATACACAGTAAAAAGGCTGCAATTTTGCAGCCTACTATCTAATTAACGGGTTAAAACGCATCGTCTTCGCTGTAAACATTAACGCTTAGCTCGTCATCATTTTCAAATACCACAAACGAAATAGGCTTACAGCATACTTGGCAGTCTTCTATGTATTGCTCATCAATATCTGCTGCATCAAGTAATACTTCTATACTTTCTCCACAATAAGGGCAGCTTATTGATGTTTCTGTTAACTGGTTCATTTATCACCTGCTAATTTATATCACGAATGTTGTCACTTTAATGAACACGTAAGCATAATTCAACACCCCATTAAATAACGCATACTTGGCTAACCCAATTAAACCGTGCTACTAACTAAAAAGTGATCTAAATACCAGCTTTACGTTTATAAAACATCTTAAGCACATTGGTTTGCACCATATATAAGTTAGCCAGCTAAAACTATGCCTCTACAATGAAATAGTATTAGCACTTAGCGGGTCTAACTTCATAAGTATTTAAACTCACACTTTAGGTGGATAATTTTATGAAAAAATCACTCGCACTCGCATTAACATCTGCCGCAATATTGTTTAGCACATTTACTCATGCAGCTAAAACCGAAAAAGCCGTTTTAGCTGGAGGTTGCTTTTGGTGTATGGAAAGTGACTTTGAAAAGCTAGAAGGCGTAACCGATGTAATATCGGGCTTTACTGGCGGCAAACTTAAAAACCCGACATACAATGGTAATCATAAAGGCCATTACGAGGCTGTAGAAATTACTTACGATCCAGCCATAGTAAGCTATCAAGGTATACTTGATCATTACTGGGTAAATATTGATCCTTTTGATGCCAGAGGCCAATTTTGCGATAAAGGCCCTAGTTACTTAAGCGCTATATTTGCACAAAACGACGAACAACGTAAATTAGCTGAAAAAACAAAAGCAGCTGTTGTAGCCGAGTTTCCTAATCAAACTGTGGTTACACCTATACTAAACGCAAGTACCTTTTACCCTATTAAAGGGAGGGAAAGCTTTCACCAAGATTATTACAAAAACAACCCAATCCGATACAACACCTATCGTTGGCGTTGTGGTCGCGACAGCCGCCTAGAAGATATTTGGGGCGACAGAGCAACTCACTAGTATTTATTAAGCAACTTAAATTACACCAATAAAAGGCTGCGTATTGTGCAGCCTTTTACATATCTACAAAGCTAGCTTTCTCTGCTTCAAAAAGTATACAAATCTTCATTATCAATAAATAGTATATTCTGTTTCCTAAAGCAGGCTGTTTATCTACTAAATCAAATGCAATAAATTGCACTCCTAAATTGATATAAACCAAATTCAACAACTGGAGTTACACAAAATGTTTGCCAATCAATTACAGCTAGCGCGTGCTCTAGAGTTACCAACACGCCAAGCCATGCTTTACCGTGAACCAGCAGTACAACAATTTTGGAATAACAACACCGACCTAATTACAAACGCGTGGAGCGAATGGGAAACAACATCAATAGATGGCTCAACGTTTACGCTTGACGACACACTACTTGATAAAAACCTACGCAAAGCAGTAAAGCAAGCATGGGAAGATCCATCAAAAGAGCTGGCCGTAAAAGCGTTATTACACGAAGTAGCGCCTGATGTATTTCAATTTCAATTTTTTGATCCAGAGCGCCTTGCCGTATTACGCGGGTATTTAGAACAAGTATGGAATTCGCAAATTCCTATGCGCCCACCATATGGCATAGTGTTAAATCGCCGTGGTGCCATGCTTGATAGCCGATCAGAAGGTTATTTAGCAGCGCCAAGCTTTCAAGCGTTTTATAACGAAATACTAAACACTTATATGCGCCCTATTTCGCGTATGCTGTTCCCGGAGGTTACGGGGTTTGATACACAAACATTTGGTTTTTCTATTTATTATGAGCCAAACACAGATTCGTCAATTCGCCCACATACCGATGCATCGGCCGTAACGCTTAATATTAACTTAAACTTACCAGGCGAAGAGTTTACAGGGTCAGAAGTTGACTTTTATCACCCGTACACAGGCGACATTAAATCACTTACGTTTAAGCCCGGCACTGCCATGTTACATCGTGGCAATATTGCACACGCAGCAAAGCCCATTACCAGTGGTGAGCGAACTAACTTTGTTTTGTGGTTGTATGGAGAACGCGGGCGATTACCAGCACAAGGTGCACCACGCATTCCTATTGATGCTAAACAGCGCTGGATTAACCCTAAAAAGACGAACGACGGCTATGCACCATTTTAATCGAGTTATTAACTAAGTTTTTAACTAAGCTTTTAACTAACAAAAAGGCTGCTTAATTTAAGCAGCCTTTTTGTTAGTATCTTTTTAGTTTACGTTTAAAACTTATACGTTGCAGATAGCCTTACACTTCTGGGTGTGCCCGGTTGAACCCATGCATCAGCAAATGAGTTAGTGTAATAGGTTTCATCAAACAGGTTATCTACCTCTGCACGCAAGCCAATTGACTTAGTCACATCAATATCTATAAAAGTACGCGCTGTTGTATAGCTTGGTAGCTCAAAATCGGTACCAAAAAAGCCGTTTCGAGAGTCTACATAAACTAAACCTGCGCCAAACTTAATTGCTTTGCCATATAACTCGGCTGATTTAACAAGCTGTAAACTAAGTTGATGTTTAGGAATATTTAATAAAGAACTACCCGCTTCAACGGTATAGCCAAAGTTAGCATCAAAAAATGAGTTTTCAATAGTTGCATCAACATACGCATACGATAACCAAAGGCTTACATCATCCGTTAGCTCACCGTTTATATCAATCTCTATGCCTTTGCTTTGTGCTTCCCCTATTGCAGCAAAAGTAAATGCAGTGGGGTCGTCAACCACCAGCATGTTGTCTTGCTCTACTTTAAACATCGCGATAGTGCCAAATAAAGCGCCATCGTTTAAAGTAAATTTAACTCCCAACTCTGTTGAAGTAGATTGATTTGGTTCAAACCCATCGCCATTTGTATCAGTGCCTGATAAAGGCCTAAAGTTTTCGCCATAAGCGGCATAAACAGATACAAACTCGCTCGCCTCATACACAACACCTAACTGGGGGCTAACACGTGACTCATTTTGTTTTGATTGTGTATCAGCTAAACGATTATTGAGTGTTTGCTGGTAGTCATCAAAACGTATACCAATACGTACATCAAGCTTATTGGTTAGGCTTATTTGGTCTTGAATAAATACACCTAACGACTCTTGCACTTCTAACTTATCGGTATTGGCCGTTGGCGTAGGTAACTCATACGCTCCATATACAGGATTAAAAACATTTATATACTGATCGCCACGTACACGAAGAACAAATTGATCATTTTCGAACTTATCAGAATCAACACCAATTATTAAACGGTGATCCAACCCTGCAACCTCTAAATTACCTGTCACTTCGGCTCTAAATACCTGATATTTTGCATTGTAATGACGGTAGCGCCTAAAGCGATTTACTTCGCCATCAATCACGCCATCAAAACCGGTTTCGGTAGCAAACCCTTCAAGCGAAGTATCACGGTAGTTAGCGCCCAGCAATACGCTCCAATTATCATTAAAGTCATGAATAAACTCTAATTGATGGCCAAGTACGTCAGCCTCTATTGGGCCATCACCTGGCTCACCTAAAAAGCGGCTCTGTGGTATTAAACCAAGTTCGCCATCTATGGCTGATACGCCTCTATCAAAAGGGACCTCTTGGTCGCTGTATTCAAGCTCATATATTAGCTGGCTATTATCATTAATATTCCATGTTATTGATGGGCTAAAGCCTTGTTTAGTTGTCTCTATTGTATCGCGAAAGCTTTTTGCGTCTTCATAAAAACCAACCAGTCTAATTGCTACGTCGTCGCTAAGGGGCGTGGTGTAATCTACATCAGCGCGGTAAGTATCAAAGCTGCCTACGCTTAGCTTTAGCTCGCCGCTTGTATCAAACGTTGGGCGCTTAGTAACGAGATTTACTGTACCGCCAGGTTCACCACGGCCAAATAAAGCAGCACGTGGACCTTTTAACACCTCAACCGATTCAATACCCGACAAATCACGTGAGCCACCAAAACCACGCCCGGCATTAAACCCATTGACAAGGTAATTGCTTGGCAAGTTTTCATCGCCTACAAAGCCACGTAGCGCAAAGCTATTCCAAAGCCCACCAAAGTTATTTTGACGCGCTACCGATGCCGATAAATCAAGCGCTTGATTTAAATTTATAGCACCTGCGTTTTCAAGCGCTTCTAAATCTATTTTTAATTCTGATTGCGGTGTTTCTAAAGGGCTAAAATTGCCTTGATAAGCTTGGCGCGAGCCAATCACTGCCAATCTTTCTATAGAGCTATTATTTACGCTGTCATCCTTTGGGGTTTGTTCAGCAGCCATAGCGTGGCTGCTAAACAAACTGACTAAGCATGCGCTTAAATAGCTGAGCTTTAGCCCATTTTTATTGGTATTCATTATAAACCTTGTTAATTAGTTGACTCATAAATTTTCTTTTAGCTTAACGCCTGTAACGTCAGGCTCATCCGTTTCATTAAGCATTGTTTTTTTAAAGCTAGGCATACTCTTAAGCGCAGCTTTAGGTGGGTTGCCTTTTATAAACAGCCAAGGGTAGTAAAACTCCCTTAAACTTTTATGAAATCCTCGCATACGGTATTCATATCTAAATGCAGCTAAAGCATCAGTGCTCGCCAATCGGGTAAAACTGCGTTGTAGCAATAGTGGTGGTGAAAACCACGATACAATCCCCGCTAGTTGATACTTTGTATGCGCTGCATCACGATAAGCATGTGAAAGTTCCCCTGCTTTTTCGTCTCCAACTTGCTGAAATGCGTAATACCATTTCCACTCAAACTCGCTTTGCATATCAACATGATCTTTCCACTGTGGATTTGACGCTACAAAAGCATCCATTGTGGTTTTCTTTGGTAAGTCCCATGCATCGTTAACCGCCTCACGCTGAGTAAGCACAATGTCGCCGCCCTTTGGTGAGTGAACCGTTTTGTTTATAACTAAATCGCCTAAAATAGGAATAATAAAGGCAACTAACACCCAAAAACCGATTAATGTTGAAGCAACACGCGGCGCACTGTTGGCATTTTTGCCCCACCACACACTAAGCAAAGTCCAAAACGCAATGTAAATTACACATATAAAAGTAACAAACCCCACATCAGCAAGGGCCGAATAACTAAACAAAGTACCTACATAAAATGGCAACATTAAACACACTATTACTGCTATCAACCTTACAGCTATACGCGCCCCCCATAATGCAAAGTACGACTTAGCCGTAGTCACTAATAAGTCATGCCTGGCGCTTGTTCGCTCATTAGCAAATAAATCATGAAATAGTAAAATAACTATCAGCGGTGCTAATGCACTAATTACAAATACAAAATCAATTTTACCTGCCTGCGCTAGCTCTGCGTTTTGTGAATCGCTCTCGTAAATTTGTCCCTCTAGGGCAAGTAAATTTAAGCGGTGTTTCCACGGATAAATATCGCGCTCGCCTAAAGCAGCAAACGCTAAATTTGAAGGTGCTGAATACGTTAAATGAAAGCTGTAATAGGCAAGCGAACCAGCATCACTGTATTTATTTTGTACGTTAGCTAATTCAGTTAAATCAGCCGTTTTTAAACGCTCAATAGTATGTTGTTGCTGGCTTACTTCACTAAGGCCGCTGAAAACTGCAAACCCCGATATAGCAAATGTACATGCTAGTAATATCACTAAATATTTTTGACGAAGTAAAAAACGCCATTCACGAATTAGCGGTGAAAATACATAACTCATAACAAACGCTTCCCTACAAATTTAATACCGCCTAACAGCACTGCAATCCAAATAAATAACTGTAAAAATGCAGGGATACTTCGCTGCGCTCTCACTTGTGCGTTATCTACATTAAAAGTAAAGTTTTGCAGTACTTGCCAATTTTGTGCACTTACACGAGCTTGCTTAGTCGCTTCGGTACTGGCATTGCGGTTCATATCGTCTTGGTAGCTAAGCTTTTCTACATGAACTTTGTTAAGCCCTTGCACAAAGTCAAAACGCAACTGTTCGGTTTCACGCAAAAAGCGGTGATGAGTTTCAATACTCGTCCCTACCACTATCATCGATAACGACCGAATAGCCACCATAGGTGAAACCCAACCAAAATAACGAGATACCTTCGTTTGTTTAAGCTCTGCTTGCATACGTTGCTGGGCAAATTTGTTTAGTACGTTAGTCAATTTTGCTTCAGATTCGCTGGCTACTAATCCTCTAAAATTAATCGGTAGCTCATCTATACTTTTAACGTTGTACTTTTTAAGAAGTGATTGTTTAAATTGCATGAAGGCAGGGTCGTTTGCGTTATGGCCGTCGCCTAATTTTCTAAGTTGTGCTTTTACAGCAAAGTCTGTTTCTATTTTACCGGCAGATGGCACCGCCGTTGAGGCACTGGTACTTGCTACGCGTGGCATAACAATACACAGTAAAATCCACACAAAGGCAAGTGCGGTAAAGCTACCACTGTTTTTACTAAACACGCTCGATGCCAGTAAAATCAGTAATACACACACAGTTAAATATAAAGCGTAGCCAACAACAAAACTTACAACTGCCAGTAAGCTTTCGCCCGCAGCAACCGTAAATAAAGCCGATACCGTAAGCGGAGTTAAAATTAAGCCTACAACAGAAAGTAGCGCCAATCCTTTACCTGCAATTAGCGTTACACCCGATGTACCTTGCGATAACAAATAAGAAAGCGTTTGCGATTCGCGCTCTCGGCTAATACCGCTGTAGCCAATTAATATTAATAATAACGGTGCGAGTGTTTGCACAATAAATGCAGGCGTTAAACTGCCTAATTTAGTTAATGCAGTACCTTGGCGACTATCTGCAAACATTGCGCTGTTTTGTCTGTGCCCTTCTAAAAATATAGAGTTGCCTGTGTAAGCGTCAATACCAGGGTCTAGCGTACTAAGTGGCGAAGGCGTTCTAAATGCATAATGCCCGTAATGCACCATTCTGTGTGGATGGCGGTCGGGTTGATCAACAAAGCTTTTATCGCTTGTTGTTTGTAACTCATGGCGAGTATGGCTTAGCTCCATCATGGTAATAGCCGTTACAATTACCGAAGCAAGCGTGAGCACTAAACCTATAGCAAGCACGGTCATTGCTAATTTTGAGCGAAGCCAATAACGCCACTCATCTTTGGCAATAATCACCACCTTTGAAAAGTTATTTATACTCATTAAGCACCTCTTTTAGCGTGATGCCCAAACGCAGCGTGTACTTGCTCGGTATCAATACGGCCACTTTGGGGCGCATCAAACTCTCCCACCAGCTCACCGTTTTTAAGTAAACCAATTCGATTAGCGACTTGGCAGGCACCGTATACATCGTGGGTAACCATTAAAATGGTCGCACCCGTTAATGCAAGCTCTCGTACAAGTTGATTAAATTCATCAATAGCAACAGGATCAAGGCCAGAGGTTGGCTCATCAAGTAAAAAAATGGGTGCTTCACGCAGTATCGCAAGTGCAATTGCTGTTTTTTGCCTCATGCCTTTTGAATAAGTTTGCATGTGGCGATCCCACGCATCGTGTTGCAGTGCAACACGATTAAAAGCCGCGTTAATTTGCTCATCTGATTTTTTAATATCAGCGAGTGATAAAAAATATTCAATATTTTCACGAGCAGTTAAATGCGGATATAACGTAGCCGACTCTGGCAAATACGCTGTTTTACCTCGCACAAAATCAAGCGCTTTACTCACCTCTTTACCCGCTACTTTTACAGAGCCTTCGGTTGGTTTATTAAACCCAAGTAACGTTTTTAACGTGGTTGATTTACCCGCACCATTACCACCTAGTAGCGCATAAACCTCACCTGCAGCGACACTAAAGCTTAAGTTTTTTAAAATAGCGTTATTTTTAATACTAAAATTTAAAGAACTCACTTCAATCATCGCATCACTCAGGATGGCGTCTGCATTGCTAAGTTGTTTATCAAAAGTTTTAGGGGCAATTGTTGGTGTTTTATTAATCGCGGTAGGTGTTGTCACACTCAAACTCTATTTAGGGGAATTAGATGGGTGTGAATGTTATACTATATCAAATACTAATTACAACAATATAACATCCCAATAATTAACAAATAAGATAATTACGGTTACTTAGTTAATAGGTTACTTAGTTAATAAATTATTACTTTAGGAGGTAAAATTAAAGCAACTTAAAATAACCCCTTTTATGAGGAATTTAGGATGGTGTTATGTGTATTTATTTACAATTTAACGTAAATTAAAAACCAAGCATAAAGAGTGTAATTTTTTAGCTTTGCCATGCTAACGCCTTTGGTAAAATCTTATGTTGGGTAAGTTGGTAATTTTAAAAGATGTGCTATCTTTTTATTATCCATATCATAAAAATAAGCGCTAACATGTTGTTCCGAGGTACAATTGCCATAGCCATATTGGTAATTTCTGCTGCTAATAAAAGCGATGCAAATGAAATAGACGTGCAATTTAGTGGTTTTGCATCTTTAACACTCAGTTACACTGACGATTCAGATATCGCCTTTGCATCTAATTATTTAAACGAAAACGATACAGGCTTTTCAGCAACGCGTGATTCAATTTTAGGTGGGCAAGCTAATATATCGCTCTCAAAAAATTGGGACTCTGTGGTTCAAGTAGTAGTACAAGATCATAGCTTCAAAAGTCTTGATAACTTTTTAGAACTCGCTTTTGTTCGTTATCGCCCCTCGCGCCATTGGGCTATTCGTGCTGGCAGGCTAAACAGCGACCTTTACTTACTCTCCGAATATCCTTATGTAGGATACGCCTATTTGTGGATCCGCCCTCCTCATGAATACTACTCTTTTGCAAACATTGCAGGAAATTACGACGGTGTGGATATTGAATACAGTAAAGCCATTGATGAAGGTTTTTTACGTTTAAAGCTCGCATATGGAAGCTCTACAGCAAAGTTAAAAGCCTATAATGACGACTTTTTTATTGATTTTGATAATTTAACCACCTTTAGTGCCACATATTCTCTAGATTCATGGACCGCACGTTTCTCTTTATCTAAATCTGATTTTGGTGACTATACGCTAACCTCATTGGATGAGTTTTTAGCCTTACTAGACGCAGTACCACAAAGTATATGGCCACAAGCACAAACGATATCTAACAAATTTAATACCAAAGGCCACAGTATAGAATACGCGGCGTTTGGACTAACCTATGACCATAATAATTGGCTTATTCAATCTGAAGTAGGTATTTCGGAATCCGATTGGATAATAGCTCCATCAGTACTCAATACTTATATTAGCGCTGGTTATAGGGTAAACAATGCAATATTTTACACGAGCTTTTCAGCAGCAAAAAATCGTCACGATGTTATACAAGTAAACGAACCTGTTTTTTCACCAGGCATACCCGATCAAATTTCAGAGCCAATACAACAGCTAGCACTTGCAACACAGGCTGCTATTAAGGTGCCTTATGTTCATCAGCATTCAATTAACATAGGTGTAAAATGGCAACTGTCGGAGCGATTAGCGCTAAAAGCTCAACTAGACCGCTTTGATATAAAGCCCGAAGGCGCGGGTTTATGGAGTCTTAGTAATCCTGCCGATGTCGACAAAGGCCACAAAGTACATATGCTCAGTTTGAACGCTAGTATGGTGTTTTAACAATGATGAGCTATCGTAACGTACTCCTTTATGTGTTGCTGCCGCTTTGCCTGCTGCTTGTTAGTGTTAATGCCAAATCTACAGAGTTTGTAGTGGTGGTAAATAAAAATAATACAATTAATGCTTTATCTAAACGCGAAGTTATTGATATTTATATGGGCCGTTATTTAACGTTTCCTGATGGTGAAACCTCTAAGCCACTTGATTTACCGGCGCAATCAACATTAAAAAATGATTTTTACCTGCAACTGGTCAACAAAGATGAGCAAAAAATTAATGCTTATTGGGCAAGGTTATTATTTTCAGGGCGCGCAAAGCCCCCATCACCATCAACATCCGTTGAAGACGCGTTAAACAAAATCGCTGCATCACAATTTGCAATTGGTTATATTCCTCAATCGCAGGTTACAGACGCAGTAAAAGTGGTATACACATTTGATAAAAATTAGCCAAGCACTCTACGTACGCGTTGCTCTATCAATCGCTATTGTCGCCATTGTAGTTACATTAGTATCGTCAACACTTTCTTATTACTCGAGTCTTAAAGAAAAGAAAAACACCAATTACCTACTCGTGCAGCAGTTAGCACAAACAATGGGAAAAACAGCCGCCATAGCAGCCTACCTAAACGATCGTGAATTAAGCCAAGAAATTATTAATGGCTTGCTAAGTAACGACTTAGTGCAAGGTGCAAGCTTAGAAGGAGAAGTAAACCCAAAAGGAGAAATGGATTTATTTATTGCAAGTGGCTCTACTAACAAGAAAAAAGAAGCTGTTTTAATTAAATTAGTTCACCCCTTTATAGAAGACACTTTTATAGGTGTACTGGCCATATACCCCGACGATAACTTTATTGAACAACAAGCACAGTCATCACTTATAAAAGAATTTATTTTAATGCTGATTCAATCAATCGTCATCGCTTTTTTTGTGTCGCTGGTTGTACGCAAATGGCTCACTCAGCCTATTCAAAACCTAACAGACAGCTTTGCGACAATTGATCCTACCAATCCCGAAACCATGACAATGCTAGAGTTTAAGCAAGGTAAGCGAGACGAAATAAGCAGGCTAACACAAGGTATAAATGCCTTAATGCATGAGTTAAAGTTAACCATTAGTAATGAGCAATCCCTTCGTAAAAAAACTCAAGAACTAGAAGCTAAATTTAGACTTATTTTTGAACAAGCCAGCGCCGGTATTTGTTTATTAGATGACAAAAATATTATCACCACCTTTAATCCCGCGTTTAAACATTACTTTACCGTACCCGGCGAAGAAGAATTATCAACCTTGCACTTTCCTGCTCTATTAAATAACGTTGATGAATTACAAAACCTGCTTGCAGATATACGTTGTGATAAAAACCCACCACAAGCAACCTTAGATATAGAGTGCAAAGTGGGCCATAAAACCATTTGGTTGCACTGCTTATTTGTTAGATTAACAGAGCAACGTGAAACAAAGCGAAGCGTTCAACAAGAACACTTAGTTGAAGTAATTTTACATGATGTAACTGAGCGCGCCGAACGCGAATTTCAAACCCGCTTTGAAGCCGATCACGACCCACTTACCGATTTACTTAATCGCCGAGCCGGCGAAAAGCGTCTTAAAAAAGCGCTGCGCGAGTGCATTAAACACAATCAGCACCTAGTACTAATGATGATTGATTTAGATAAGTTTAAACCCATTAACGACACCTACGGCCACGAAGCCGGTGATAAAGTACTTATTGAAATAGTACACCGATTTAAAAAGCACTTTAACCAAGAAACCGACATATGCATCCGCCTAGGCGGTGACGAGTTTATTGTTGCAAGGCAGGTTAATACCTACAACAAAGCAGCCACGCGTGAGCAATCAATCGCTTTGCTAAATGAGCTACAACAAGACATTTATATTTCACAAAATAAAACATGCACCGTGGGTGCAAGCATTGGTATTGCAGTAGGCCCTAATGATGGTGATGAACTACTCGAATTAATGATCAATGGTGACAAAATGCTCTACCACGTAAAAGAAACAGGCCGAGGGCAAATTGCATTTTATGACGAGTTTAAAAAGTAAGATGGTTAATTGAGCTCTTTTAACGCAGTTAGCACTAAAAATGGCTACTAGAGAGTGATTTATAAGCAGAGCCAAGGTTATTTAAGCCCAATTTTTAAAGAACATTGAACAATAAACTTTTCAATTGATAGAATGCCCTACTTTTTCCCATCAAGAGATACAATGGCAAACTTCAATACTCATCTTAATACTGCCGTAATCATCACAGGCTTAGCCTCAGCCACCTTATTATCTGCAGGACATATTGAATTAAAGGGCGCACTCTGGTTATGGTTTTTAGGCTCAATCGGCGGCTTATTACCAGATATAGATTCAGATAACTCAACATCACTCGATACTATTTTTAACTTATTCGCACTCAGCGCTGTATTACTGGTACTGCATTACATAACCACCGAGCTCATTATTGAAATTAGCTTTATCGAGTTAATCGTAGTGCCGTTATTGGTGTACGGGTTTATGAAATATATTATTAGACCAATTTTTGAATGGATCACAGTACATAGAGGTAGTTGCCACTCTTTACTATTTATACTGCTATGCGCGTTATTAACGACTCAAGTAACATGGAAACTGAATGACCAATCAACCACACAAGCAGCCGTCTTTGCCTGGTTAACGGGTGGGTTTATTTTATTAGGTGGATTAATTCATTTATTGCTGGATGAAATTTACAGTGTAGATTTAAGTAATGTCAGAATTAAACGCTCTTTCGGCACCGCTTTAAAAATAGCTGACTTCGATAATAAGTTAATTACACTAGCTTCAATTATTGCCATTGCAGGTTTAATCTATGTTGCGCCCCCTACAGAACAAACTATCACAGCGTTAAGTGATTGGTCTCACTTTATATTTCTATCTTAACAAAGTAGGTTTTAAGCTCTTTTACAGCATTGCCTGACTACAATAAGTGGCTTTTTAAAAGTCGCTTATGTCCATTACTAGAATACGTGTAAAATGCCCTCTTAGTAATCTAAAAGTTAATTCACTAAGAGGGTGTGAGACCCTGCGCTTTTAGAGGCATAAATGGCTTCAATCATAGCGACTTTGCCGATTTAAGTTTTAATTAAAATCCGTAGCTTGAGCCTATTTGTTATTAATTATTACTTTTGTAGGTTTGAGTGAAATAATTAAATAGCTTTACCTGTCTTCTACCCAAGTATGAGGGCTATTACAGTTTTTTAAAAAGCATAAAATATAAAATATAAAATATAAAATTATAAGAGGTACATAATGGAACTTACGAATAAACGCACCATGCTAATTACGGCATCTTTATTGTTGGTATTGGCGTTAACACAGGCTGTTTTTACTGCCCTTTACAGTGCAGAAATTAGTTTTTCAAGGCAGTATGCATGGGGACTAGAAGCCGTGGTTTTCACTCTACTTGTTGCCTTCGCGGGTTCTGCTATGGTGCAAGCACAAAACTCTCAGCTAGGATGGTCGGCTATAACATTTAGCGCGATTCTTAACATAGTGCAGGTAAGCATTGGCCTTACTTTATTTTCAACATTTGGAAAAGTAGCGGGTGCCGTAGAAGGCGCACAACCTTTAATTAGTGGCGTGGTTTCTTTGTCATTCATGATTTACTACGCAGCTAAATTATTATTGGGATTAGCAGCAGTTGTTTTTGGCCTGTCTTTCATCGCTAAAGGTGGTAAAGCAATTGGAGGGCTTACTGCCTTAGCTGGTGTGGTTGCTATGTTTGCCAATGCTATATTAATCATCTTTGGCCGTGATGGTTTTATGCCATCAGGAGTTGCTGGCGCTTCAGGCATGATTGCTACATTACTTTTAGCAATCTGTTTAATAAGCCTTAACCGTAAAGCAGACTAAGGCTTAATACCTTACAAGTAATGTGCTTACTTAAATAAGTCATAAACATCGGCGTGTATTAGAAATGCTAATTCGCCGATGACTAAACTAGACAGCCACTTTAATTGAACAAACAAAACTATGCCAAAAAATTCGCTCTTCAAGTTCAAAATTTATCTTTTATGACTGGGTCACTTTATTTCATCCGTTAAATGAGTAATTAGCCCTATTAAACCTAAATTACACGCATGAAAATAACTGCATAATGCAGTTGTGATTTATTACTGAATAGTTTTACTGAATAGTTTTACTGAGTAGCTTAAGTTTTATGCGAGTAGCTTTTCGCAGTTGCTAATATTTGATCGCCGTTTACGCTTTAAATTTTCACAGTAACTTGCTTGTGAAGTGGGTCTGCCTACTGCACCATGAAATACGCGCGTAAATTGCGTAGTGAGTTTTAGCCAGTTCTCTGGGGATATATTAAGCCTTTCTAACAAAGGAAGGTTCATATTATCAATATGCCCGCGTTTATCTTCTCGTATTATTCGCCCTGTTAGCTCAACAAGTTCAAGGTACGATTTAAGCTCAAACGGCAGCCCTTTGGGCATAATCTGACGAGCATACCAGCAAAACGTAGTAACTGTTTTGGTTGTTTACCTTCTGCTGTGCATGTTAAACGCTTTTGTACACTGGTATGGTCTGACTCTTCTGGTGTGTTAGTCATTTTAGCTCTAATGGGATTTAAATCGACATAGGCCATACAGGCCGCAAGTGCTGCTTCATCTAGTAATGCCTGCGATTTGAATCTACCCTCCCAGAACCTACCAGTGCAGTTGTCTTCTTTATTTGCTCTGCGCGCAATGTCTTCATTTAAGAGCCGCATAAACCAGCTGATACTTGATAAGCGTTCGCGGTATTGTTTAACCGTTTGGTTGAAAAAGATGAGCTCAACTTTACTTAACTTCTCACCTCGAACATATTTCTGCGTTAACACTGTGCCTTTACACAGTTTATGCCAGCGGATAACAATCGCTTTATCATTCAGCCTGTTTGCTCGATTATCATCTACATACAGGACTAAGTGAGTGTGATTACTCATAACAGCATAAGCACACACATCAATACAAAATACCTTTGCTAATTCAAGCAGCTTATCTTCAACCCACCCTCGTCGATGCTCGTAAGATTGACCAGTAAAACGGTCTTCTCCACATAAAAATGCACGACGAACACAGCGTGAAATACAGTGATAGTATTTTGTATCAACCAAACTTACTTGACGCTTTCTTGCAATTGCCATAAGACACCCTGCTCGTTTTTTTGCACTAACTAAAACGTAGTCCTAAATTTTGAAAAGAGAAAAATCTAGGATGGGTGTCACTGTTAATTCCACTGTTAATTCCATTATTGACCACTACAGTCTCCACTAAAACGGGAAAAGAGCAAAGTCCTGCTTAAATGGCTTATAGTTATAAATCGTTAGATACCACACTCTAATTTTATATAATCATCTTCAGAAACTGAGCTGTCAGGTATAGTAAAACCTATATTTTTTGCAACTTGTGAATCGGTTTTATCAATAGTGAATACATGTAACTTCCCTGTTCCCCCACCACACACCGCAGCGTAAGTAAATTGAGTTAAATAACCACAACTTTCATTTTTCACTTCTACATTAGCATCGAGTAAATAACTCTTAGTTACTGAAATAGATAAACCGTTTTCCTGACATTGTAGCTCCCCCGTACTTATATACACTTCGATATCATTGTTGGAATCCGATTCATTACAGCCTGAGATCATGACTAGTGTAGACATTATTAGATAGTTAATTTTCATGTGTACTCCATTACTTTATTAAGATTTATAACGAGCCAGTAGATTAACTCGTTTTTATATGTTTTTATTTATAAACAAACCATAGCTGAGTTCCTATTTTGGTTCAATCTATTACCGTACCTTTATGCAGCATAAAAATAAGTGTTTGGTATTGTTTTAATTGGCATTTTTGAAAGTGTTATTAGTCTTTGAGTGGCTTTATTTTAGGTTAAAAGGTCTTACTCTTCTTAATTCATCGTGTTTTTCAGCTTTTCTATATTATGAACAAGGCAATACAGTTGACATTGCGCATTCACTTTAATTTGACCTCGTAAGGTTGTAGTGATCAATTTATTCATAGCTTTATTCACACTTATTAAAGCTTAGTAATTCGTTTAATTAGGTGCACAATTTAGGATCGGTGTATTGTTAAATATATTTTCCCGAAAGGGAAAAGCGCACCTAAGTGCGTTTTTGATAACATGATTTTTTACTTACAAGATTCAGGTTTAAACTCTTCTGTAGCCAAGTCTGTATTAACCTCAAAGAAAGTATCATTACAAACACCTGACTCACAATACTGAACTGTATAGTCATTTTCAGCTACATTTAAAGCACTAACATAAGCTTCGCTTTTGGTGTATTCACCGATAAGAGTAGCTTCTTCGGTAGTTCCCTTTGCTGATTCGAAAAGTTTAAATGTAGTATTAAAAGCAATGTTACCCGCAAAGAACGTTACTTTTTGAATTTCACAAATCGGTAATGCGTCACTAAAGTTATTTAACAACCAAGTATCATCACAAGCACCATCTTTATCTAAAACGAATTCAATTGTATTCAAAGTGCCATTTGCCGCTCTTTCTGAAATATCAATCATTTTCATTAGATTTGGAACACCCGAACCACACATACTAACACCACCAATAACACAATCATCTTTAATCACAGATGAGTTAGAGCTAAATTTCAGTGCTAAGTCTAAAACTTCTCGACTTGGATTAGCCTTTAGTCGCGTCGCAGCGATAACACCAGCAACTAAAGGTGATGCCGTCGAGGTTCCTGAAATAAGGCAAGAGTCGTTTGTTTCATCACACGGTGTCGCTAAAAACTCACCTAAAACTGATACTTTGACGTTTTCGTCATAGTTAGAAAAGGATGATTTAGAGCCGCTCTTATCAAGTGATGCTACAGATATTACATTTTCACAAGATGCCGGCACTGCCAATCTGTCATTAGCGTTATCATTACCAACCGCAACAACGACAGTAAACCCAGCGTCAGTCGCTTTATTAATTGCTGCTTGCAATGTATCACCACAACGATCACTAATAGCTCTTAGACTTATATTAATAACGCCTGGCTTACCTTCGTATGGATTAACGTTTTCAATAGGTTTACCAGCAGCCCATTCTAAAGCTTCTATTGAATCAGATAGATATCCTTTACCACAAGTCATAACGCGAATAGGGTGAAGTACTACATTATTCAACACTCCGCTAGCACCAATACCATTATTGTTTGTAGCAGCAATAATACCCGCAACACTTAAGCCATGACCAGTACAAATACCCAAATCAAGAGCTTCTTGTGGTGGATCGAAAGTATTACCACGATCCTGAAATGGTCCATTTTCTGTAAGTGGGACTAAAGAAAAACTACGTCCACCGGCAACATGGTAATCAAGATCGTCATTTAGAAAGAAAGATGAGTCAAAAACAAGAACATCAATACTATCTTTTTTATCAAACAATGGGTACTTGTCCCATGCATTAAATATATCCATTCCTACAGGCGACTCTTCGACAGAAGTAAAGTAATCATTAAGACTGCTATAGTTAGGATCGTTACTTCTTGGCGAATCAACTGATTCTTGGTTCGCAACAATTTTTTGGAAATCACCAGTAGTTACTTCATAGTCAACTTCAACATAACCAAACCGACCATCTTCGTTTAACATTTCAGCAACACTGTTTGCGTCATAGCCGTAAGAAGGTAGTTCAACTACTTCCATTTGGTTGAAACTTACAGAACTCTGCTGAGAAGCTGTGTTATAACTCACGCCAACTTTCTTAGCCTTTTTTGTTATACACCATTCATTATTTCCATCTGGCGTTGTTAAACAAGATTCGCCTACATTTGGTAAAGATGCTTGGCTAAATGTGCTGATTTGAGCTTTTTTTGAACTCACTTTTTGCATTGGGTTCTTATCTAAAACCATAAGTCGAACTGTATCACTTGCCATTGATGGTGAAGCTACAAGGGCTAATGTCATTACTGCTAGTGCTTTCATTTTAAAGTTTTTCATTTTCATATACCTTATTGTGCTTCACAAGTTTCGATGTTAGGGATTACTACTGATGTTAATAATTTGAATTCATTTTTAAACACCCATGTTCCATCGTCGTTATAAGAGCCTAATTCTTCGTTGCCAATAAATAGAGAGAAAGTGTCATACTCTTCTGAATACTCATAAGCACCAGTTTTAATTTCACTAACCAACCCTCCAGTTTGCTCAATTTGATGGTTGATATTTTCGACCTTTATTGATGTTAGTGCTGACAAGTTTTGTTCAAATGAGACTAAAGTGTCAGGAAAGTCATTTTCACTACCTTGCTGGGCGAAGTAACGTTTATTGGCTTCATCTAGTGTTGCAGCTATGTTTAAAAGTCGCTCTTTTGTCTGTTCTTCAAGGTAAGCTGCCTCCGTAGAACTGAAACTCGAACTGAAATTCGTGTAGTTTTCGTTATTAACGATTTTGGCTAATTCTGAAATTCGGTTAATTAACTTTTTTTCTGGAGTCATTAAAAGTAAGGCGTTAACATTTCTTACTGCGCTTTCCGATTTTTTAAGAATCGCAATTGCTGATGTGTTGATTAAATTGATTGATATCGTTGAATTAATGATATTCGTCGTGTCGTCAAAGTTGATAGTGAATGACGTAGATGAATCTCTAATCAATTCCCCAACAGTTACGTCTATAACCCCCGTAGTACTTGTTAACTGGGTAAAAGCCACGCTGTACGTGTTATCTGGAATTGCTTTATTGATTGTAGTAACAATGTCTGCGTTTGCATCTGTCAATGTAACCGGGAATGATAATGACTCTCCCTCTCCAACAGTATTAACATCAACCACGATATTAACTTTGAAATCTTTTATTGTTCCAGTATCGCCACCAGTATCGTCGTCATCACCGCCACCAGTTGGAGGTGTAACTGGAGTGGTTGGAGTTGGAGTTTTTTCGTCACCGCCGCCACATGCTACAAGTGATAGCGATGCCACCGTTAGGATTAATGCTTTTAAAATATTTTTATTCATCATGTTATTCCTGTTTATTAAGGTGAGGTTTATTCTATGTTTGATTACAGTATTGCTTGCCACTTGAGGTAACGTTTTGTGTTATTTTAGGAATAACAATCTTCAGATATTTTCATCAACGATGCGTGATTATTTGAACGAACACTACTTAAATTTATAGTGTTTGAGTGAGAACTGTATTTATTAATCGCATAAAAACAAAGTGCAGCAATAAGCGCTATTGAGGCAACTTTGCCTAAAAAGCTACTAGAAAAATTAGATTTGGCAATGCGATGCGGCTGTTGTGTGTGTTTTTGATAAGGTGCTTTAAGCTCTGCCACGCCTTCTATACGGCAGTTAATTGCTTTGGTTTTACCATCAGGCTGTGTTGCAACGTCAAAGTAAATGATATCGCCAACTTTTGGCTTGCGGCTCATGTGTTTGAGCGCTGATATGTGTATAAATGTGTCGTGTTCTAGGGTGTCTGATTTAATAAAACCAAAACCTTTGTCTGTTTTCCACGACTTTAACAATCCTTTGTTCATGTATCCACCTGCTCTGCTTAAGCTGCGTTTTACGCAAATTCCATTTAGTTAACACTTGTTATTATACGTTCCTAAATTAAAACCATGCAACTAAATATTCATATTGCGTTAATTTTACGCTTTACCTACTAAACCAAATTATTAAACTTAATTATTAAACTTAACCATTAAATTTAGCTACAAATAAGCGTGCTAAAACAACTAAACCTCAACCTATTTTATTTATAATTTGCGGCCAAATGTCCTTTAATTCACATCAACCATTACGCACTCACACACCAGCTTAACAGCTTGTTTACACAAGGTTTTGTCATTAGTTATTTCTATCTGAATTAACCGTTTTTAGTATGATTTTTCATTCGTTATTTACTTAATTTATCTATACAATCCACACCTTATTTTTACGCACGTATTTTAAGTGATTATCTCATGCTATTAACGATTGTTTATATTATTGGTATTACAGCAGAAGCCATGACAGGCGCACTTAGCGCAGGACGAATGAAAATGGATTGGTTTGGCGTAGTGCTGGTAGCCAGCGCCACCGCAATTGGCGGTGGTAGCGTTCGAGATATATTACTAGGCAATTACCCGCTTACGTGGGTACAACACCCAGAGTATTTATTAATTACCTGTATTGCAGGTATTGTTACTACGTGGCTGGCTAAATGGGTAGTTAAATTTAAAGGCATATTTATGCGCCTAGACGCCCTTGGTTTAGCTGCTTTTAGTATTATTGGCTGCCAAGTGGGGCTAAATATGGGCCTGCATTATGGTATTTGTGTAGTGGCTGCGGTTGTTACTGGCGTATTTGGTGGATTACTGCGTGATTTAATATGTCGCCAAGCGCCGTTGGTATTACATAACGAGCTATACGCGAGTGTATCGTTACTTGTAGCGTGCTTGTACTTAGCGCTACACCATTACAATATTGACGACAACATCAGCATTATTGTGAGCTTGGTTGCAGGTTACTTAATACGTATGGCATCAATACGCTTTAAATGGCGCTTACCTACCTTTAGTTTATTAGAGCAGCACGCTAAATAAAAATAAACTTTAATACAAAATAAGGCAGGTAATATACCTGCCTTAGTTAATATAACTATTAGCGTATTAATTTAATGCCCGCTTACATCACTTAACGCGGTTTTTAACCCGCTGTTATTTTGCTTAAGTACACTAAAACTGCCATCAGTTTCGAGCACTACTGCGGCTACATCTTCAATGGCTAATATACCAGCGCCACGAATAGCGGCGCGAATTTCTGATTTTGTTACCCGCTGCGATTTAAGTGCAGCCGTGCAGTATTCACCATCACTCAGTAAAAGCGTGGGCTCTGCTTTTATAAGCGCAGCAAATTTTGACGAGCGCACACTAAACCACGTAATCACATATTGCAGCCCTATTAATACTACAAAGGCGAGTATGCCCTCAGCTAACGGAACACTTTTTGAAATAATAACAGACGCTAATATAGAGCCCAGCGCAATGGTGACTATAAAGTCGAACACGTTCCACTTTGAAAGCGTACGTTTACCCGATACGCGCAGCCAGAACACCAGTGCAATATAACCCAGTACGCCTATTGTAAGTACACGTAATAACCCCTGAATATCATCGTAAAACATAATGGCTCCTTTTTTGTAAGTGCTCGTTATTTACTTACATTTTTTAATCTAATTAATTGCTTAATACCTAAAAACGTACCAAGTGGAATAAATAAAATCCACAGGTAGGCATAAAATTTTGAAATATTTATAAAAATGGCTGAGCTGTTTATGTTTTTATTTAACCTACTATTTAGCACGTACGTATTTATAAAAAGCCCAATTAAAGCAGGAATAATTTGTATCAGTGATACAACAATGGCTGATGAAATATGCCCCGCGATTAACTTAGGATCACCACCAGCAAATACTGTATACGCATTATAAAACCCACTAAAAAAACTCGTGAGTGCGAGTAATAAAAAAGCCTGTAATATTAGACTTAGTAAAGGTAAAAGTGTTTTCAAAAAAAACGTCCTAGTTTGTGTTAATAATATGCACAAGAGATGTTTAACAGCCCATTAGTTTTAATTATACGCTTTGCAAATACTGTGCTAGTAATTTAAAGGCAATTATAACGCGTTGAATTACCTAGAATGGTTTTAATTTAAGTGGCGGTTGATTATGATGGAACACGTAATACTTACACCCTTTTTATAATTTTCAGTAAGGATCACCATGTCTAACTATAACGAATCTCCAGAACAAGTTGAACAGGCCACTCAAGGCTTTGTTATGCAACAAACTATGTTACGTATTAAAGATCCAAAGCCGTCGCTTGAATTTTACCAAAATGTATTAGGTATGAAGCTGTTAGGTAAGTATGATTTTCCTGGTATGAAGTTTACGCTTTACTTTTTAGGCTACGAGCAAGAATTGCCACAAGGTGATGATAAAACTAAAGCAGAATGGGTGTTTCGTCGCCCTGCGCTAATTGAGTTAACCCATAACTGGGGCACTGAAAGCGACGACAGCTTTGAGGGCTACCACAGTGGTAACCAAGAACCAAAAGGATTTGGGCATATTGGTATTAGCGTACCGGATGTTTACGAAGCCTGTGAGCGCTTTGCAAAATACGATGTTGAGTTTGTTAAAAAGCCAGATGATGGCTCAATGAAAGGCTTAGCATTTATTAAAGACCCTGACGGCTACTGGATTGAAATACTATCTGCCGAAGGTATTACTGAAATTATTCTTTCTCAGTAATAACAATGAGCTGCTATAAAAAGAGCTTAGTTGTAATCTCCACCAGCAACTAATTACCAATTTAGAACCACTGGTTTTGTTACCTTGCTTTTAAGTGAGGTAACCCATTTAAACGTTTTAGGTAATTAGTTACCCGCCCCGCTGTATTGTAAGCATAAAAGGAGATTTAAATGCTCATTGGCATCATAGAAGATCATCAATTAGTAAGAGACAGCTTTAAAAAGCTTTTAGAATTACAACCAGATTGGAAAGTAATTATTGAAGCCTGCAGCGTGACCGAAGCCAAGCTGGCTGTAGAGCTTGAACACCTGATATATTTATTGTTGATATATCGCTTAACGGGACTGAAACCGGCCTTTCTTTTTTGTCGTACCTTGAAGGGTCTTTCCCGCATATTAAAAGTATTGTTGCCTCCATGCACGACCACGAACCTTATGTAAGCAATGCTTTGCGATTAGGTGCTTTGGGTTATGTGTCTAAGCGTTCTGCCTCTGATGAGCTAATAGATGCAGTTAAAGCGGTCGCTTTAGGTAAAAGATACATTAGTGAAGACGTAAATTTTTCGATGAGTAGCGAAAATTTAGCATTAACTGTACTTACTAACAGAGAGCTTGAAGCACTTCCGTTATTTTCTAAGGGGTTAAACGCTAAACAAGTGGCGCAAATACTCGAAATAATGCCTAAAACAGCACATGTACACAAAGCAAACATATATAGCAAACTTAATGTTACGACCTCGTTTGAACTGCTAAAAATTGCAATTGATGCGGGAGTAATACAGTTAGATGAACTTACCTAACGTTTCTTCTTTATCTAATGTTAGTTTTACTACCGCATACAAAGAGGTAGCTAAACAGTTATTGGTGGGGCTAATTTACTTTATTGCTTCACTCGCCGCTTTTTGGGTTAGCCAAAACCTTGAAACCGTACCCGAGAGCAGCGCGATATTTATTCCCGCAGGCGTAAAAATTGCGTTTTACTTACTCACTCCAACACGCTATTGGCTCACCTTATGGGTTGTGTCACGCGCTTTAGCTGCACAGCTTGGTTTAACATACAGCGGGGTTTGGGAGTTTGATTTATTTCATGGCTTTTGGCAGGAGCTTTGTTTTATAGCGCTTGTTTATGTGTTTAAAAATAGCCGTTGGCCGCCAAGCATTAACGACAGCCTAGGTATACTTTCGTTAATACTGCTTTGTGTTGCGAGTACATCTATAAAGTGGTTTTTGTTTGCCAGTGCGTTTGAATTTACAAATGTATTGGTTGCTAAAGAGCTACTGCAATATCAGTTAAACATGTGCTTGGGCGATATTACTGGCTCGTTGTTAATTGCCCCTTTTATTATGTTAATTTACGATTCTAAATACAGTTTTAACACAGTCAGGCTCACTAAGTTATTTGGCCTAGTAGCCACTTTAGTGTGTTTTATATTAATTGTATTTTTTGTCTATGCGGTTCGCCCAGACACCTACCCGCTATTAAGGCTTGCATCGTTATTACCTATAATTTGGTTTTCGTATAAGTATGGCTCGTTAGGGGCTGTAAGCAGTGCAGCGCTAATTAACGCATTAATAATTGTTGAAGCAAGCATTACGCACGAGCCTAGCAATACCTACATTAGCCAGTTATTTATTTTAGCAAACGCAATTACCAGTATGGTTTTAGGCGCTGCAATTACTGAGCTTAAACGTAAAAACAACGAGTTAAAGCAAATCAATAAAGAGCTTAAAGAGCAGCTAACTCAAAACACGGCGCTGGCTGCCAAAATGGTGTCGGTGCAAGAAAACGAGCGAAAGCACCTTTCGCAAGAGTTGCATGACGAATTAGGGCAAAACCTAACAGCATTAAAAACAGATTTAGCTATTTTGTCGCACCTTAGTAACGAAGATACCCAATCGTTTGTGACTACATTAAAAAACAATGCTAATTCGATGTATGACTCTGTTTATCAATTAATGCATTATCTTCGCCCGCGTGAGTTAGATGAACTCGGTTTAGAAAAGGCAATAACACAAGGGCGACTAAAAAGCTTACTGCACAAGGCAAATATTAAGTATCAGCCACAATTTAAGTTAGATAATAGCCTTTCAAAAGATCACGAAATAGCTATTTACCGAATTTGCCAAGAAGCAGTAACCAATTGTATGAAGCACAGCAAACTGGTTATAAATATAATAAACAGCGACGAATTTATTGAGTTAACAATTAGCGATAACGGGACTTTAGTAACCCCAACAGATAACTCAGGTCACTACGGTTTGGCGTTTATAGAGGAGCGCACTACGGCGTTAGGCGGGACTTTTAAGGTGTTTAAACAAAATGGCTTTACCATTAAAGTAAAGCTGCCTTTGAGTTTTGATGGCGCAATTAATTAGCAAACATGAACTTGTTTGGTATAAAACTTTTGCCTTAATTGGCCTTCGTCAAGGTGGTCGGAATTAACTTGGATCTCGGCTTGATTACCTAATAGCTGTAATAGCATGCCTTTTGATATTAGATAGTTGCCTAAACTTGATTTTACAATGACTTCTTTGCCTATTGCTTCTTGTAAGCGTGGCGTAGGTAGGCTCGGATGGCTAATTGGTTTTAAGCCCTCAGCTGAGGTAAATAAGTTTATGCAATGCTCTTTAGCGGCAACAATACTTTCGTTTTTACTTTTAATTACATCAACATTATTTAAAAAATGAATTAGTGCTTGGTTAGCCCGATCAAACTCTGCTGATACGTCATCTATATTGCGGGCGGTTGCCCATTTGCGCACAACTATATATTCGTTTTTTTTAACACGAATTAAGCTTATTGAAGCTCCGGTCATTCTGCTATTCCACTCAATGCGGTAGCAATCAGTTCCTAAGCTGTGAAGCAACACGCTCATGCTTCCAAAATCCTTTGTACTTTCATCAATCAAGCTCACTTTCGATCCCTCACTTGCAAGTTACAAGGAGTGTATAAACGATTACTTAAGTAATAAATCATCCATATTCTTAATCGCTCTAGGAAAATGGCTTATATAAATTTTGGATTTAGTGGCTTGCAAGTTAATAACTAATATTACAAACAAAAAATCGAGTGGTTTAGCTAACTGCTAATAATTAATTTGTAAGTGATTTATAGCTTATTTATAAGCCCAGGCATCGGTCATTGTTACTTGGCAATTGTTATAACTAGCCGCTTGTTTTTGCGCAATACCTCTTACTCTAAAGTTTGTTGAGTCATTAGGAAGTATAATTAGGTCTTCGTCGGTTATTGATAGCGTATCGACTAGCGTGTTTTGATCTGTTAAAAAATCGACCTTAAACTTTATATTTTTAAACGAAAAGTCCGACTCGTTTTTTACCTGCCCTATGCATGCAACATACAATGCATCGTTTTCATTTTTAGTATGAATTTGGCTTACATTAGCGATTAAGTTTTTTTGTGCTTGGTCTTCAAGCCCTGCTACATAAATATTTTGATAAAAAATAAACCCAAAAATACCAACAATACTAAGCGCTAATGCACCAATAATAATGGGATTGTTTTCTAAGTTAGAATATTTAGCTTGAAGTGAGGTGCATTGTGGACATTTTTTAGCCCGTGAATCTATGGCGCTAAAGCACATAATACATTCTTTAGTGTGTTGCACCTTTTCCATTACAATAATCATCCTTGTTAAGTATTAAATGTTAAGTATTAAATGTTAAGTATTAAATGTTAAGTATTGCTGGCTTTAAAGTATTTTACTTTACTCGTACCTAGTAACCCCGTAAACACATATAGCTTAAAAAAGTAACTATTTTATAAAGCAACACAAATAACTGTATATAAACACAGTGCTTGCAGTTTTGGTATTTAAACCCGCATATGCAGCCGATACTAAATTAAAAAGTGCTTATGAAAAAATAGCCCGCATAAAATTATGCGGGCTATTTAATTTAGGGTTAAATACGTTTATTTAAATATATTATTGTTCTAGTAATGTTAGTGATACATCGTCCGCATAAAAGTCAGCTGTGATCTCGTTTGATTCAACATAAAGTAAAGCGACACTTTCTTGTGTTGTGATTGAATGCGTGTAGGTACCTGACAACTGTACCCAACTACCCGCGCTTACTGTTGTAACGGGCGTGAGTTCAAGATACTCAGTGCTAGCGTGCTCTATTTGTAGGGTTAGTTTTACCCCTGGTGAAACAGTGCTGGTATCGTCAGATAACTTAATCCATGCAGACACATTATACGTTTCACCTGCTGTAAATAAGCCTTTAACATCTTTTTGAATACCATTCCAAGTTTCAGTTCGCCCTTGTACTAAAGCACTATTACTGCCAGTGTGAGCTTGGGTTGCATCTAGGGTTATGCTTGCACTTCCGCGCGCTTGCCATGAATCAAGCCCAGCTTCAAAGTCACCATTGGTGAGCAGTTCTGATGAAGGTGTTGGCTCTACTACTTCAATTAGCTCTTTTAATGCATTTGCAAAACCTTGTAACGCTGGCTTAGCTGTATAGTCGTTAAAAAATAAAAGTGGCCATTCTGTAGTAGGCTCTGGCCAGTTTTGTAACCAGCTATCTTCGTCAATTACACCCCAAATAGTTATGCCACCGCGTTGATCTTCAGGGACAGTTTCTAAATAGGTTTTAACAATATTGTAGTAATACTGCTTTTGCTCATCCGCTCTTTCACTTGTTAGGTAAGTTAAAGGAATGCCACCTTCGTTGTTCATTCGAACATCTAATTCGGTAATTTTAACTTTAATTTTAGGGCGAATATCGACCACTTTTTGAAGATGAGCTTGTATTGTAGAAATATCAGGGCTGTTGAGTGAAATATGAGATTGAAAACCTATGCCATCAATAGGCACGCCATTATTTTGAAAATCGTTAACCATAGATATAACGGCATCTAATTTGTCGGCGTTCCAAATCAGGTTGTAATCGTTGTAGTATAAATCAGCATCGGGATCGGCAGCTCTTGCGGCTTTATAGGCTAGCGGTAAAAATTCAGCACCTATGTTTTCAAACCACACCGATTCATCGGCACTGTCACTTGTGGTTTTTTCGCCACGGTATTTACCATTTTCCATAAACGCTTCGTTAACTACATCCCAACTCACTACGGTATCGTTAGCGCCTTCTTCTTCAAAATGAGTGGCTATTTGCGTTATGTGATCTTCCATCATTGTTATCCAAGCAGCTTTATCCCCTTGAAAACTTTGCATCCACGGTGCTATTTGTGAGTGCCACACAAAAACATGGCCATGCACGGTGAGTGAGTTGTCTTTTGCGTAGTTTACAAGCTCATCAGAATCATCATAAAAAAATTCGCCTTGGGTAGGTTGTAAATAGGTAGGCTTCATAATATTTTCGGCAGATAGTTGATTAAAGTGTTGTTCAATAATCGTTTTAATTTCTGGTCTATCTATTATGCTGTTACCAAAATCGCCCGCTGGCACGGCAACGCCTATGTTGAAGTTAGGTGCTAAAGCTTTTAAACTTTGTGCTGTTACTTCGCTGTATTGCACATCAGGAATTTCTTCTGCTGGTACATCGTCTAAAATAAAGCCTGAAAACTCATCTATGTATATAGATTTATTAATGTTTTCTTCTTTTGAAAAGTGAATTGCTAATCTAACTAATGAGTCAGCTTCGGCAGTTGCTGCTGTTAATGTTATTTTTTGCCACTCGCCTGTTAGCGTTTCTTTTACTAGGCTAAGCTGGCCGTAATCTGGAGCGGGTGTTTGTATCCAAAAATCGGCACTGGTTCCCTCTTCCCCTTTGGCCCAAACACTAAACTCGTAATTTTTACCGCCGGTGATAGGAATGTCCTCATAAGCTATTTCAATACCCCAAGGGTTATCACCTAATGTATTAACAGTAACCTGAACCGCTTTGGTGCCTTTGTAAGCATTAACGCCTTCTTCTGATTCGATTACTTCTATTGTTGAAGAAGCACTTGATTCTTGATCTGGCCTAAATACCCAATTTCCAACTGGTGTTGTTTGCCCTGCCGCGTCTTCTTCAAAGCTACCATTTATTATTTCAGCCGCTTCTGGGGCGTCAGGTACTGGCGTTTCTGGCACTACAACTTCAGGTGTTTGTACTTCTGGCACCTCGGCGTCGTTATTATTCCCTCCGCACGCCATTAATAGTGACACTAAGGTCACTAATCCAGTGTTACGAAAAATCGATTTTTTCATTTTTTATTCCTTAGACTAAAGCAATAAATGAGTCGTTTAGCAAAATGTTATAATCGTCATCTCAGTGAGTAAAAATGATGGAATATTTTACATCACTTCAAATACACTTTTATTCACAATGACTACAACTAATTTAATTAAACAAATACTCATCTATTTTTATTATTGTAATATCTCATCAAATTTTAATGTCTCTCTTGTGATAAACCAAAAGATAAATTAAAAACCAATGAGTTATAGTTAAGGTTTAAATTAAATTTTTACTGTTCAATATTGTGTGTGTGAATATATCATCATTAAATTAACCTAAAACCAATATTGTTATAGTCTAATTTACAATAACTATCAAGGTTAAAATTCACTCAGTTTTTTATTAGATATAATGGCTTAATAGTAAAATTGATACTTTTACTGAGGTGCTTAGTGGGCTTTGTTATGTAAGCTAATAATAAATCAGAAGGTAAATACAATAAAAAATAAAAGGGGTTACCGCTTAGCTAAACCATACAATTTATAGCTTTAATGATATGAATATAAGCGAATTGGTATAAAACAAAAAGCCAGCGATTAAGCTGGCTTATAGGTTTGCTAATTACGTTATTTAGCTAATTATTTACGTAGTGCGTCGATTCGTGCATCAAGCGGCGGGTGCGATGAAAACAATTCAGCCATGCCTTTGCCACTTGCAATACCAAAGGCCATCATTGAGCCTTCTAATTGCGAAGGATGGTTTTGCTTTAATCGCTCAAGGGCTGATCGCATTTTGTCTGCACCTACTAATTTAGCTGCGCCGCTGTCGGCTGCAAACTCACGCTTACGGCTGTAACTTGCAACTACTATGCTTGCTAGCACGCCAAATAATACTTGGAATAACATATCGAATAAGAAGTATGTCCAGCTACTGCCGCCCTCTTCTTCATCGCTATTTATAAAGTTATCTACAATGCCTGCCAGTACTTTTGCGGCAAATATTACAAAGGTGTTTACCACGCCTTGTATTAGCGTAAGCGTTACCATGTCGCCGTTAGCAATATGCGATACTTCGTGGGCAAGTACGGCTTCGGCTTGATCTTTGGTCATGTTGTGCATTAAGCCTGTGCTTACTGCCACTAATGAGTTGTTTTTACTTGGACCCGTTGCAAAAGCGTTCATTTCTGGGCTGTCGTAAATAGCCACTTCTGGCATTTTAATACCTGCTTTTTGTGCTTGCGCAGATACCGTTTGTACAAGCCAATGTTCGGTTTCGTTTCGAGGCTGCGTAATTACATGCGCGCCTGTTGATTTTTTAGCGATCCATTTCGACATAAATAACGAAATAAACGATCCACCAAAACCAAATACTGTGGCTATAAGTAAAATTCCGCCTAGGCTACGATGGCTTAAGCCCAGCGCACTCATTATTATTGAAAGCACTACACCTAATACCAACATAACCGCTAGGTTAGTTAATAAAAACAAAAATATACGTTTCATATTGTCCTCACAAAAATAGGTTTGATCACCGAACATAAAATTAAATTAGGTTAAAGCAATCACTGCGTCATGACACACTATGTCATAACGTTAGCGCTATTCTGTGACAAACTATGTCATAACACAAGTGTTATTTATGTGTTTATTGATAATTTTTTTAAGAAGGGTTTTACAGCAAATTTAAGACTAAAGTTTCTTTATAAATCAGCTTATTACAAGCTATGATTTAGCTCTGCCATATCAATTGGAAAACCACGCTCGTGTGCCAATATGCGTGCAACTTCGCCAATTTTTTCGCCGCTATTATGTTTAAGGTACGACCATTGGTGGGTACTGCGGTGATGATTTACAGCAGGATCGCTGCTTATTATTCCCAACTTTATAAACTCACCCACTATTTGATCTGCCGCTATTAACGTTGACGATGCTTTAACATTTTCGGCCCGCGCATAATTAATATGTGAATATAAGCTTACATCGGCTACGCGCAAAGTGTCGTCATCACCTGGGATTTGTTGCCCGCCAAACAAGGCATTATTTTGTTTATTAGCAGTTTTAAACGCAGGTACAAACTCGGCTACATAATCAATTGCTGTTTGGGTGCGTGTTTGCAACGCTGCTTTGTCCCAGCCATCTTTAATATAATGCAGATATTTATCGGGGAGTTTAGGTTGTGCGCTCATTGTCGTGGCATCAGCTAAGCCATCATTAAACAATGTAATGTTGTTAGTCATGCCGTGTATTTGAAAATAACCATTAGGGTAAGGCGTTAGCTGCGCCATACCTTCTGGTGTGCCACGGTTACCGTAAATAATTATTTCGGGTATTTGCCCACCAGCACCTTGCCAATGAGTAATGTAAGAGGCTTTAAATTCGACCATGCGTTTTACATCTACCCTAACGAGGTCGTCAATAATACCGGTTTGAAAACCACACGCATTAATTAGGTAATCTACCTCAATGGTTTGTGAATCAGCTTGTGTATCAGTTGAAGTATCAGGTTGTTCATCAAGGCTTGGCTCTGATTGGTATTCAATGCGCCATTTAAGTGTTTGCTTATCATTATTGGTATTTATAACTGGCGATACATTTTTAACACTGGTGCTTGTTAAAACGTGAGCGTGTTTGTACTGTGCAAGTGCTAGTTGTGCACTGGCCGATAAACGAAATATATTCCAGCCATATTCTTGTGCAGCAATGAGCGGAAACTTTAGCTTATCTAAATCTAAATGCTTAGCAACGGGTATCATCCACTCATCTAACGACGTGGGCTTCGCTACTTGTTTTTGCTTAGCAAGCTTTAGCATTTGCTCATAACTATATAACTGATAATAATGCTCTGGCTCGCCTAATATTTTGTTAGCGCTATCTTGCTCAACAAGCTCGCTGTAGGCTTTTACTAATTTATTTAAACGCGGAAATAAATCCTCGGGTGAGTCGTCATCGCGCTTAGGCACTGCAAATACTGTAGGGCGAACATCAATAGTGTGAGGATAAAGGCGCGCAATATCTATACATTGCTTGAGTAAATCTATGCAGTCTTCGTCGGGTATTTCACGGTATAAGTTGCCACCTGCATGCAAATGGCACATTGGAGGGCCATCAATTAACGACTTTTTCTTTTCAAGTACATAAGTTTCTAACCCTAACGCAGCAAGCCTAATGGCAATTGTGGCGCCTGCTGTACCCCCACCAATTATGCCTACGCGTTTTTTAGGTAAGCCATAGTTTAGTGCTTTTGGCTCAGCGCTTACGTGCGCATCAGGGGCGTAGCTTTCAATAAATGGGTGCGTCATATAGTCGTTATGTCCTTAGTAACTTAGTAACATTGTCTTTAAGCAAGCTATGTATTTATAAATGTTTATATGTGTACTAAGGCTGACTATTTCAAGATTTACCTAAAAAAGTAGCTTTTTTTAAACCACTTAAGTGTTTATAGATAATGCACTAAGCAAGCTTTTGTATATTTGTAACTTAGGAGTTTGCTCGCTGTATGGGCTTATAGCAAGTATTGGGAACGGTAAACGTGCTTTGAGTGAATCAAGGTTTGCTTGATACTCGTCCATGTTTTTATCGACTTGGTTTGCGATCCAGCCAACGCAGTTTATACCCATACTTTGCATATGCGCAGCGGTTAGTAACGCATGATTTAAGCAACCTAGCTTCATACCAACAACCAGTATTACCGGTAGTTGCTCTGCTTTAACCCAGTCGTATAAATACTCCGTATTGTTAATAGGTAACGCCCAGCCACCAGCACCTTCGGTAAGTATGTAATTAGCGCCCTGCTGTTTTACATCATTATAAGCATCACTTAGTTTATCAATAGTAATACTAACCCCAACTTGCTCAGCGGCTATGTGCGGCGCAATAGGTGGTGCAAACGCAAACGGATTTACTACGTCGTATTTAGCGCTGACTGTTGCGCTTTCCATTAGTATAAGGGCATCGGCATTTACTAGCTGATCGAATGCCATTTCGCAGCCAGCAGCAAGAGGTTTAAAGCCAATGGCTTGTTTTTTGTGTTGGGCAAGTAACTTTAATAGCAAACTGGTAACGTGGGTTTTTCCGGCATCGGTGTCGGTGCCTGTTATAAAAAATTCTTTCATTACTTTGCCTTATGATCTGAATCTAACTTTGGTTAACTTAGCAATTAATCGCTTTTTTGTAATGATAACAGCACCACATGATAAGACACACATGCTTTGTTATTTATAAGCGGATACGCACTGCATACTTTTTGTAGCGCCGATTTAGTAAGTAACCCTTGACGTGTATTGGTATGATTTTGCGTAGTAGCCCCAATAGCCTTAATAGAGGCAATAGCTTTTAAAGGTATTGTGTATTCATCGGTGTAAATACGTTTTTGAGCGCTGTTAATAGTAAACCCTGCATTTTGGACTGATTGGTTTATATACTGCTCACTATTAAAAGTATTTATGTGGCTGTTAGAATCAAGCGCTGCAAAGGCTGTTTTTATTTCGTTAAGTGAGCCCTCTACCACAGTGCTTATGTACGCCTGCCCGCCTAGTTTTAATATGTTGTAAAGTGATTGCATTAAAGCCGGAAAATTAGCAGACCACTGCACTGCGAAGTTACTGTAAATAACATCAACACTGTTTGCTTGTAGCGGTAAGTTATCCATATCGGCGCATATTTTAGGTGCGGTTAAATTACTACTTTGCAGCATGTTTATGCTCAAATCCATGGCAATAACGCTTGCAAACATACTTTGTAAGGTATGCGTATTAACAAGCGGACCTGCGCCTAAATCAACACAAAGCTTATTTTTATTAATGCCTGGTTTTATGAGTGAAAATAGATCGCTCGCAGCATGTTTTTGAACATTTGCATGGGTGTTATAACGCGCTGCCGCCTTTGAAAACTTACTTTGTGTAGACTTTTTAAGCTCCTTGCTTAGCTCTTTATCCAATTCGCGAGTTAACTCTCTATTTAACTCGCTACTCACTAGGCACGGTTTTACTTTACGTGTTTGCATTAAATCTGTTTTTAATACTGGCTGAGCAGTCATGCTATTGCACCTACTAAATGCTTAACTAAGTGCGTTATGTCTTGCTCGGTATGTGCGGCTGTTAAAGTAATGCGTAAACGCGAGGTGTTATGCGCAACCGTGGGCGGCCTGATTGCGGTAAGCCAAATACCCTGTTGTTTAAGTTTATCTGCCGTTTGCAATGTTTGCTCAGCGCAGCCTAATACAATGGGCTGTATGGCTGTGTTTGATTGCATTACAGCAATATTATGGGTTTTAGCGAGTTGCTTAAATAACGCAATATTGGCATTTAGTTTATCGCGTTTATCATTGGCTGTTTTTATGCTTTTAATACGCGCAAGTGTGTGACTTGCCATAAGCGGCGACATAGCGGTTGAATACGTGTAATCGCGATTAAATTGCAGCATGTAATCAATAAACTGTTTACTGCCTAATACACACGCGCCACTACTGGCAACTGCTTTACCAAAGGTAATGACTAATATATCTGGCAGCGTTTGAGTAATAAATGCTTCGCAACTGCCCAAACCGGTTTTGCCTAATGCACCAAAGCCGTGTGCGTCGTCAATCATTAGCCATGCGTTATGCTGTTTTGCAAGTGCGAGTAATTCTTTAAGAGGCGCGGTATCGCCATCCATCGAAAACACGCCTTCGCTTATAATAAGCTTGTTTTGCGCTTTAGATTTTTCGAGCCGTGAACGTAAATGGTTCATGTCGTTGTGATTAAAACGCACTAAAGCCGCGTTAGAGTGCATAGCCCCGTCAATCAAGCTTGCATGATTTAACTTATCTTGAAAAATAGCGCTGTTTTGCGCAGCCGCTTTATCTTGAAACAACGCTTTAATTACGCTGCTATTAGCGCTAAACCCTGAGTTAAATAGCATCCCTGCGCCATAACCAAATTGCTCACATAAGTATTGTTCGAGCACTTTTTGCTGCGCCTGATAACCTGTAACCAATGCTGAGCTGTGACTCCCTAACGCGTGGGAGTCATTAAGGTTAACAGCCTCATCTGCAAAACCTAAGTAGTCGTTACTGGCAAAGTTAAGGTAGGTTTTATTATTAACCGTTATGGTGCGCGCTGTTGCATGTTGCACTACGTGGCGTTTACGAAGTAACGCATCTTGCAGGCGAGCCTGCAGATGCGTGTTTATAAAATCAAAAGGCATAGATATAAAAGCCTACGCTTCGTAAAACAATTCAGAGGTTGCTTTGTCGGCTACTTGCGATGAAAGCGAGGCTTCTACTGCTTCGTCTGAATAGTCATGACGCGTTTCTGGGTTCATGCCTAATTTTTTAATTAGGTTCATATCGGCATCAGCGTCTGGGTTTTCGGTGGTAAGTAGCTTATCGCCATAAAATATTGAGTTAGCGCCTGCAAAAAAGCACATTGACTGCATTTGCTCGTTCATGGCGTTACGCCCTGCCGATAAACGCACATAACTGTGTGGCATCATAATGCGTGCTGTTGCAATGGTACGTACAAATTCAAAGTGATCTAAATCGTCTGCGTTTTCAAGCGGTGTGCCTTTAACTTTAACGAGCATATTAATAGGCACGCTTTCTGGCTGTTGTGGCAAATTAGCTAGCTGCATCAGTAACCCATAACGGTCGCTTGCTTGCTCGCCCATACCGACTATTCCGCCTGAGCATACTTTCATACCGGCATCGCGTACGTGGTCAATGGTATTTAATCTATCTTGAAAAGTACGGGTTGATATAATTTGCTCGTAATATTCAGGTGACGTGTCAAGGTTGTGATTATAGTAATCAAGCCCTGCGTCTCGAAGTTCATGGGCTTTTTCGTTTGTGAGTTTACCCAGCGTCATACAGGTTTCTAGCCCTAGCTCTTTTACTTCTTTAACCATTTGCGAAATGTATGGCATGTCTCTGTCTTTTGGATCTGACCATGCAGCACCCATACAAAAACGGGTCGCGCCTTTTTGTTTTGCAAGGCGTGCTTGCTCTACTACTTTTTCTACTTCTATTAAGCGTTCGCGTTCTAAATCGGTTCGATAATGGCCTGACTGCGGGCAGTACTTACAATCTTCTGGGCAAGCGCCTGTTTTAATTGATAACAACGTAGAAATTTGCACTTCATTTGGGTTGAAGTTAGCACGGTGAACCGATGCTGCTTTAAAAAGTAAATCGTTAAATGGCATTTCAAATAATGCTTTAACCTCAGCGTGGGTCCAATCGTGACGAACAGGTGCAAGTTCCATAATACTCTCTTATTTTTTCTCAGTGGTGATATTGGCTTAGTCTACGAGTTGAAGTAACATTGTCAACGAAGCCCACCAAGATAAAGTTTACATATGATTAAAAAGAATACGATTGACCTTGATTTTGATCGTGAGCACATTTGGCACCCATATACATCTATGACTAAGCCAATTCCGGTATATCCCGTTACACATGCAAATCACAACATTATTCACCTTGAAACTGGCGAGCAATTAATCGATGGCATGGCCTCGTGGTGGAGCGCAATACATGGCTATAACCACCCTGTTATAAATAACGCCATGATTGAGCAAATCAACTGTATGAGCCACATTATGTTTGGCGGTATTACGCATAACAGCGCGGTTGAGCTGTGCAAAAAAATAGTAAATATAACGCCGCCTAGTTTAACTAAAGTGTTTTTAGCCGACAGCGGATCGGTAAGTGTTGAAGTAGCAATAAAAATGGCGCTGCAGTATTGGTTAAGCCAAGGCATTACAACAAAACAAAAATTAATGACGCCTTACAAGGGCTACCATGGCGACACCTTTGCAGCCATGAGCGTATGCGACCCCGTTAACTCAATGCATAGTTTATATTCAGGCTTTTTACCTGAACACGTTTTTGTACCTGCACCGGTTAGTCAATTTGGGGGCGAGTTTAACCAAGCTGAAGCCAAAGAGCTTGAAGAATACTTTAAAGCAAATCACAGCCAAGTTGCCGCCTTCATAATTGAGCCTATTGTACAAAACGCGGGTGGGATGAACTTTTATCACCCTGATTATTTAGCCTGCGTGCGTAAGTTATGTACGCAATATAACGTATTGCTAATTTGCGACGAAATTGCCACAGGCTTTGGCCGTACAGGTAAATTATTTGCTGTAGAGCACGCCAATATAGAGCCCGATATAATGTGTATTGGTAAAGCATTAACTGGCGGCTCAATGACGTTATCAGCCACTATCACTAGCGATAAAATAGCCATTGGCATAAGCGAAGGTGAAGCAGGTGTTTTAATGCATGGTCCTACGTTTATGGGTAACCCGCTTGCCTGTGCTGCGGCCTGCGCAAGTATTGATTTATTACTAGAGCAAAACTGGCAACAACGAATAAGCCAAATAAACACCCAACTACAACAACTTAATAAATGCAGTGAACTAGATGCGGTTGCCAATGTACGTACCTTAGGTGCAATAGGCGTTGTTGAACTAAACGAGGCTGCGGGCAATGTTGATGTTGCTAAAATTCAGGCTTATTTTGTAGAGCAAGGTGTATGGATACGCCCATTCGGTAAACTAATTTACCTTATGCCACCGTATATAAGTGACGACACAAGTATAAAAACACTGTGTGATGCCATTTATAATGCCATTAAAGGCAAGCATTACGCTTAATAGTCGGTCTCAATAACTAATCCTAATACAGGTTATAGGGCTATTTTCTGTAACCTACCGCTACATTTAGTGTTTTTATCTATTAAGCGAGTTTGTGGTTATTGATCTCGTTAACTATTAGCTATATGATAATGTCTATCATTTACAATTACCTTTTTGGACTTCTTTGCTATGAAATTACTATTTAAACCAGCCAAAACTTTAGGTGCAAGCCTTTTACTAGCCTCGGCGTTTATGGCTCAACCAGTATTAGCTAACGGCCCTATTGGCGAGCATGTTAATCATCTTCAAGCTAACCTTAAAAGTTACGCAGAAGAAGTAGAATGGATGGTAGGCAAAGTTGATACCATGGTAAGCGACTACGACACTAAAGGCGCAAAAGCTGTAAAAACTGATGATTTAATTGAATACTGGGAGTCAGTTAAGTTTCACAGCGCAATAGAAACTAACTTCGTACCGGTATACGCTTCTATTTGGCAGGGTCTTTATGGCGTAAAAATGGCCATTGATAATAAACAGCCTGCTGAGGAAGTTCGTAAACAACAAAAAGCGATGAACATAGCCTTGTGGCAAGGCCTTGGGGCTGTTAAGCTTGCTGCAAAATTCCAGCAAAAAGGCTTGTTAGACACTGTAAAAGCAACCGCTACAAAAGAAATGACACAAAGTGCCACAATTGATGAAATTAAGCACAAATTAGACCGTGTAGTAGCTAAATTTGCTGAGCGTTTACAAGACGAAGCAACTGAAATTGTTCACGATACTTACCTACACCTGTTTGAAGGCGTTGAAGGTACACTTATTGAGCAAGACGCTAACCTAGTTGAAGTGCTGGAAAAAGACTTTAACGTAACACTGCCACTAGCAATTAAAAACAGCAAAAGCGTCGATGAAGTACGCGATGTGATCAGTGATATGCAAACAAAATTAGACCGCGCTAAGGTTTTAATAGAAAAAGCCGAAAAAGCCCGTAAGGATGTATTTTAAGTGAAGCGTAGGACCTTTATTCAAGGCCTAGCTGCGTTAGGGGTGGTTGGCTCATTGCCACTGCCTCTTTCTCGTGCGCTAGCCGCTGATATAGCAAACCCAGTTTCTGTTGATGATTTACCAAAGCTTAAAGGCGAGTTAACCCTTTATTTAGGCCGAGGCGAAGGTGGTTTGTATGAAAACGTATTGCAAGCAATCCAGAAAAAAAATCCAGACTTTAAACTCGGTATACGCCGAGGTCCTACTGCTGCTTTAGCAAATACGATTGTTGCAGAAGCTAAAGCCGGCGTTCGCCGCGCTGATTTATTTTGGGCGGTTGATTCAGGCGCAATTGGTTTAGTAACCGATGCAGGCCTTGCACAACCTATCCCAGGTGATTTATCTGCTCAGTTACAACCACAATTTAGATATAAAGAGTGGGCTCCAGTAACTGGCCGTATTCGTACATTGCCATATAACACGTCGCGTTTGACCAAAGATCAAATTCCAACAAGTATTATGGAAATTGCCGACAGCGATTTAAGTATTGGTTGGGCGCCCGCCTACGCTTCTTTTCAATCGTTTGTAACCGCAATGCGAATTTTAGAAGGCGACGACAAAACCGCTAAGTGGCTTAAAAAGATAAAAAAACGTGCTAAAACATACGCTGGAGAATTAGGTGTTGTTATGGGCGTTGAACGCGGTGAAGTTGATATTGGTTTTGCTAATCATTATTACACATTGCGTTTAAAATCAGGCAAGCCTGATGCTAAGCTTGATTTAGCATTTACACAAAATGATGCTGGCTGTTTAGTTAATGCATCGGGTGTATTAGCGCTTAACGACGATCCGCTTGCTACTAACTTTATGCGTTACTTACTAAGTAAAGAAGTACAAGGTTACTTAGCCAGTGAAGCGTACGAAATTCCGTTAGTAAATGGTATTACCCAACCTGAGGGTCTACCATCACTTGCTAATATTTCTCCACCTAAAGTAGATTTAACACAGCTTGCTGATTTACGCCCTACTATAGATTTGATGCGTAGCAGCGGCGTATTGTAATGAGAATACCTGCCTCTTATCCAATGGCGCTGCTTGCAGCGCTTGTTGCGCTTACCCCTGTTTATGTATTAATAGTGCTTGCAAGCGATGCAAGCTCAGTGTTTGACACCCACAATCTTCAAATTTTAGGTAACACGTTATCGTTAATGGGTTTAACGGTACTCGGATCTATTTTAATTGGTGTGCCACTGGCGTTTATTAGCGCGTATGTGCATTTGCCATTTAAAAAACTCTGGCTGGTTGTATTTGCAGCGCCGCTGGCAATCCCCAGTTATATTGGCGCGTTTACACTTTATGCTGCTTTTGGCCCCGGTGGCGAAATAAACACCTTAACAGGAATAGAAACACCATCAATGTATGGCCTAACAGGCGCTGCAATTGTGATGACGCTTTATACTTTCCCGTTTGTAATGATGACAACTCGCTCATCCCTACTAAGCCTTGATGCAAGCATGGTTAATGCCGCGCGTACGCTGGGTATGTCGATGACGCAAAGTATATTTAAAGTTATATTACCGCGCGTAGTTAACGGTATTGCAGCAGGCTCTTTGTTAGTCGCCCTTTATACATTATCAGACTTTGGCACACCCGCAATGATGCGCTTAGATACGTTTACCCGCGTAATTTACGTTGAATACAACGCTTTTGCGTTAGGGCGCGCAGCCATGCTTTCGCTTCAACTGATGGTTATTGTTGGCTTTTTACTTTTAGTTGAATCACAAATAAAAACAGCCCCTGAGCGCCAAGGTCGCCCGTTAATTTTATTCCCAAGCAAACTACAGTTAAGTGCAATATTTATTACATTTGCACCTGTTTTACTGCTCGCTATTGGCTTGCCTTTGGCTATATTTTCGCTTTGGTTAGCTCGTGATGGTTTTAGCTCATTTGATTTTAATATTGCGTGGAACTCTACGTATGCATCGGGTATTGCGGCAATTGTAGCCGTTATCGTTGCGATCCCCGTTGCACATGCCGCACTTAGTGGAAAAGCGGGTCGTATAATGGAACGTGTTACTTACTTTGGTTTTGGTATTCCGGGTATAGTAATGGGCACAGCGCTTGTTTACGGTGGTTTGCAGTTACCGTTTTTATATCAAACACTGGGATTGCTTATTATTGCTTATATGCTGCGATTTTTACCACTTGCTGTGGGCTCTGTTAGAACAAGCACCGAACACTTAGACCCAAGCTTAGTAAAGTCTGCGCGCGTATTAGGGGCAAGCCCACGTGAAGTATTTACTCGTATAACACTGCCTTTAACAATGCGCGGTATTATTGCCGGTGCAGCACTGGTGTTTTTAGAGTCAATGCGCGAACTAGAAGCCACGCTATTACTTGGCCCAACAGGGTTTGAAACCCTCTCTACCTATTTATGGCGTGTATACGAAGCGGGCTATTTTGGTCGCGCTGCTATTCCTGGATTATTGTTAGTAGTGATATCTGCCTGCGGGTTAGCTATTATGATGTCTGGCGAAAAACGCAACCAGTTTGAACATTAAGGATTTAAGAAACAATGCTATCTGTAAGTCAGTTGTCTATAGATTATGGCAGTAACCGCGTAGTAAGCGATTTAAACTTATCGCTGGGTGAAAACGAAATCCTTATGCTTGTAGGGCCAACAGGTTGCGGTAAAAGTACAATTTTACAAGCCCTTGCTGGCCTTATACCTATTAGCGAAGGCGAAATAAACACGGGTAAATGGCGCGCTACACCCAAATTAACAATACCTCCTGAAAAACGCAGTGTAGGTATGGTATTTCAAGATTTTGCGTTATTTCCGCACTTAACCGTACAGCAAAACATTTGCTTTAGATTAAAAGATACAGCCCCTGCTGAGTATTGGATAAACCTACTTGGACTGAGCGATTTTAGAGATAAAAAACCAGCTACGCTTTCTGGCGGACAAAAGCAACGTGTTGCACTTGCGCGCACCCTTGCCCACCAACCTGATTTTGTATTGCTTGATGAGCCGCTTTCAAACTTAGATGCCGCCCTTAAAGACATGCTTCGTTGGGATATTAGAAACGCACTTAAAGCAGCTGGCGTACCGGCGATTTGGGTAACACACGACCAAGAAGAAGCACTCTCAGTTGGCGATCGTGTTGGTGTACTTAAAGGCGGCAAAATTCAGCAAATCGATACACCCGAGCGCTGCTTTAGTACCCCAAATAATCGCTTTGTGGCACGCTTTTTAGGTGAAGCCAGCTTTATTAGCGGCCAATTTAGCCAAGGACAAGCCACTACCTCAATTGGTAATGCACCCGCTCATGGCGTTGACTGTGAAAGTGGCGACGTTGATGTACTACTTCGACCAGACGATGTGTTACTTGTACAAAGCAGTGTTGGCAATAACGGCGAAGTAATTTGGGTACGTTTTGAAGGTGGCAGTCGCTTGTGCGCTGTAAAACTTGCATGCTCTACGGTTGTAACTAGCCGAGTAAGCCATGAAGTTGTTGTAAACCCTGGCGACGAAGTGCATGTATCACTAAGTACCTCGCACCCATTAGCGGTTTATAAATCTATAGACTGATTAAAATATTGATGTAGGCATTAATTTAAACATTAATACCTACATCAATACTTACTATTTAGACCCAAAATTCAGTTTAAATACGTTCCCCGTTAAAACCCTATCTCGCTTAAAACTAATACTTTTTACCTTTAAAAAGCTCACTATAGCCAATAAACAACAATAATATGCAGGTTAAATTATGAACCTCTTGCTATTAATCAGCTGTTGCTGTTTACTGAACAAAGATTAATGTTAAATAGTTCCTCTCAGATATCACTTATCAGGTTACGCCTTTTATATTAGTTAAAACCACACACAAACATTAAAACACATTATTAAGCATTGCTTTTAGCGAACGTATTATAAAAATAAAGCTATATTCAAGCATTGCTGAACCTTAATTATCCTTTAAACGTTTATAAAGTTGTTCAGCCCTTAATGGTACAAAGGATCTAGATAGTGAATAAAATAAGTACCAAGAAAGAACTCTTAGAATACTCCGAAAGTATTGTAAACACGGTTCGAGAACCACTGATTGTTTTAGACCAACATTTAAGAGTAGTTACAGCAAGCCGCTCATTTTATGAGTTTTTTCGCGCTAATCATAAAGACACAGTCGGGAAACTAATATACAACCTTGGTAATAATCAATGGAACATTCCCAAGCTTCGTGAATTATTAGAAACCATATTGCCTCAAAAAACGAGCTTTGATGATTATAAAGTTGAGCACAATTTTAAAACAATTGGTTGGCGTACAATGCTGCTCAACGCAAGGCAAATTAAACGTACTCAGTCAAAAGATCGTATTATTTTATTGTCTATCGAGGACATTACTGAACGTAACGCGATTCAAGAAGGACTCGTAAAAGCGAATAAAGAGCTAGAAGTGCTAACGAGTGACTTAGAAAGTGCTGCTCGAGTTAAATCAGAGTTTTTAGCAAATATGTCGCATGAACTGAGAACCCCACTTAATTCTATAAATGGTTTTTCTGAGGTGCTCTACGACGAAACATTTGGCACTTTAAATGACAAACAAAAACAGTATGTTAAAAATGTATTGGTGAGCGGCAAACATTTACTGTTACTTATTAATGAAATACTGGATATGGCAAAGATTGAAGCAGGAAAAATGAGTCTCACCATCTCTCATTTGCCGATACGCCAAGTATTGCACGAAATTACAGGGCTTACAGCAGATACAGCTAACCAGAAAAAATTGAATATGTGTCTTGATATTGCTGATGACTTGCCACCAATTGAAGCTGACTCCCTTAAGGTTAAACAGATACTTTATAATTTGCTTTCAAATGCAGTGAAGTTTACACCCGATGAGGGTCAAATTGGCGTTAAAACACGACATACTGATACAGAAATAGAAATAATAATTTGGGATACGGGTATAGGTATTGCTGCTGAAAATATGGAAAAAATATTTGAAGGTTTTTTTCGCATAGAAACCCCCTATTCTAGATTAACAGAAGGTACAGGACTTGGGCTGCCAATCGCAAAAAGTCTAGTAAAGTTGCATGGAGGCGAGTTTGTTATTGAATCTGAAGGTGTTAATAAAGGCACATCGGTTCGTATAACTTTGCCAATTAAACAAAAGTCTGTGGTAAAGCATAATGAAAACCAAAATAGTTATAGTTGATGATAATGCGAATAACCTATTGCTAGAGGAAGATCTTTTACTCATGGCAAATTTTGAAGTATTCACTGCTATGAATGCAAGAGATGCGCTTTTAACAATAAAGCGTGAGACTCCAAAAATTATTATATTAGATGTCCAACTCCCAGATATGTCTGGAACAGAAGTTGCGAAAATTTTGCGTGATGAAAAAGAAACGGCAGATATTCCTATTGTTTTTGTTACCGCTTCTGTTTTACCCGCAGATATAGACCAATTACTGTGTATACCTAACAGTGCGTATATTTCTAAGCCTATAGATACACGCACGTTTGCTCAACAAATAAGTTTATATATAAAGTAATGACTACAATTATTTAAACCTTGATACACAGGAACAGTTAATGAAAGATAGCCCTTTAATTTTGGTTGTAGATGACAACCTTCAAAATATTGAACTCATGCAAGCTTATCTTGAACCCAAGGGATATAAAACAGTAACAGCGACTGGCGGGCAACAAGCATTAGATATCTTAGCACAACAACCTGTAGACCTTATTTTACTTGATATAATGATGCCCGGTCTGAACGGTTTTGAAGTAACACGCCGTGTTAGAGAAGACGCCCTATTAAAGCTATTACCTATCGTCCTTATTACTGCTTTAAGAGAGACAAAAGAGCGAGTTAAAGGGATTGATGCTGGTTGCGATGATTTTATTACAAAGCCTGTAGATAAAAACGAGCTATTATCGCGCGTTAAGTCCCTTCTTAAGATTAAAGACTATAACGATTTAAGAACAAATTATCAGAAACAATTAGAAGCTGAAGTTGCTCAAAGAACTGAATCACTAAAGCAAGCAATGCAAAGCATTAAAGCCGCATCACTAGAAACAATTAATAGGCTAACCAAAGCTGCTGAATACAAAGATGAAGAAACGGGTGCGCACATTCAACGCATGAGTTTGTATTCTGAGGCCGTTGCACGCAGTGTAGGGCTAGATGAGGGAACAGTTGAAAATATTTTATTTTCAGCGTCGATGCATGACCTCGGAAAGATTTCTACACCTGACCATATTTTGCTAAAAGCAGGACAATTAGATGCTGCAGAATGGGAAATAATGAAACAGCACACCGTTGTAGGCGCTAGCATACTTTCAGGTTCTGATTCTGAGGTTATTAAACTCGGTGAAATTATTGCCCGCTCACATCATGAAAAATGGGACGGCTCTGGTTATCCTGATGGCTTAAAAGGTAATGAAATTCCAATTGCAGCACGCGTAGTTGCTATTGCTGATGTATTTGATGCTCTCTCGTCAAAACGTCCTTATAAAAAATCATTCTCACAAGAAAAAACATTTGCCATTATTAAAGAAGGTAGTGGGAAGCACTTTGACCCCGCAGTAGTGGATGCTTTTTTTGCAGTTCAAGAAGAAATTTTAGCAATTAAACAAAAGTATGCTGAAAAGTAACACGTCCATAATTAATTAGAGGGAACCCCATGAACGGACCAAACCCCAATAATCCTTCACCAATGGAAGGTTTTCCTCAAGTAGGTTTTTTATATTTGACTATAGAACAATAAATACGCTGCTAGATATAGCTTGGTGGGATTGGAGCAATGAAAAAATCACTGCTCATTTAGATACTATAACTCAAAATAATTTAGACGTGCTGTCTAAAATTTAGCACTACCACTCAAACATGTAGGCCATTTTGCTTATTGTTTTAAGCGGAACATTATGCGAGTTACGTTTAGCATATAAGTGCTGCATTGATTTGTCTTTCACTTCACCCACTATCACTTCTTTTACTTGATAACCTAAAGCAACAGCAGCTTGAGTGTAAGCTATAAATTCCCACTTTTTAATATTGGTGTTATCTACAATCACCAATGGCATACCTTGAGCAAGTGCATTTATAAAGCGCGCTAAATTTAAATTATGAAATTGCGACAATTTAAATTTATCGAAATGATATTCGCCATGCTCATTAATAAAGTAATCATCAGTTGAGCAGATTAGGTATTGGCTTTCGTCAACTCCACCTAATTCGTCAGCAAGGCTTTGCGCGTAGTAAGACTTACCGCTTCCTGGTAGTCCTCGTAAAATAAAAACTTGTTTCATAGCATCGATTTTTTAAGTGTGAATAAATATTAATTTGATTTGTTTGTTAATAATGCCACAAAATCATTAAATTTAAGAGCAACAAATCATAATAGTAGCAATTAAACTCTAAAAACTGTTTAAAAATAAACCGCATGCATAAAAACTTTTAAAGAGTTGCCCACAATAGTTTTTTTATTCAACTTTACTAGGTAAGATACAGGGTTCAAGTGCAGCGCCGTTTATGTGCAATTTATGCCCGAGTGCTGCGCACAGTTAAAATAAAATAGTTAGGCAACTTATATCATTGGAGTGAAGATGAGCCATTTAGCGATTTCAGAGCTATTAAAAGGCAATGTTGCGGTAGACAGCCAAGTAACAATTAAGGGCTGGATCCGTACTCGCCGCGATTCAAAAGCAGGAATTTCATTTTTAGCCGTTCATGACGGTTCGTGTTTTGATCCTATTCAAGCGGTAGTTCCTAATTCACTGAATAATTATGATGAAGTTACTAGCTTAACAGCCGGTTGTTCTGTGTCGGTTACTGGTGTTTTAGTACAATCTGCTGGCCAAGGTCAATCTTACGAAATTCAAGCTAATACAGTGACTGTATTAGGTTGGGTAGAAAACCCAGATTCATACCCAATGTCGGCAAAGCGCCACAGCATTGAGTACTTACGTGAGCACGCTCACCTTCGCCCTCGTACAAATATGATTGGCGCGGTAACTCGTGTACGTAACTGTTTAGCACAAGCTATTCACCGTTTTTACCACGAGCAAGGCTTTTACTGGATCAGCACGCCAATTATTACGGCAAGTGACTGTGAAGGTGCTGGCGAAATGTTCCGTGTGTCTACGCTTGATATGCAAAACTTACCGCTTACAGACAAAGGCGAAGTTGATTACAGCGAAGATTTCTTCGGTAAAGAAGCATTCCTTACTGTATCTGGCCAGTTAAATGGCGAAACTTACGCGTCTGCAATGTCAAAAATTTACACGTTTGGCCCAACATTCCGTGCAGAAAATTCAAATACATCACGCCACCTTGCAGAATTTTGGATGGTAGAGCCTGAAGTTGCGTTTGCTGATTTAGAAGACATCGCAAAACTTGCTGAAAATATGCTTAAGTATGTGTTTAAAGCCGTACTTGAAGAGCGCCGTGATGACATGGAATTTTTTGCACAACGTGTAGAAAAAACTGCAATTACGCGTTTAGAAGAATTTGTAGAAAAAGACTTCGCACAGGTAAATTACACTGAAGCAGTAGAGATCCTTAAAAACTGTGGTAAAAAGTTTGAGTACGCTGTTGAATGGGGTGTAGATTTACAGTCTGAGCACGAGCGTTACTTAGCTGAAGAGCACTTTAAAGCACCGGTAGTTATTAAAAACTATCCACGTGACATTAAAGCATTCTACATGCGCCAAAACGAAGACGGTAAGACCGTTGCCGCAATGGACATTGTAGCACCAGGTATTGGTGAGATCATTGGTGGTTCACAACGTGAAGAACGCCTTGATGTACTTGATGCACGCTTAGAAGAAATGGGCTTAAACAAAGAAGATTACAGCTGGTACCGCGATCTACGTAAATACGGTAGCGTGCCGCACTCAGGCTTCGGTTTAGGCTTTGAACGCTTAGTTGCTTATGTAACAGGTATGGGCAACGTACGTGACGTTATTGCCTTCCCTCGTACTAAAGGCAGCGCAACTTACTAATACTAAGTTAGCCATAAAAACCAGCCAATTGGCTGGTTTTTATGTGTCTTTAATTTACCTAATAAAAAAGCCGCAGCACTCAAAGAGCACCACGGCTTTCAACCAGAATAAATTTTGCTTAATTAAGCGCTATAAAGCACTCTCTAACTGTGGCAGTACTTCAAATAAGTCAGCCACTAACCCGTAATCTGCAACTTGAAAAATAGGTGCATCGGGGTCTTTATTAATCGCGACGATTACTTTTGAGTCTTTCATACCGGCTAAATGCTGAATAGCACCGCTAATACCTACTGCAATGTATAAATTAGGTGCTACAATTTTACCTGTTTGCCCAACTTGCATGTCGTTAGGTACAAAGCCTGCATCAACCGCTGCGCGCGACGCACCAATCGCTGCACCGAGTTTATCGGCAATACCATTAAGTAGTGCAAAGTTTTCACCGTTTTGCATACCGCGACCACCCGATATAACGACAGTGGCAGCGGTAAGTTCAGGTCGTTCAGACTCTGTTTGTTCAACACTTACAAAGCTACTTAATTGCGAATCAGACACTGTATCAATGCTTGTTATAGCCGCTGCTGATTGCTCACCTTGTAAATCAAAGCTACTGGCACGTACGGTAATTACTTTTTTACTGTCGAGTGATTTAACCGTGGCGATTGCATTACCTGCATAAATTGGACGTTTAAATGTATCTGCGTCCACTACTGCGATAATTTCAGAAATTTGCGCAACATCTAATAACGCAGCAACTCGTGGCATAAAGTTTTTGCCTGTTGTCGTTGCACTTGCAACAATGTGGCTGTAGGTGTCGCTAAGCGATAAAACTAAATCGGTCATGCTCTCAGCTAACTGATGTTCATAGACGCTATTATCGGCAACTAAAACATTAGCTACGCCATCAATGCTGGCCACTTGTGAGCTCATTACGCTTAGGCTATTCCCTGCAATAAGTACATCAACAGGAAAACCCATTTTTACTGCAGCGTTAATAGTTTTTGAGGTTTCTGGTTTTAAGGCACCGTTGTCGTGCTCTGCAATTACGAGTGTTTTCATTTAAATCACCTTTGCCTCTGTTTTTAATTTTTCTACAAGCTGTGCAACGTCTTCAACAATAATTCCTGCGGTACGTTTAGCTGGCTCTTCTACACTTATTAATTGAATACGCGGTGTTAAATCAACACCAAGCGAATCAGCTGCTATTACTTCAAGCGGCTTACGTTTGGCTTTCATAATATTTGGCAGTGATGCGTAACGAGGCTCGTTTAAGCGTAAATCAGTTGTAACAACCGCCGGTAAATTAAGTGCTACCGTTTGCAGGCCCCCATCAACTTCGCGGGTCACGTTTACTTTGCCATTTTCAATAACAACCTTGGATGCAAATGTACCCTGCCCACGATTAGTAAGCGCAGCAAGCATTTGACCTGTTTGATTATTATCTGAATCGATTGACTGTTTACCTAAAATTATAAGTTCAGGAGATTCTTGCTCTACAATTTTAGCGAGTAGCTTTGCAATATGGAGTGACTCGAGCTTTTCATCGGTTTCGATGTGAATGGCTTTGTCGGCACCCAGTGCTAGTGCTGTACGTAATTGCTCTTGCGATGCTTTAGGACCAATAGTAACAGCAACAACTTCACTGGCTGTACCGGCTTCTTTAAGGCGAATGGCTTCTTCTATAGCAATTTCACAAAACGGGTTCATTGCCATTTTAACGTTGGTTAAATCCACGTCGCTGTTATCACTTTTAACGCGTGCTTTTACGTTGTAATCAATCACTCTTTTTATTGGTACGAGAACTTTCATAGGAACTCCATAATTATTTAAACCTACAAGGTAACGTGCACGTCAACTTATTTATTTTATGAAATTAGACTACTTCCTGTTGACGTAAACGTCAACCTAAAATAACCTTTAACTATTCACAGTCTGTAACGTTTAATTTGCAAGGTTAAAAATAGGCTGTACACCTTATTTAAATGCGTAGTAAACATTCGAATAAGTCCGTCATAGATAAAGAGGTTATTATGGTCGAACGTGAAACCATGGAATTTGATGTAGTAATTGTTGGCGCTGGCCCTGCGGGGCTTTCAAGTGCAATTAAACTCGCGCAATTAGCACAAGAAAAACAACAAGAGTGCATGATTTGCGTAGTCGAAAAAGGTTCCGAAGTAGGCGCACATGTACTCTCTGGTGCTGTTTTTGAAACCAAAGCTTTGGATGAACTGCTACCAAATTGGCAAGCGCTTGGCGCACCGGTTACAACCAAAGTAACTAACGATGAAATTTATTGGTTTAATAACGAGCAAAAAGCGACATCAATCCCCCACTTTGCTACGCCAAAAACATTTCATAATGACGGTAACTACATTGTATCTATGGGTAATGTATGTCGATGGCTAGCAGAGCAAGCTGAAAGCTTAGGCGTAGAGATTTTTCCAGGATTTAGCGCACACTCTTTAATAATTGAAGATAAAGCAGTAAAAGGCATTATTACTGGCGATATGGGTGTCGACAAAGACGGTAATGAAAAAGACGGTTACATGCCAGGCATGGAGCTTCGTGCAAAATACACTATTTTTGCTGAAGGCTGCCGAGGTCATTTAGGTAAGCAGCTAATTAATGAGTTTGCACTTGATGCAGATTCATCGCCGCAGCATTACGGTTTAGGCTTTAAAGAAATTTGGCAAATTGATGAAAGTAAGCATGAGCTTGGCAAAGTTGTTCATGGTACAGGTTGGCCACTTAGCGGCGATACTAATGGTGGTGCATTTATGTATCACAGTGAAAACAACCAAGTCGTTGTAGGTTTAATTGTTGACTTAAATTACTCAAACCCACATTTAAGCCCGTTCGATGAGTTTCAGCGTATGAAGCACCATCCAGTATTTAAAAACGTACTTGAAGGCGCAGAACGTATTGCTTACGGCGCACGTGCTATTGCTAAAGGTGGCTTGCATTCATTACCAAAAATGCATTTTGCGGGTGGCTTAATTGTTGGTTGTGATGCAGGCACACTTAATTTTGCAAAAATCAAAGGTAATCACACTGCAATGAAATCGGGAATGATTGCCGCTGAGGTTATTTTTGAAGCATTGCAAAATGAGTTGGCAAATACCGATTTAACTCATTATCAAACTGCGTTTGAGAAATCGTGGGCATATAAAGAGTTATATCAATCTCGTAACTTTGGCCCTGCAATGCACAAACTTGGTAAGTTTATAGGGGGTGCGTATAACACGCTTGATCAAAACATTTTTAATGGTGGTTTACCCTTTACGTTTAAAGATAATACGCCCGATCATTCAACCCTTGTTGATGCTAACGCCGCTGACAAAATAGCGTACCCAAAGCCAGATGGACACCTTAGCTTTGATAAACTCTCAAGTGTGTTTTTATCAAATACTAACCACGAAGAATCACAGCCTTGTCATTTAAAGCTCAAAGATGCGTCAATTCCTATTAACGTAAACCTAGTTAAATTTGATGAACCCGCACAGCGTTATTGCCCAGCAGGCGTTTACGAAGTACAAGAAATAGCAGGCAATAAAGAGTTTGTTATTAACGCTCAAAACTGTGTGCATTGTAAAACCTGCGATATTAAAGACCCAAGCCAAAACATTACCTGGGTAACCCCAGAAGGTGCTGGTGGCCCAAACTACCCTAATATGTAACTAAATTATGCGTTATATACACATATAATCACTTTTTTTACATATAAATTATAAACATATCCTAAATTGCAGGGGCTTCGGCCCCTTTTTTACGTTATGCTAATAGTAGTTTTAATAATAAGAGTGTTATCTATGCCGTCGTCAAAAGTTGTTTTTCGTTTTTTAGCAGAGCCTACCGATGTTAATTTTGGTGGTAAAGTTCATGGTGGGGCCGTCATGAAATGGATTGACCAAGCAGGCTATGCATGTGCTGCTGGTTGGAGTGGTCACTACTGCGTAACGGTTTCGGTTGCGGGTGTTAAATTTAGACGCCCTATTCTAGTAGGTCAAATAGTCGAAGTAGAAGCTAAAATTGCCCATACGGGTAGAAGTAGTATGCAAATATTTATACAAGTGCGTTGTGGCGATCCAAAAACACAAAATATGGTTGAAACAAATCATTGTGTTATCAGCTTTATTGCAATGGATGAAACGGGCTACCCAATAGAAGTGCCTTCGTTTAAAGCTGTAACAGAAGAAGATATTAAATTAGAAAATTACGCTATAAAAATGAAAGAAATAGCAATTGAAACAGAAAACTTGCTTCATACAGTGTAATTACTAGTTTAAATAAAGTCAGGCTATGTAAAAAACTCATTATACTTTGTAAAAGATACAACTTATTTTAGAGTACTCAATTACACAAAAGTTCACTTTGATTATAAAACACGCTAAATACCGTAAAAACCAATACAAAAGAATTAATTAAGGCGTGTTTTTAATTCATTTTAATATTGGCACGCTCGCTGCAAGTAGATAATTGAAGTTTGATTAATGAAATCAAGCATTTGATTATTTTTTGTAAAGGAGCTATTCAATGATTAAAACACTTTCTCTTTCAGCTATTGCACTAGCAACACTGGGTTTTAACTCTGCAGCACACGCTGACATTTCTGATTTCGATTCTCCACGTATTTATACTGGTATCGGTTACGGTCAATATTCTTTTGAATTTGAAGACAGTGACAACGACACTGACTTTGACGACGATGCACAAATGCTTAAGGGTTACGTTGGTGCACAATTTAACGAGTACTTAAGCTTAGAGCTTGCTTATCAAAACTTTGATGAAGTAAGTGATATAGACAGCAAAGCTGAAATTGATGGCGTATCGCTTGCCGCACGTTTGGGCTACCCTATAACAGAAAGCTTTTCTGTGTATGCAAAAGGCGGTTGGCTTGAATGGGATGCAGATTACACACAAGATTTACCAGTAGGTGGCGTATCAGCGTCTACAGATGGTGGTGATGCATTTTACGGCGCTGGTATTGAATACGCGCTTACAACAAATGTACAGTTTCGTTTAGAGTACGAACGCTATAAACTTGATGACGATATTGACCCAGATATGGATGTAGCGTCTGTATCAGTTCAATACATGTTTTAATTAGTCTTTAGCATGTATAAAAGGTAAGCCCAAGGGCTTACCTTTTTTGTTTTAGGCTCTTTTTAAATATATTAATATAAACCAATCAGTCTAATAAAAAACTTTAAACCGCTTGGTCTATAATGCCAAGTGCATTAAATAATTGTTCTATTGTAGCACTAAGAAAATAGCGCAATAACAAGGAAAAATTATAATATATAGTTGTTATCACAAATTGCTCCCTGCATTGCTCTACCTCCTGCATCCATGCTGTCAACTATGAATAATTCCTAACAAAGTAAGTGCGCTATTTAATGCAGTAGAATAATCATATTTTTAATAAAATTGGTATACGCAATAAACTTGCTTACATTAATGCCATAAACGCTAAATGCGGGTAGAATAGCGCTCTATTTTATTTGTACCCGAGTACTATGAGCGATTATACCATTTCGGCTATTGGCCACATTCAATCTCCTTATAAACAAAAGTTTGCTATACCTAGGCAACCTCGTTTAGTGCCACAAGCTAAAGCAAAGCTTATATTTGCCCCCGATTTTAATCGCGAAGAGTTTGTACGTGGTTTAGATGAATTTACTCATATATGGTTGTTATTTCGTTTTCATGAAACGGCTGATAAAGGTTATTCTGCTATGGTGCGCCCGCCTCGTTTGGGTGGCAATGAGCGAAAAGGTGTATTTGCGACCCGTGCTACATTCAGACCAAACGCAATTGGAATGAGCGCCGTAAAACTTGAAGGTATTGAATATAAAAACGGACAACTTAGCTTATTACTCGCTGGTATTGATTTACTTGATGGCACACCGATTATTGACATAAAACCGTATTTGCCGTATTCAGACTCTATGCCGGATGCAAGTGCTGGCTTTGCTGACACGCGCCCTGAAACACAAATGACGGTTGAATTTAGCCCTCAAGCAATTGAGTTTGTTAATGCGCAAACACAATACCCAGATTTACATGATTTTATTGCCAATGTTTTAAAACAAGATCCCCGCCCTGCATATAAAAAACAAAAAGACGGCGAGCAGAGCTATGGTATGACTTTGTATAATTATAATATTCGCTGGCAAGTCAATGGCGAACATAACGTAGTAACAAGTATAGAAAAAAACTAAATAACTCAGTTAGCGCTTTAGTGTAAAAGCATCCGCTGGTAAACTTAAGCTCTATTAAAAGAATATAATTACTCTATTTCGGAAAAAACATGCGTACAAGCCAATATATACTCGCAACACTTAAAGAAACGCCATCAGATGCTGAAATCGTATCGCATCAGTTAATGCTTAGAGCCGGTATGATCCGCCGCGTCGCTTCGGGTTTATACACTTGGTTACCCTCTGGTTTACGCGTGCTACGTAAAGTAGAAAACATTGTACGTGAAGAGATGGACAAAGCGGGTGCAATTGAAATGCTAATGCCTGTTATTCAACCTGCTGATTTGTGGGAAGAGTCTGGCCGTTGGAATGAATTTGGTCCTGAGCTTATGCGCTTTACAGACCGTCATAACCGTACATTTGCACTTGGCCCAACACACGAAGAAGTAATAACTGATTTCGTACGTAAAGAAATAAGCAGCTACAAGCAATTACCAGTTACTTTATACCAAGTACAAACTAAAGTACGCGACGAACGTCGTCCTCGTTTTGGTGTAATGCGTGCTCGTGAATTTACAATGAAAGATGCCTACTCTTTTCACTTAAGTGAAGAGTGTTTAGATGCGACTTATCAAGCGATGCACAAAGCATATTGTAATATTTTTGAGCGTTTAGGCCTTGATTACCGCCCTGTTATAGCCGATACAGGCTCTATTGGTGGTAGCGTATCGCACGAGTTTCATGTACTTGCTGAGTCGGGCGAAGATGCAATCGCGTTTAGTGATGGCAGTGATTACGCCGCTAATATTGAAAAAGCAGAAGCACTGGCACCAAGCGAGCCTCGCCCTGAAGCATCAAAAGAGCTTAAAGCGTTTCCAACGCCTGACGCTAAAACGATTAACGAGCTTAAAAAACACTACGGTGTTAAGCCACATCGCGGTGTTAAAACGTTAATTGTTTATGGTACGCCTGATGAAAACGAAGTACGCGGTTTAGTAGCCTTAGTACTGCGTGGCGATCACGAATTAAATGAACTAAAAGCTGAAAAGCACCCATTAGTAGACTCTCCGCTTGAAATGGCAACAGAGGCAGATATTGTTGCTGCTATTGGCGCAAAACCTGGCTCATTAGGTCCTGTCGGCTTATCAATGCCTATTATTGTTGATAGAGCAGCTAACATACTTGCTGATTTTGTTGCCGGTGCAAATAAAGACGACGAGCATTACAGCGGTATTAACTGGGATCGTGACGTAACTGATTACGAAGTTGCTGATATTCGTAATATTGTTGAAGGCGATATGAGCCCATGTGGCCAAGGCGTTTTACAAATTAAACGTGGTATTGAAGTAGGTCATATTTTCCAACTTGGCACTAAATACTCAGAAGCGATGAAAGCGGGTGTATTAAACGAAGGTGGTAAAAACCAAACCATGACTATGGGTTGTTACGGTATTGGTGTTTCACGTATTGTTGCTGCTGCTATTGAGCAGAACAACGATCAATACGGGATCATTTGGCCAAAATCAATCGCGCCATTCGATTTAGCAATTGTTCCAATGAACATGCACAAATCGCATCGTATTCCTGATATTGCAAATAACCTTTACCAAGGTTTAAAAGATGCTGGTCTTGATGTGTTATTTGATGACCGTAAAGAGCGCCCTGGTGTTATGTTTAACGATATGGAACTCATTGGTGTGCCATTTACGCTAGTAATTGGTGAGCGTAACCTTGACGAAAACAAAGTTGAGCTTAAAAACCGCCGTACAGGTGAAAAGCTAATGATTGATATCGATACAGCAATTGATGCAATTAAAGCAGCCGTTAAAGGTTAAGCTAAAAATACTTATAAGTAATTTTAAAACCGCTTTTTAAAAGCGGTTTTTTTATACCTAAATTTTATGTGTGTTATTTAGCTTTAGTATTACTATCGTATAATTGTCATTTTCATTCCCTAAAGTATTTAATTATTACACTCGATACTTTAGGGAATGAAAATGAGTAATGGCGCAAACACTAAGAAGCAACACTACCCTACTATTTGGATATCTGATGTTCATTTAGGTTACAAAGACTGTAAAGCAGATTACTTACTCGATTTTTTAAACTCGGTAGAATCCGACACACTTTATTTAGTGGGTGATATTATTGATTTATGGTCAATGAAACGTCAGTTTTATTGGCACCCTTCGCATTATCAAGTATTAAGCTCTATACAAAAAAAAGCAGCTAGCGGTACACGCGTCATTTATATTCCCGGTAATCATGACGAAACGTTTAGAAACTATATAAATCAAACGTTATTTGGTATTGAAATCCACCAGCAGTTTATTCACACCACTAAAGCTAATAAACGTTTTTTACTCGTACACGGTGATGACTTTGATTCCGCGACACGCTATAACAAACTTATTAGTATCGCGGGTGATGCAGGGTACGACTTTTTATTATTTTTAAACCGCTGGACCAATCGTATTCGAAAGCTATTTGGTGGTAATTACTACTCGCTTGCATCATGGATAAAAGCCCGCGTACACAAAGCACGTGAAGCAATTAAAGCCTTCGAAGATGCCGCAATTCATGAAGCTAAAAAACAAAACGTAGACGGTATTATTTGTGGACACATTCATCATCCCAAAATAAAAGTAGATGACGGAATTATGTATTGTAACGATGGAGACTGGATTGAGAGTTGTACGGCGCTGGTAGAACAGCAAGATGGAAAAATTGAATTACTACATTGGTCAGACACACAAACCGTACTCGATAGCGCCGACATAACAAAGTTAAATATATCAACGGATGCTAAACCAAAAAAATCAGCTGCATAAGCAGCTGATTCTCAATTAATAACTATTAACTTAGCCAGGTGATTAACTTATCTTTTAGCGTTCTTGGCTTGATTGGTTTAGTAATATAGTCGTTCATGCCTGCAGTTAAACAACGTTCTCTATCACCTTCCATTGCGCTTGCTGTCATAGCAATAATAGGTATGTAAGTGTAGTCTACCCCGGCCTTACTATTTCTGATTTCACTTGTTGTATCGTAGCCATTTAAATTAGGCATTTGGCAATCCATTAAAATAACATCAAAAGCTTGCTCTGTGTTTTCTCTTAATGCTTCTAATGCTTCTACACCGTCTGATGCACAGGTGATTTTTACTTTAGTGCGTTTTAAAATCGCCTTAGCAACTTCAATGTTTATCATATTATCGTCTACTAATAATATATGATAAGCAGATAGGTCAGGCTCTACTTGTTCTTCTGTTAAGCCTCTTGGTGGCGCTATAATGCAATCATTACTGGCACCAAATAAGCTGGCTAACTTATAGCTAAATTGATCTTGGGTAAGCGGTTTATTTAAAATATGGCTACCCTCAGGTAATATCATTTTAGTCGGTTTATCAGTCACCATGTCGCGTAAAATTAAGACGTACTTTTTATTAAACTGCTTACAGTAATCAATTAACGCATCAATTTGAGGATGCTCATCGTCAATCAATAATAAGTCAGCTTCAAACTCTTTATGCTCACTAAAGTAGTCGAGTCTTACAATGTTTTCTGCATTTACTTTACAGGTTAGTAGCAATAAATCGCACACGTTTTTATAAACGTTATCGCGCGCTATTAATGCCGCTACGTTAATACTTGTAGCAAGCTCAATACCTGTGTTTAGTTTTTTCTCTTGTGCTACATGTAGCTCAACTGTTGCGGTAAAGGTACTACCAGCACCCTTTTCACTTATAACCGTAATATTACCACCCATTAACTGAGCAAGTTTTTTACATATAGATAAGCCTAAGCCTGTACCACCAAAATGACGGGTTGTGCTTGAATCTTCTTGTGTAAACACTTCAAATAGTTTGTCTATGTTCTCTGGCGCTATACCAATTCCGGTATCTTTTATTGTAAAGCTCATTAATAACTTTGAGTCGGTAATGTACTTAGAGCCGACAGTTAAACTTACTTCACCTCGGTGGGTAAATTTAAATGCATTATTAACTAAGTTAATTAAAATTTGTTTTAGTCGATGGCTGTCGCCAATAACCATTCTGTCTACTACATCTTTTGTATCTAAGAATACTTCAAGACCTTTGCGCTGGCCCTGTAACGCTAAAGAGCTAATCATATCGCTACATACTGTAACAACATCAAATGTATGATTATCAATATCAAGCTTACCCGCTTCTATTTTAGAAAAATCGAGAATATCGTTAATCAAATTCATCAGAGAGTTAGCACTACTATTAGCTAATTTTAAGTAATGGTATTGTTGTTCACTTAAGCCATCTTCTTTGAGCATTTCAAGCATACCCAAAACGCCATTCATCGGTGTGCGTATTTCGTGAGATATATTTGCTACAAAGTCACTTTTTGCTTGGCTCGCTGCTAATGCTTGATCAATTGCTCGCTCTAGCTCAACAGTCCTTTGTGAGACTTTTAGCTCTAAAGTACTGTTTAAGCCTTCAAGCTCTGATTGAGTATTTTTTAATGAGCTAATATTTCTTAAAATAGCCGCTACCTGATAACGGTTATTGTAGACATCAAAAATACTACTGAGTGTAATTGAAAAGTATTGTTTGTTGCCATAACCATCTGTGTAGATAGCTTCAAACGGCATTTTTGATCCGTTTGAAATAGTCTCTTCTATACAGTTATTATCGGCTTCATTTAAGTTAAATAAAGAAACAAAATCAGGGCTAGTGCCTGAGATTGAATTACCGAAAACCTCTTTAGCTGTATTATTAAAGTGAACAATTTCGCCGTTTTGCTCAATTGTAAAAATAGCATCCAAAGAATTTTCTATTACTTTATTGTTTTGCTCTTTTAGAGAATTAATTAACAACTTACGGTTTATAAAACGTTGGTATAAAAAGGCAATAACTAAAAATACGCTAAAGAATACCACTAGCATTGCAATAAAGTTTTGACGCCTTTCGTTCACCTTTGCAAACAACGTTTTAGTATCAACACTTACACCAAGCTCTAAAGGTAACATCGCAATATCACCATCAAGCGAAATACGCTTTTTTAACGTGTAAGCAATTGGGTAATTACTTAGCGGTAAAGTGCCTTGCTCTGCCATTGTGGTTGCAGTAGAAAATTCTTCAGTCCATGTTTTTGCTTTATTAAATTCAAAACCGAAGCGTAATTGAGGGTTTGGATGATATAAAAATTCACCTTCATTATTCATTAGGTAAATTTGTGTTCCTTGTGGAGATTCAACCGTTAAACTTTTTATTAATTTATCAGCAAAGTAGTTAGTGACTAATATTGCAAAAATTTTATTTTTTTCATCAAAAACAGGTTTAGCTACACGAAAAGTGCTTATATAAGGTTCTTGTATCTGCCCATTTTCACGGTTGTAGTTAATAGGAGAAATATAAACACTTTTATTATCGAGCATACTCGCTTTTATCATGTAATCGCGTTGGCCTTTCTTTTGTAATTGCAGGCCTTGCAGTCGATTAATTTCTCCGAGTTGGTTTCTATCAACCCTGACAACTTCTTGCCCACCATCTGCGAGAATAATATAGCGAGCCTGAAGTATGCTGTCGTCTGTGCGCATAAAACCACTAAAAATACTCGCTAAGCGCTCTTCCCAAACGTCAATGTGCGTGCCTAACAAGGGATCTATTTTCTTGTTTTCAGTGGCGCGAGTAATGCCTTTAATCGGGGGCGTTGCGTCTAAAAAGCGAATAGCGGTAACACTATCTTTAAGATGGTTTTTTAGTGAAAGGCTTTTTGTTTCAAGCTCACGTTTTAATTCTATTTGGGCTGAATTATAAACATCACTTCTTACTTTTTGGTCAAACAAATACAGAGATGGTAAAGCTATAAGAACAAATATTATTGTTGCAACGAGCATTAGTCTATTATTTTTTGTCACATTCAAAAAATTATTCTTTTTCAACATTTACCTTCACCATAAATTTTTATTGTTATTAGTATAGAGCATTAACGAAAGAATTGGACCATCTAACTAATCGGTTATCGTTATAATTTTTATAATAAAAAGACTAAATCATTAGTTTTATTTAGAGCACACTCTCTATATGAATTATAAATGAATGAGAGTACCCATATCGACTTACACAGATTATAAAATAGTTGTTTCAACCAATCATTCCTTTAAAATATAAAAGGTAGCCAATGCTACCTTTTATATTTTTTCAGAATGCTAAATCTATATAATTATCTAAATAATACATCTTCTCGGTTAAACCATTTAACACAAAATGCTAGTAACGCACCTGCAATAAGTACGGTTGCTAAAAATATTAGCCCTACAAAGGTATAATCAACTGTGCCTTTAATTATGTCTTTAATGGCTAATGCCACGTTTGTTACCGGGATAAACGCGGTTTTAGCAGTAAGCTCCATATTTGGCATTATTGAAATAATGATAGGGAAAAATACGACCATACTTAAAGGCTGCATATAATTTTGTGCCTCTTTAAATGTACGCGCATAAATTGAGATAGCTAACGCTAAAGAAGAGAATATGGCAGCCAGCGGAAGTAAAAGTAAAAAAATCATCAGTAAATCACTAACCGCTAGCGTACCGAAGGCCGTTTTAATGAAATCTAAGTCAGCAAATGCTAATGCAACTGCAACCCAACACCCCATACTCACAATCGTAATAGTGGTTGATGCAATAGAGGTAGTAAGTAATGTTATAAATTTACCGAGCACCAATTCTGTACGTGTAATGGGTGTTAGTAGGAGTGTTTCTAGCGTGCCGCGCTCTTTTTCGCCGGCACCTAAATCTATTGCTGGGTAAGTAGCCCCCATTAAAACCAATGGGATAAGTAAATAAGGTAAATAGGCGCCTATTTTTTCACCTAAGTTTTCACGTTTATCGGCTGTATCTACTTTGACAACTTCAATAGGGTCAAGAATAGCTTTATGCGCAGACCTTTCTATCCCAAAGCTTTTTAACTTATCAGCTTGCAGTACGTCACTGTATTCCTGAGCAAGTTCTTTAACCCGATCGAATAAATAGTTTATTGATTTAGCATCGTTAAATACAACTTGCCATTTGCTTTGCTCACCATTGTCGAGAGTTTTTACGGCATTACTTGGCAAGTAAATCCCCATATCTATGTCGCCGGCGGTAACACCTGCTTTGAGATCTTCTATTGTATTAAAGGTTTTACTGCCATTATAAAGTTCAAAGCTTTTATGGTAAAACACTTTGTCAGTAAATTCTTGTGCATATTCGCCGTTAATAATTACGTATGTATTTACTTTTTGATCGGCGTCAAGCGCAGCTTGCGTGCCAATGAAAGCAACAATAGCAAATATTATTGGGAAAATAAGTACTGGCAGCAACACAACAAACATAAGGGTTTTTTTGTCGCGAAGGAGCTCTTTTAATTCCTTTTTATATACTTCAAACATCATGTTTCTCCGTTAGTATGTTCATAAACGCTTGATTAAGCTCATCACTATTACCTGCTTGTTTAAATTCATCTACTGTTCCGTCAAAGCAGCTAATACCTTCGTTAATTACAGCGACTCGGTCACATAAAAGTGCAACTTCATCTAAATGATGGGTCGAAAAAATAACAGGTGTACCTTGCGCCTTTAAGCCCTTAATAAATTGAATAACGGTTTGCGTGGTCATTATATCGAGACCCGTTGTTGGCTCATCAAGTACAACAACTGCTGGGCGATGCACAACAGCACGCGCAATATTTGCTTTTTGCTTCATACCTGTTGATAGGTTTTCTGCGCGTTTATCTACAAACTTATGCATATCAAGCAATGTAAATAGCTCATCACAACGCGATGCAATATCGCTTTTGCTCATACCGTGGAGCTTTGCAAAATACTCTATGTTTTCTTTTACAGTTAAGCGGCCATACAAACCGGTAGAGCCCGATAAAAAACCGATAGACTTACGCCCCAGTAGCGGTTTTTTTACAATGTCGTTTCCGGCAATTGTTATTGAGCCTTCATCGGGCTTTAACGCGGTTGAAATCATTCTAAGTGTAGTTGTTTTACCCGCACCATTTGGGCCGAGCAACCCAAGTACTTCACCCTTTGCGCAGCTAAAACTCACATCTCGTACTGAGTGAAAGTAATCTTTATCTTCACGAGGGTCGATGTCATCTATTTTATTTTTTTTGTGATCTTTAGTTAGCTTAAATTTCTTTTTAAGCCCAGAAACTTCTATCATGTTCGTATCCTTCGTTTCGCTCTAAAATAATCTGTATTGTTGTAAAAAGAGTCGTCTTTGTTTTCGTCATGCCAGCCTGGCACACCTAATAAAGGCAGTGGTGAAAGCTGTTTGTTATCGGCTAAGCAGTTATCTGTATTAATCATCTCATAAAGGGCTTGGTCTAGGTACTGATATTGAGTTACTAAATCTTTACAAAATATTTCATTAGGTACACAAACAAACAATGCTTTACCCGTTAAACCTATATAAGGTTTGGTGAGCATTTCATAATTAGCATGGCCAAACATAAAAGGTTTTATTGTTTTACCCCACTCATGCTTGTGTTCAACAAATGCTGTTTTCCATTGATGATCGCAAAGCCACTGCTGCCATTTACTCTCACTTATAGCTAATACAACACCACATTCATCAAAGAGCGTTAATGCATTACGATGTTTGGTACGCTGTTGTAATCCATGTTCAGCTATATCTTGTACATGCCGCTGGTTTATAAGCGCTTTAGTTTTAGGAAATAAACACCAAATAAAGCCACCAAATAAGTCATGCCAATTCTCACTGCGTGTAGGTACAACACCCGTTTCAAAAATAACTTGTTCGTAATAACGATCGCCAAAATCTACTTTTGCATCATCTTTAAAAGTAATAGGTATATTATTCGCATTAATAGCGGTTAAAAATGGAGAAAACCACTGAGGCACCGGCCAACCTGTTAGTTCGTTAACTTTAAACAGCTCACGTAAATGCGCAAATGCACCTGTTTCTAGACTACTGATTTGCCACTGCTCGGGGGGAGTAAAACGCTTCATTTAAACCTTTAACAATTTATGCCTATAATTTACGAGAAGTTTACCGCAAAAACTGGTTCTACTTAATAGAAGTTAATATACTAATCACAACTTAAAACAAAAAAAGAGCTGACATGAAACATTATTTCTCTCTCACACTCCTCGCTACCGCTGTTTTAGCAGGTTGCGCAACAACAAGTATTACACCTATTGATATAACAAATGGTTATAACAGTATTCAAGCTGATGAACTGGCTAAACATGTAAAAGTACTCGCATCAGACGAATTTGGTGGTCGTGCTCCTTCATCACCTGGCGAAAAGCTAACGCTTGATTATTTAACTGCGCAGTTTAAAGCTTTAGGTTTAAAACCAGGTAATGGCGACAGTTACTTACAAGAAGTGCCATTAGTTTCTTTAGAAGCTGATTCGAACATGGTGCTTAGTATTGGCGGTAAAGACTACCAATACAAAAAAGACATGGTTATGGGTAGCAGCCGCATAAGCGCACAAGAAGCCATAGAAAATTCTGAACTTGTATTTGTGGGCTACGGCGTTAACGCACCTGAATACAATTGGAATGATTACGAAGGTTTAGACGTTAAGGGCAAAACGGTTGTAATGCTGGTTAACGATCCGGGTTTTGCAACAAAAGACCCTGCTTTATTTACTGGCGACGCAATGACCTATTATGGGCGTTGGACATACAAATACGAAGAAGCGAGTCGCCGTGGTGCCGCAGGTGCAATTATTATTCATGAAACAGCACCTGCATCCTACCCGTGGTCGGTTGTTGAAAACTCGTGGAGCGGCGAGCAGTTTGGTTTTCAAAAAGAAAACAACAATATGGACCGCGTAGCTGTTGAAGGCTGGGTTACAACTGACGTAGCAAAAGAGCTTTTTACTAAAGCAGGATTAGATTTCGATACTGCGAAAGAAAACGCAGCTAAAGGTGCTTTCCATGTTGATATGGGCGATTTAACTGCTTCTGTTAATGTTAAAAACACGATTAAAAAATCAGTATCGTATAACTTTATCGCTACGTTACCAGGAAGCGAGCAACCAGATGAGCATGTTATTTACTCAGCGCATTGGGATCACTTAGGTACAGATAAAACACGTAAAGGCGATCAAATTTACAACGGTGCTCACGACAACGCAACGGGTACCGCTGGGCTTATTGAAGTAGCTGAAGCCTTTACTAAATTACCTAAGCACCCTAGCCGCTCAATGACATTTTTAGCAGTTACGGCTGAAGAACAAGGCTTACTAGGTTCTAAATACTATGCAGCTAACCCTGTGATTGCAGCTAATAAAACAGTCGCTAACATAAACATGGATAGCTTAAATTTATTAGGCAAAGTAAAAGACATGAATGTGGTTGGTATTGGTAAGTCACAAATGGATGAGTTTTTAGCAACTGCAGCTAAAGAGCAAGGCAGAACAATATCAGGCGATCCTAAACCATCATCGGGTGGCTATTACCGCTCTGATCACTTTGCATTTGCTAATATGGGCATTCCAGCCATGTACGCAGGTGGCGGCACAGTCGCAGCTGACGAAGAGACAGCTAATTACCGTAAACGCATGAGTTTAGTACTTCGCGGTTGTTATCATCAACCATGTGATCGTTACCGTGACGAATGGGATTTATCGGGTGCTGTTCAAGACTTACAATTATTTTATAAAGTAGGTTTTGATATTTCTGAAACAGAACAGTGGCCAACGTGGAATACAAACTCTGAATTTCAGCGTAAGTAGCCCAATTTAATCACAGCCTTAAATTCAAATTTAAACTAACTTAGATTTGGCTATCAAAAAACTCAAACAGAGTAATCGATTTAAATAGATGTAAATGATATTGATTATCATTTAATTAAAATATACAGTGTGACCTAGTTAATTTATTAGGTCGCATTGTATGATTTCACTCCCTCACATTGGTTTTATTACTCCTGCCTCAAAACGATTTTTGAGCCAAAATAAACGCTTACTGCTGCCTTTATTTATTTTAACTTGCCTTGCAATACCGCAATTACGCGAAATAACAATGACCGCACTGAGTGATGCATTTTTTCAAGTGAGTGTGTTTGTTGCTGCTACCCTTTTAATTTACTACTACGCTATAGAACACTTACCTCAATTAGAGCTTAGTTATTTAAGTGCCAAGTCCCCTATTTTAGAAATTAGCTTTGCAGCGGTTTTAGGTGCATTACCTGGCTGTGGTGGCGCTATTATTGTGGTTACTCAATTTACAAAAGGCCAAGCAAGCTTTGGTGCTATTGTTGCTGTGCTAACAGCTACAATGGGAGATGCAGCATTTTTATTACTTGCTACCCGCCCTACTGAAGGCTTGTTAATTATGGGAATAGGGTTAGTTGTGGGTACATTCAGTGGTTTACTGGTTAATACAATACACAAAAAAGCCTTTTTACGCCCAACAGCGCAAGAACAAAAGCACCAAATTAAAATACTCTCAACTAACATTATTAAAATCAGTAAACCGGTTTGGATGGTAGCAATTATCCCAAGCCTTATAATTGCCTTTTTGATTGCGTTTAATGTTGATTTTTCGCAGTTTGGAGCAAGCACAGGCACTGTAATTACGATATTTGGTGCGGTAATGGCTTTATTTATTGTTAGTATTTGGGCACTTTCGTCAAGAGGTGAAAGCTATCAAGAAGTAACGTCAGAAGACGATGCATGTAACCCCCCTTCTAAAATAATAAAAGTATTACAAGATACCCATTTTGTAACGGCATGGGTTGTAGCCTCTTTTATGCTATTTGAGATTTTGGTTAACATTGCAGGACTTGATTTAAAAACGTGGTTTGTACATTACGCCTATTTAGCCCCATTAATTGCAGTGCTTATTGGTTTTTTACCCGGCTGTGGCCCGCAAATAATTGTTACAACACTTTATATTCAAGGCATTATTCCCTTTAGTGCTTTAGCAGGAAACGCAATTTCTAACGATGGGGATGCGTTATTTCCAGCAATAGCAATGGCGCCCAAAGCTGCAGTTATAGCTACACTTTACACGTCTATTCCCGCATTAATAGTTGGTTATGGGTTGTATTTTTTTGCTGAAATTTAAAAGAATGAGAAATAAAAAAACAAAAAAGCTCAGCAATTGCTGAGCTTTTAACATGTTAAGTTATTCTTACTTATACAGTAGTTGGTTCTACTGCTAATTCTTTTGGATTTGGACCAAAATCATTTTCGCCTTCGTGTGAATCTTGAGCAAGAAAAACAATTAATACAATCCAGCCGATTACTGGCACTAACCAAAGTAGCTGCCACCAGCCTGAACGGCCTGTGTCATGTAGACGACGAGCACCAATACTTAAGCCAGGAATAAATAGCGCTAAGCTATAAATAGAGCTTACGAACATTGTGTCTGTAATACCATCTATAACACCTGTCAAAAGCGAAAAAATAAAATTAATTAGCATAAACATCCAAAATGCTTTACGACGATTACGGCCTGAAAAATCTGCGTAGCTACGCAACGCGTTCATATAGTGTTCCATAAAATTTCCTTAGTGTTATTTTTTATATTCCCTAACGGGGTTAACCTTATTACTTTTTAGTAACATTTGTATCTTAATTAAAAACAGCTGACATTAAAACAAAAAACCAGCTAAAAGCTGGTTTTTATTAAATATTAACAATTTAGCTATTAACTCATAGCCATCATCATTGCCGATGGATTTTCTAAGTACGATTTCCATAGGTTATTAAAGCGAGCAATAGTGCCCCCATCAATAACACGATGATCGCCAGACCAGCTCACTTGCATAATAGCTTTACTCACAACCTGTCCATTATCATCAAAACGCGGTAGATGCTGCAGTTTACCTAGCGCAACAATAGCCACTTCTGGTTTATTAATTATAGGGGACGCGATAGTGCCGCCAATAGCACCAATGTTAGAGATGCTAATTGTCCCACCTTTTAAATCATCGGGTGCAACACGGCCTTCTCGCGCTGAATGAGTTAAGCGGGTTAAATCATTTGCCACATCAACAATGCTTTTACTCTGGCACGATTTAATATTAGGCACTAACAAGCCAATTTTTGAATCAACTGCTATACCGATATTATGATCGTTATAATAGGTAAGCTCTGAGCATTCATCGTTCACTTTAGAATTAAGTACAGGGTACTCTTTCATTGCTAGCGAGAGTGCTTTTACAAAAAATGGCATCATGGTGAGCTTAACGCCTTGTGCTTTGTACTGCTCTTTTAAAGCGCTACGCAAAGCTATAAGCTGTGTTAAATCTATTTCATCACTAAACGTAAAGTGCGGAATAGTTGAAACCGAAGCTACCATTTGCTTGGCCATGGCCGCTTTAATGCCTTTAATTTGCTCTACTCGTACGCCACCGCTTTGATTCTGTGTTTGGTTTTGTACTGCACTTTGAGAAGCATCGCTATTAAGCGGTGAAGTATCAATAGTATTTGGCACTTCGCCTTTTACAAACTCTTCGATATCTTGCTTGTAAATACGCCCATTTTTACCACTACCTGGTACACAGGTTAAATCAACATCAAGTTCACGTGCTTTGCGACGAACCGCGGGGGATGCAACCGCTTTTTGATTGATAACTTTCGCAGCTTGCTGCGTTTTAACAGGGGCAACTTTTTCAGCGACGGCATTAGTTTGAGCCTTTACGACCGCTTGGTTTATATCAACACTTGGTTTTGCTGCACTGCCTGCAATTGTCATTTTAAACAACGGGCTATGTACTTTTGCTATTTCACCTTTTTGGTAATATAGTTTTTTTACTGTGCCTGTATATTTTGCCGGAATTTGTACTAATGCTTTGTCGGTCATTACGTCACAAACCGCTTGGTCTTCTTCTATTTCGTCGCCTTCAGCAACTAACCAATCAACAATCTCACACTCAACAATACCTTCACCAATATCCGGTAATATAAAGTCCTCAACCACATCAGCTGCATCATTAGTTTTATTTTCAGCTTGTACTGGCTCTTGTACTACTTCATTGTTAGTGTTTTCACCTGCTACATCCATAGCGAATAAAGGGGCATGTACTTTAGCAATCTCACCTTTTAGATAATATAGCTTTGAAATAACGCCATCATGCACTGCCGGAATTTGTACTAATGCTTTGTCTGTCATAACATCGCAAATTGGCTGATCCTCAGATACGGTATCGCCTTCTTGTACTAGCCATTCAACTACTTCGCATTCAACAATGCCTTCACCAATATCGGGTAATATAAAATCTTTAGCCATGGTAACCCCTAAAAATCCATTGATTGTTTAATTGCAGCCAACACTTTTAGTGCATCTGGTACGTATTCTTTTTCAAGTGCCAGCGGGTATGGCGTATCTAGACCACATACACGTAAAATTGGCGACTCTAAATGCAAGAAACACTCTTGTTGTATTGTTGCGGCTATCTCTGCACCAAAGCCATTGGTTATAGGCGCTTCATGACTCACGATTAAACGGCCGGTTTTAATAACCGATTTAGCAATCGTTTCAACATCCCATGGTAAAATACTACGAAGGTCAATAACTTCACAGCTTATACCTTGCTCACTTGCTTGCTTTGCTGCATCTTCAATAATCTCCATTTGAGCACCCCACGCTAAAAGCGTAATATCGGCACCCTCTTGCACTACTTCAGCCGTGCCTAATTCAATACTATAATCTTCTTCTGGCACTTCGCCAATTGATGCACGATATAAACGCTTAGGCTCAAAAAATATGACCGGGTTATCGTCTTTAATTGATGCACGTAATAAACCTTTAGCTTGATAAGGGTTACGCGGTACAACTACTTTCAAACCCGGTGTGTGTGCAAAATAGGCTTCGGGTGATTGTGAATGGTATAAACCACCAGCAATACCGCCACCATAAGGTGTACGAATAGTTAAGTTACCGACATTAAATTCATTACCACTGCGATAACGAAATTTAGCGGCTTCATTTACTATTTGATCAAACGCTGGGAAAATATAATCAGCAAATTGAATTTCTGCCAATGCAGGCGCACCAAAAGCAGCTAAACCATTAGCAAAACCTAAAATACCTTGCTCGGTTAAAGGCGTATTAAAAACACGATGTTTACCGTACTTTTCTTGTAAGCCCGATGTTGCTCTAAATACACCACCGAAGTAACCAACATCCTCACCAAAAATACAGGCTTGAGGGTGTTCATTCATCGTAATATCGAGAGCAGAGTTAATTGCGTGGAGCATGTTCATTTTAGCCATTACTTAATTCTCCCTGCGGTTACTGGGTAAGCATCTGGATGCTGTTTTATATGTTCTTTTAGTTGCTCGTACTGGCGTTGCAATAATGGAATTGGTGTATCGTAAACGTCAGATACCAGTTCTTCTAAAGCGGGCTTTGCAACAACTTCAGCACGTTTAAGCGCGGCTAAAATTTCTTCACGAATCGACTCTTTTGCTTTTATATCGTCTTCTTCGTTTAACCAGTCTTGCTTGACCAGCCATTTTCTAAATTTATCAATAGGGCACGTTTGATGATTCGCTTCTTCATCTTTAGAGCGATAACCACTTGGATCGTCTGACGTAGAGTGCGCACCCAAACGATAAGCAATCGATTCAATGAGTACAGGCTCACCTTGTGTTGAGGCTATTTCGCGTGCTTTTTTAGTTGCCGCATAAACAGCAAGTGCATCTGTGCCATCAACACGAATTGTTTTAATGCCATAACCCACACCACGCGAGGCAATACCATCGCCTTTAAATTGCTCATCAGCAGGGGTTGATATTGCATAGCCGTTATTACGTGCAAAAAATATAACCGGCGCTCTGTGAACAGCGGCCATATTTAAACCGGCATGAAAGTCACCTTCAGATGCAGCACCTTCACCAAAGTAACAAATAGTCACATTATCAATTGTGCTGGCAAGCTCGCCTGTTTTAGCGTCGATGTGCTTTATTTTTTGGCCATATGCATAACCCGTTGCCTGTGGTATTTGCGTACCCAATGGCGATGAAATCGTCATGTAGTTTAGCGCTTTAGAACCATAGTGAATTGGCATTTGACGGCCTTTGCCTAAATCCAATTCATTTGAAAACATTTGGTTCATAAATTGATCAAGCGTAAAGCCACGATAATGCAGGGCTGCCTGTTCACGATATTGAGCCATGATCATATCGTCTTGATCAAGTGCAGCAGCAGAGGCTGTAACTGCGGCTTCTTCGCCTAGGCATTGCATATAAAAACTAACACGGCCTTGGCGCTGCGCGCCTTGCATACGTTCATCTAACAAACGTATAAAACGCATTGTTTCATATAACTTAATAGCGGTATGTTTTGAAATGTCAGGTGCGGTTGCACTAGGATGAATGTCGCCGTCCTCAGTTAAAATACTAAGGGTTGGAATATTAAGCGCTTGACCATCAATAAATTCAAGCTCGTGGTTAATATTCAGCGATACGTTATTTGGATTACTCATAACCTACCTTCTTTTGTTGTCGGTAAAACAGTGCCCCTTTAAATTATTATTGTGGGTGATTGTTGCTGGTTAAACTTTGCAACATCTGCACTATCTTTAATTAAAGCTGCCAACACTTTACGTTAACGTAAAGTGTTATTCAACAGATCTAGGACGAAACAAAAGCAAATACTGGTTAAATAAGTGGCAAGTTAACGATACGGTTACTTTAATTAATAGTAATCATATAGTTAACTTTAAGTTACTAGTGGTCTGATGAGTTAAATTAGACGAAATTGCTATCAATATCCATTGGAATAACAGTAAGGAGTGCTCTTTGCCCTAATGCTACGCTCGCATTTGGAAAAATAATAGCCTCTCCTTCAACGTCAGCGTAAATCGCTGTATCACCGTCGGTTGCAAGTAGTTCACCTTTCGCAAAGCCAGTAAAGTTCTCGGCATCGTCAGAAAAAGGAAAGCTAAAATCGTTCTGCGTTCTATTTATTGTGCGATGGACAGCAAACAATTCAAAATCGTTTGCATTAAATTCAGGGTATTTAACTTCATTTTGACTAATTAATGCAGTTAAGGTTTGCTTTGTTTTTTCAAAGCGAGCCATATCGTTTTGACCAAATGGCTTAACTTGACCCAGCTCTACCGTAAAAGAATCAGCACCGTGTATAAATGACGAATAATAGCTAAATGTTGTTGCAGGAGATTTCATCATAAGCACGGTATTTACACCACAACTCAATAAAAATTGTAGCTGCGACTTTTTCCATGGCTTACCATGTAAAAATGGATACACAGCAAATTTTTCGTTTTTAGAGCCTCTAATTGCAGTGTGTAAGTCGTAATGACATCGGCTACTGCCTTGCTCGCCACGTGTATAAAAATCGCTTACGTATTGCTCAAGCTTTGCAGCGCGGTTTCGCTCATTATTCATTGGTACACCTTCAACTGTATGGTGACCATTAAATAATCTATTTAAGTTTTCTTCTACAAAACGCAGGCCAATATTAATTGATTGTGGATTACCGTAAATAAACAAAACACGCTGCTTAAGTATCAGCTCGCCTTTTATAATTTGTTTAATAAGTGCATCACAAATTTCAATTGGCGCAGTTTCGTTACCGTGTACAGCGCTTGAATAAACTACATCTTTTGACGTTATAACAGCAGGTTGAAACTCAATGACTCCGGTATCGTGTATATTTACACGAGTCCCATTATCTAAAACAAACTCACCTGCATCTAAATGCCATTCGTTGTCACGACTAAGCGTTAAAAAATCGCCTGTTTGTTTTAATTCATTTAAGTAAGATGGATTGGCTGACATATAATAAGCCCTTTAAAAATAATGTGAGAGTAGACTCTTATGCATATATTTTTATAAATACACAAGGTATAGAAACGAAAACGGCTGAATAAATCAGCCGTTTTAAAATTATTAGATTAAGTTAGCTTATAACTGAATCTACAAGCTTTTTAGCTTCTTTTTCAAGTAACGCTAAATGCTCTTCACCTTTAAATGATTCAAGGTATATTTTATAAATATCTTCAGTACCTGATGGACGCGCTGCAAACCAGCCATTCTCAGTGACCACTTTTAAACCACCAATGGCGGCATCGTTACCTGGTGCATGAGTCAATTTTTGCAAAATAGGCTCGCCAGCAAGTGTATCTGCTTTAACATCAGAAGCACTCAATGCTTTTAAACGTGATTTTTGACCGCTTGTGGCTGGTGCATCTAGGCGTTTATAAATTGGAGAACCAAACTCTTGTTCTAATTCTTTATAAAGCGCTGATGGTGTTTTACCTGTCACAGCAAGTATTTCTGCAGCGAGTAGACCCATAATGAAGCCGTCTTTATCTGTACACCATACAGAGCCATCAAAACGTAAGAATGCAGCACCTGCGCTTTCTTCGCCACCAAAGGCAAGCTTGCCTTTGCTTAAGCCTTCAACAAACCATTTAAAGCCTACTGGTACTTCTTTAACCTTACGGTTGTTACGAGCAGCTACTTTGTCGATCATAGAGCTAGAAACCAATGTTTTACCAATTTCTACGGTTTCATTCCAATCACGGTGTTTAAGTAAGTAATCGATTGCCACTGCTAAAAAGTGGTTTGGATTCATTAAGCCGTCTGGCGTTACAATACCGTGACGATCGTAGTCAGGGTCGTTACCAATAGACACATCAAAATCATCTTTTAGTGCAATAAGATTTGCCATTGAATAAGGTGATGAACAATCCATACGAATTTTGCCGTCTTTATCAAGTGGCATAAAAGCAAAACGTGGATCAACAACATCATTTACTACGGTTAAATCTAAATTATATTTTTTTGCAATGACTGGCCAAAAGTTGATGCCTGAACCACCTAGTGGATCGATACCAATTTTAATACCTGCATCGCTAATTGCTTTTAAATTAACGATATTTGCTAAGTCATCAATATAAGGAGTCATTAAATCTTCGTAGCGGATAAAGCCAGAACGCGATGCTTTAGCGAATGGGAATAACTCAACTTCAACTAAATCTTCTAGTAAAAGTTGATTAGCTCTGTCTTCAATCCATTTAGTGACGTCGGTATCAGCTGGTCCGCCATTAGGTGGGTTGTATTTAAAGCCACCATCTTCAGGAGGGTTATGCGAAGGCGTAACAACAATCCCGTCTGCTAATTCATTTGGGTGTAGCTTATTGTGGCTAACTATGGCATGGCTGATAACTGGCGTTGGTGTAAAATCGCCGTCTTCTTGCGTTATCACTTGCACTTCGTTAGCAACTAATACTTCAATAGCCGAGTTAAATGCGGCTTCACTCAATGCGTGTGTGTCTTTGCCTAAAAATAACGGACCAAATATGTCATTTTGTTTTCTGTAATCACAAATAGCCTGAGTAATCGCTAAAATGTGTGATTCGTTAAATTTAACATCGTAAGAACAACCACGGTGGCCTGAGGTACCAAAGGCAACACAATGCTCTGGATTTTGTTCAAGATCAGGTTCATTTAAGTAATACGCAGATACTAATTTAGGTACGTTAATAAGCGCCGATTGTGGAGCAGTTTTGCCTGCGCCTGAGTGAATAGCCATTATATTTCCTTACAGGTAATCGCGAATTTTTTCAGCTTGCTCTGCACTATATCCAAGGCAAAGAGCAACTTCATGAAGCATCATTTTTTTACGCGTTGTATTAGAATTAGTCATAACCCAATATTCACTATCGGTTATGTTTTTAGGATTCATACTACTACCGCTATTTACTAAAGCTTCTTTACTAGTAGCAAAGTAAACACGGTCACGCCCTTTTATGTCTAATACCGCAGAAAAATCAGTTTTATGTGTGCGGTAAAATGCACTTAAAATAAACAAAAAGCGTCCAACAACACCTTTTTGCATTGCCAGCTCTTCTTTATTTAATACATTAAAAACATTATCGCTTTTTTGCTTCACGGATACGTGAGCTACAGGCGTTTGTTTTTTTGAAGTCTCAGCAGCAGATGGCTCTGAGCTTTTTAATGTGGCGGTAGACGTAGTCGCAGTTTGATTATTTTGAGTTAGTTCTACGTTTGCGGTTTGAATTTTTTCGCCGCTCAGATTTAATAAACGACGTAAAATAGTGGATGCACTTTCACCAATACTTTGCGTATTGCTAGCAATATATTGATATAACTCGTCGTCTATGTCGATTTGTTTCATGTTCTTCCTGTCATTACGGGTCACATTTTTTTCTCCCGTGTGATTATACCCAAACCAATCAGAAATGCGAGTTACAACAAGCACTCCCGTAAACATATTAATATTTACCTCATTGTTGTTGATTTAACAAACAAAAGCCCAATTTAATAAATAGTCGCTGTATTTTTTGCTTTTTAGAGCAATGCTCGGCAAACTATGGCGAAATTTTCAGGAGGCGGGTATGCAGTTAAATTACAAGCAACAAGGGCAAGGTCCTAATGTTATTTTGATACATGGGCTTTTTGGATCATTAGAAAACCTAAATGTAATAGCAAAACCATTAAGTGAACACTTTACTGTTATTAACGTTGATTTACGTAACCACGGGCTTTCTCCTCATAGTGATGAAATGAACTACCCGGCAATGGCACAAGATATTGTTGAGTTATTAGCACATTTGAACATAGATAAAGCACATTTAGTTGGGCACTCTATGGGTGGTAAAGTGGCAATGGAATTAGCGCTTACACATCCTGAACTTGTAAATAAGCTTGTTGTACTTGACATAGCACCTGTTAGTTACCCTGCTCGGCACACAAAAATATTACAGGCATTAAAAGCGGTTTCAGCACAATCAATTGACGATAGAAAACAAGCTGATGCTCTAATGCAGCCTTACATAGAAGAACTGGGAGTTCGACAGTTTCTACTTAAAAGCCTCGCTAAAAATGAGGAAGGTCATTTTGCATGGCGATTTAACTTAAATGTGCTTGACGAAAAATATTCTACAATCACATCCAATGTTAATGAAAACAATTCTTGTTTATGCGATACTCTTTTCATTAAAGGTAATGATTCTGACTATATTTTGCCCGAGCATCGTACTGCAATTAAAGCTCGCTTTAAAAATACCAAGGCTAAAATAATTCATGGCGCAGGCCATTGGCTTCATGCTCAAAAGCCACTTGCTGTAAATAAAGCGATAAACGACTTTTTAACTGCGGTTTAAAGCAATTTTAATCGCGTGTTTTTGATTTTGCGCACTAAATATATGAATAATTATATGCTATAGTACGCGCCGTTTAATTTAAAGGTTATACGTTGATGGTCAGTCAGTTAATTAACGAATTTGATACCCTAGGGTTGTATTTTGGCTTAGCCGGTATTTTCATATTCATCGGCATGGCAATTAAAGACGTACTAAAAAGTGGCAATGTGCCTAAGTTCGGACAATACATTGTCTGGGGCGTGCTCTTTTTAGGTTGTTCAGGCTTTATTGCTAAAGGTCTTATTCAAGTATTTTGGCAAGGCGCAGGTGTAGGTTAAGCATGGCGAAGTCAGAAACAGATAGAACTACACTCGATTTATTTGAATACGAAAAACGCCCAGGCAGACCTAAAACCAATCCCCTATCACGGGATATGCAGTTAAAGGTAAATAAACGTAATCAAATAAAAAGAGATAAAGCACGTGGCTTAAAGCGTGTTGAATTTAAAGTTTCATCGCAGTTATATCAAGCATTGAGTGATATGGCAGATGCACAAAATATTAGCCGCAGTGCGCTGATTGAAACGATTTTACAAGAAAGATTGGCTATTGATACATAAAAGGTTTTAAATCCATGGCAAGTGTAGGCATTTTTTTCGGAAGTGACACAGGTAACACAGAACACGTAGCAAAAATGATCCAAAAAGAATTGGGTAAAAAGCTAGTGGCTGTTCATGATATTGCAAAAAGCTCTAAAGAAGAGATTGCTGAATTTGATTTAATCTTATTCGGTATCCCTACTTGGTACTACGGCGAAGCACAATGTGACTGGGATGACTTTTTTCCAGAACTTGAAGAAGTAGACTTTGAAGGTAAACTTGTTGCTATTTTTGGTTGTGGAGACCAAGAAGATTACGCTGAGTACTTTTTAGATGCGATGGGCATGATCAACGATATCGTTACTGAACGTGGCGCTATTGTTGTTGGTCATTGGCCGAGCGAAAGCTATGACTTTGAAGCATCTAAAGGCATGGCTGATGATAAGCATTTTGTAGGTTTGGGTATCGACGAAGACCGTCAACCAGAGCTTACAGAACAACGTGTTAAAGCATGGTCTGCTCAAGTATATGAAGAGATGTGTTTAAGTGAATTAGCTGACTAATTTACTGCATATATCGCTAGCTGTTTAAATAATTATCAAACAGTTAGCGTTTTAAGCTTTAGTGGCAATATAAATCAATTGTTCTTTGCACTTAACGCTTAGGCACGTTATCCTGTTTGTTGCTAATGTGTCGTGTACATCTTTGCAAGATGTCTAGTATAACCAAATAAAATTGAGACAGATTTAATGACTGATCATAACTTGGAACTTAAAAAAGCCGGTTTAAAAGTAACTTTACCGCGTATTAAAATATTAGAGATTTTACAATCTCCAGATAACCAACACATCAGTGCTGAAGATGTTTACAAAATTCTTTTGGATCTAGGTGAAGAAATTGGTCTTGCAACTGTATACCGCGTACTTAACCAATTTGATGATGCGGGTATTGTAAGCCGTCATCACTTTGAAGGTGGCAAATCAGTATTTGAACTTTCAGGAAGCACACACCACGATCATTTAGTATGTTTGAAGTGTGGCAAAGTTGTAGAGTTTGAAGATGAGATGATTGAACGTCGTCAACTTGAAATTTCTGAAGAAAATGGTATTACACTTACAAACCATTCTTTATATTTATACGGTGAGTGTAACGATAAAGCAGCGTGTAAAGAATTTAGCGACGCTAACAGCTAATACCGCTTTTAAAAAGCAATAAAAAACCTGCTAAGTGCAGGTTTTTTTGTGTCTAAAATACGCTTGTAATGAATATACCCAGTAAATACTGGGGATATTAAACCTGAACTCTGGTTAAGAGATTTACCAACGTATTGAATCATGGTGATATTTAAATTTATTTCTCTAGCCAGAGATTTTAAGTGAAAACAAGGCGAATTCACGCGTCAATAGCTGACCTATTGCAAGTAAATTCAACGCAATTAGCGCTGAAAATAGCTGCTCGAGATAGATTTATTATCCAGGGTTCAGGTTTTTAGATATTACTTATTGAGTTTTAGACCATGAATCACGAAGACCCACTGTTTGGTTAAATACAACGTTCTCTGATTTAGAATCACGAGAGAAATAACCCGTACGCTCAAACTGAAAGCCCTGCTCTGCTTGTGAATTAGCAAGCGATGGCTCTAATTTAGCGTTTGATAAAACAACCAGTGACTCTGGATTTAATGTTGTTTCAAACTCATCAGCGGCTGCTGGGTTTGGAACACTAAACAAACGATCGTATAAACGAACTTCTGCCGTAATACACTCTGGTGCTGAAACCCAGTGAATAACACCTTTTACTTTACGTCCATCACTTGGATTTTTACCAAGTGTTTCAGTATCGTAAGTACAGAATATAGTTGTAATTTCGCCATTTTCGTCTTTCTCAACACGCTGTGCTTTAATAACATAAGCGCCACGCAAACGTACTTCTTTATCAAGCACTAAACGTTTAAACTTGTTATTTGCTTCTTCTTTAAAGTCTTCTCGTTCGATGTAAATTTCGCGAGTAAACGGTACATCACGACGACCCATTTCTTCTTTATTTGGGTGGTTAGCCACAGATAAAACCTCAACCTTGTCTGCATCGTAGTTTTCAATAACAACTTTAACAGGATCGAGTACGGCCATTGCACGTGGTGCATTTTCGTTTAGATCTTCACGGATACATGCTTCAAGCATACCCATTTCAACCATATTCTCTTGTTTTGTTACACCAATACGCAAACAAAACTCACGGATTGAACCTGGTGTATAACCACGGCGACGTAGGCCTGCAATTGTAGGCATGCGTGGGTCATCCCACCCTTCTACATGGTTATTTACCACTAAATCGCTTAGCTTACGCTTAGACATAATTGTGTATTCAAGATTTAAACGTGAAAACTCAATTTGCTGTGGGTGACACTCTAAACTAATGTTATCAAGTACCCAGTCGTACAAACGACGGTTATCTTGAAACTCGAGTGTGCATAATGAATGTGTAATACCTTCGAGTGCATCAGAAATACAGTGCGTGAAGTCATACATTGGGTAAATGCACCACTTGTCTGCTGTTTGATGATGATGAGCAAAACGTACGCGATAAATAATTGGATCGCGAAGCACCATAAATGAGCTAGCCATATCAATTTTAGCACGCAGGACACATTCGCCTTCTTTGAATTCGCCAGCACGCATTTTTTCAAATAACGCTAGGTTTTCTTCAACTGATGTATCTCTGTACGGGCTATTTTTACCTGGCTCTTTCAATGTACCACGGTATTGGCGTGCTTCGTCTGCTGTTAAAAAACAAACGTACGCTAAGCCTTTATTTATAAGCTCAACAGCGTAACCATATAAAGTATCAAAATAGTTAGAAGAATACTTTATATCGCCATCCCAGTTAAAACCTAACCACTGTACGTCTTCTTTTATAGAATTAACGTAGTTAATGTCTTCTTTTTCTGGGTTTGTATCGTCAAAACGTAAGTTACATAAACCGTTGTAATCTTTTGCGATGCCAAAATTTAAACAAATTGATTTGGCATGACCAATATGCAAAAAGCCATTTGGTTCAGGTGGAAAACGTGTATGCGTTGTTGCATGCTTTTTACTTGCTAAGTCTTCATCAATTCGGGTTCTAATAAAGTTACTTGGGCGATTCTCAATTTCCGCCATAGGAGTGTAGTCCTCTAAATATTACGTAATAACAAAACTAATGCATTATTACAAAAACATACACTAACATACAGCACTAGATTAAGGTTTATTTTTGATATTGCTTAACTTTAATTCAGCTGAACCATTGTTTATGAATAAAATTTGTTTTAACGCAATATTTAAGTCATCTAAACAGTTTATAGTAGGTAAATAACCTACATTATAAGGATTTAAAGATGGCGACACTTAATCAACATCGTGTATATATTCCAACTAATGCACGCGCTAACCACTACCTTTTAGCTGAAATAACCCCTAATCACGATTTTTATAAAAGCTTTAGTGATATAAATTGCTGCTATGAACGTATTGCACGCCAGCTGTTTGCTTCTTGTGATGAGTACGAGCTTTATAATGTGCACTTATTAGCAAATGATAAACTACCTGTTGTAAGATTTAATGATGAGTCTTATCAATTAGAAACAGATAAACAAATGCTCTTTTTTTATAATCCCCGTTATCACGAAGCGCATAAGATTTATTACACTGAAGGTACACCGAGTAAAAAAATACGCATTCTATTTTTAGCAACAGGCGATGATTTACGAGCCAACTCTGCAGAATTTCATAATAAAGTACAAAAAGTGTTAGACACTTTACAAGGACAACTCTTAATAAATCAGCCCCAGTTTAAACTACGCGACCATCAACACTTAACGTATGACCTATTTGCTAAAGAAAAAGGCAACAAGGAAAGCTATGGTTACAAATTAAGAAGTCTCTACCCTCGCTACCAATCAAGACAATGCAGCATACCCAATGATTATGCAGAGATGACTTACGCCACTTTTACTATACCGGTTTCGCGCGCTATTAAAACGCAGTTTCAAACACTAATGAACACAAACGATTATGCTAAATTTTATGACTACTTTGCTTATGCATTTATACGTGCGTGTCAAAATAATAACTTAAACCATGGCGCTATGGTTGCTAACGGTGCAACGCCTATTATACGCAACAGTAAAATAGATAAAAGTGAAGGCAATGATGAACTCCAAAAGTTAAGTTTTGATATTGAATCTAATGAAAATCAAATTAAGCACTTTTATGAAGCAAGTAAATTGGTAGAAACGCTGCATTTTGTAGTAGTGGCAACGCAGCAGGATAAACATGAAATGGGCTATGGTCGATTTATGAACCAAGTAGAAAAAACAATCCATACTCTGTGTAATGAGCTTGCTATAAATAAACAACGCCAAGACTTATCTGTACGCTTTTTCCAGCATATTAGTTACCCGTTCTAAATTTTCATCTAATAACAAAAAGGCCCGCATATGCGGGCCTTTTTAAAGAAAAACAAGCGATTACCAGCCTGTTTTCTCTTTAAGTGCTTTACCGATATCAGCAAGTGAACGTACAGTTTTTACGCCCGCAGCTTCTAATGCAGCAAATTTCTCATCAGCAGTACCTTTACCGCCGGCAATGATTGCGCCAGCGTGACCCATACGCTTACCTTCTGGTGCAGTAACACCAGCAATGTAAGATACTACAGGTTTAGTAACGTTAGCTTTGATGTACTCTGCAGCTTCTTCTTCTGCAGTTCCACCAATTTCACCAATCATTACGATTGCTTCAGTTTGTGGATCTTTTTCGAACATTTCTAGAACGTCGATAAAGTTAGTACCTGGAATTGGATCACCACCAATACCAACACACGTAGACTGACCAAAACCAGCATCAGTAGTTTGCTTAACTGCTTCGTACGTTAAAGTACCAGAGCGAGAAACAATACCTACTTTACCAGGTTTGTGGATATGACCAGGCATGATACCAATCTTAGTTTGACCAGGAGTAATAACACCTGGGCAGTTAGGACCGATCATACGAGTACCTGTTTGATCTAGTTTGATTTTAACATCAACCATATCAAGTGTAGGGATACCTTCAGTAATACAAACTATTAGCTCGATGCCAGCATCGATAGCTTCTAAGATTGCATCTTTACAGAAAGGAGCTGGTACGTAGATAACTGAAGCAGTTGCGCCAGTTTCTTTTACAGCATCACGAACTGTGTTGAATACAGGAAGACCAAGGTGCGTTTGACCGCCTTTACCTGGGCTAACACCACCAACCATTTGTGTACCGTACTCAAGCGCTTGCTCTGAGTGGAAAGTACCTTGGCCACCAGTGAAACCTTGACAGATAACTTTTGTATCTTTATTGATTAATACAGACATTATTTGCCCTCCGCAGCAGCAACAACTTTTTCAGCAGCGTCTGTTAGTGATTCAGCAGCAATGATATCTAGACCAGAGTTCTTAAGAACTTCACGACCTAATTCAGCATTAGTACCTTCTAAACGTACAACTACTGGTACGGTTACGCCAACTTCTTTAACTGCGCCAATGATGCCTTCAGCAATCATGTCACAACGAACGATGCCGCCAAAGATGTTTACTAAAACAGCTTTAACATTGTCGTCAGAAAGAATGATTTTGAATGCTTCAGAAACACGTTCTTTAGTAGCGCCGCCACCAACATCCAAGAAGTTAGCCGGCTTGCCGCCGTGTAGGTTTACGATGTCCATAGTACCCATTGCTAGGCCTGCACCGTTAACCATACAACCAACATTACCGTCTAGAGCAACGTAGTTAAGCTCGAAGCTTGCTGCGTGTGCTTCACGAGCATCTTCTTGAGATGGATCGTGGAATTCACGGATTTTAGGTTGACGGTAAAGTGCATTACCATCAATACCGATTTTGCCGTCAAGACAGTGAAGGTTGCCTTCATCTGTAATTACTAACGGGTTGATTTCAAGTAGTGCGAAATCAAAATCAGTGAACATTTTACCAAGACCCATAAAGATCTTAACAAACTGTTTCATTTGTACTGGGTTAAGACCCAATTTGAAACCTAGTTCACGTGCTTGGTAAGCTTGAGGACCTACTAACGGGTCGATCTCTGCTTTGTGGATAAGCTCTGGTGTCTCTTCAGCAACAGTTTCAATTTCAACGCCGCCTTCAGTAGACGCCATGAAAACTACTTTACGAGATGCACGGTCAACTACTGCACCTAGGTACAATTCGTTAGCAATGTCAGTACAGCTTTCTACTAAAATTTTAGCTACTGGCTGGCCTTTCTCGTCTGTTTGGTAAGTAACTAGGTTTTTACCTAACCAGTTAGCTGCAAACGCTTTTACTTCTTCGATAGTTTTAACTAGCTTTACACCGCCAGCTTTACCACGTCCACCTGCGTGAACCTGAGTTTTAACAACCCACATATCGCCGCCAATTTTTTCAGCAGCTGCAGCAGCTTCTTCAGGTGTATCGCAAGCGTAACCTGTAGAAACGGGTAAACCATATTCGGCAAAAAGTTGTTTTGCCTGATACTCATGCAAATTCATGATGCTTTATCCAATTTTTTATACTAAAAGAGCTGAATATTTTTTCAAATAAACAACTATCCCAAATTGCGCACCTAGTATAGATCCCAAGGCTTAACATGAAAACCCCAGTACGACCAAAGGCGCAAAAAAAAAGCTGTGAATGTTCATTCACAGCTTACATTTCATACAACTAGATTAAACATCTAGCAATAAGCGAGTTGGATCTTCAAGTAACTCTTTAATAGTTACTAAGAAACCAACAGATTCTTTACCATCAATGATACGGTGGTCATAAGAAAGTGCTAAATACATCATAGGTAGTATTTCAACTTTACCATTTACAGCCATCGGACGGTCTTGGATTTTATGCATACCCAAGATTGAAGACTGTGGCAAGTTAATGATAGGTGTAGATAGCAATGAACCAAATACGCCACCATTAGTAATAGTGAAATTACCACCCGTCATATCAGCAAGCGTAAGCTTACCATCACGACCTTTAAGTGCTAGCTCACGAATACCTTTTTCGATTTCAGCAACAGATAGTTTGTCACAATCTTTAAGTACTGGAGTAACTAAGCCACGTGGAGTAGATACTGCAATGCTGATATCGAAATAGTTATGGTAAACAATATCGTCACCATCAATTGATGCATTTACATCTGGGAAACGCTTAAGAGCTTCAGTTACCGCTTTCACATAGAAAGACATGAAACCTAAACGAATGCCGTGACGCTTTTCAAACGTTTCTTGGTACTGCTTACGAAGGCTCATGATTGGTCCCATGTTCACTTCGTTGAATGTAGTTAACATTGCAGTTGAGTTTTTAGCTTCAAGAAGGCGTGTCGCAATCGTTTTACGTAAACGAGTCATAGGTACACGTTTTTGAGTACGATCGCCCATTGGTGCTGCAGGAGCAGAAGCTTCTGCTTTTTTAGCCGCTGGCGCTGGTGCTTTTAAGAAAGTATCAACGTCTTCTTTAGTTACACGACCATTTTTACCCGTGCCTTTAATTTTAGAAGCGTCTAGGCCTTTCTCAGCAATTAAACGACGAACTGATGGTGTTAACACATCTGAACTTTCGCTTGAATCTGCTGCTGGCGCTGCGTCTGCTTTTGCAGCTGGAGCCGCTGGTGCACCGCCTGCTTTAACCGAACCAATTACTTGCTCGCCTAATACAGTATCGCCTTCGCCGTGAATGATATCACCCATGATGCCATCTTCTTGAGCTACTACTTCAAGAACAACTTTATCTGTTTCAATATCTACCAAGTTTTGGTCGCGTGTTACCGCGTCACCTGGTTGTACATGCCATGTAGCAATTGTTGCGTCTGCAACTGATTCTGGAAGTACAGGTACTTTAATATCCACTTCTTTACCTTCTGATGCTGGTGCTGATTGCGCCACTGGCGCGTCTTCTGATTTAGCTGGTGCTGATTCTTCTTTAGTTGAACCTTCACTTGCTGGCGCTGCATCAGCATCACCAAGTAAACCCATAACTTGGTCGCCAAGTACGGTTGCACCTTCTTCTTGTGATATTTCTGTTATTACACCGTCATGCTGTGCAACAACTTCTAAAACCACTTTATCTGTTTCAATGTCTACTAAGTTTTGATCGCGAGTTACTTTGTCGCCAACACTTACATGCCATGTAGCAACGGTAGCATCTGCAACCGACTCAGGAAGAACAGGAACTTTAATTTCTGTGCTCATTGCTTATCCTTTATTTTCTATAGTAAGCGCGTCGGCAACGAGCGCTTGTTGTTCTTTAGTATGTACTGACATGTAACCACACGCTGGTGATGCAGACGCTTTACGTCCTGCATATTTTAATTTAGCACCTTGTGGGATTGCATCAATAAAGTGATGTTGTGAACAGTACCATGCACCTTGGTTTTGTGGCTCTTCTTGACACCATACAAAATCAGTTACGTGTTGGTAGCGCTCTATAATTGTTTGCATTTCATCGTGTGGGAACGGGTATAACTGTTCAACACGTACAATTGCAATATTATCTTGCTCAAGCTTACGACGCTCTTGTAGTAACTCGTAGTAAACTTTACCGCTACAAAATACAACGCGCTCTACTTTCTCAGGGTTAATATCATCAACTTCGTCGATCATATTATGGTAAACACCGTGTGAAAGCTCTTCAAGTGATGAAGTTGCAAGCGGGTGACGAAGTAGCGACTTAGGCGTCATAACAATCAGAGGACGACGAAGTGGTCGAACTGATTGACGACGAAGCATAGCGTAAACTTGCGCCGGCGTTGAAGGAACACATACTTGCATGTTGTGATCAGCACATAGTTGTAAGAAACGCTCTAAGCGCGCTGAACTATGCTCTGGCCCTTGACCTTCGTAGCCATGAGGTAACAAAATTGTAAGCCCACATAAACGGCCCCACTTTTGCTCACCAGAACTTAAGAACTGGTCAAATACAACTTGTGCACCATTGGCGAAGTCACCAAATTGCGCTTCCCATATTACGAGAGACTTAGGTTCAGCGGTAGCATATCCATATTCGAACGCAACGACAGCTTCCTCAGATAAAACAGAATCAAAGACTTCAAATGTGCCTTGATCTTCACTTAAATTCTGTAAAGGAGTGTAAGTTGTACCATCAGATTGACCATGAACAACAGCATGACGATGAAAGAATGTTCCTCGACCTGTGTCTTGTCCTGTTAAACGAATGTCAGTACCTTCAGACGCAATTGTTGCATAGGCAAGAGTCTCTGCCATACCCCAATCAAGTGGTTTTTCACCTGTGGCCATTAGCTTACGATCGTCATAAATCTTTTTAACGCGAGATTGAGCTTTATGTTGTTCTGGGTAAGAAGCTACTTTCTCACCAAGAGCTTTTAGCTTCTCTACAGATACGCTAGCATCGTAGTCAACATTCCATTCATGACCAATATATTTGGCCCACTCAGAAGAATGCGACGTCTCTGGCTGTATTTCTGAAACAACACAGCTGCCTTCATCTAGTGCATCACGGTACTCATCAGCTAAGGCTTTAACTTCTTTTTCAGAAAAAGAGCCTTCAGCAATCAGTTGGTCTGCATAGATTAAACGCGGCACTGGATGCTTTTTAATTTTTTGGTACATTAAAGGCTGCGTAGCATTAGGCTCATCAGCTTCATTGTGACCATGGCGACGGTAACAAACTAAATCAATTACTACGTCACGCTTAAACTGATTTCTAAAATCAAGAGCAAGTTGAGTAACAAATGCAACGGCTTCAGGATCATCAGAATTAACATGGAATATTGGAGACTGAACCATTTTAGCAATGTCAGTACAGTATGGCGTTGAGCGAACGTCATCTTGCTTAGAGGTTGTAAAACCTACTTGGTTGTTAACAACAATACGAATACTACCACCACAACTAAACGCATTAGTTTGTGACATGTTAAACGTTTCTTGAACAACACCTTGTCCAGCAATAGCAGAATCACCATGGATGGTAATAGGTAGTGCTTTAATGCCTGATTTATCACCTAAACGGTCGAGACGACCACGTACAGAGCCCATTACAACAGGGTTTACGATTTCTAGGTGAGATGGGTTAAACGCAAGCGCCATGTGTACATTGCCACCTTTGGTAGCAAAGTCAGACGAATAACCCATGTGATATTTAACATCACCAGAACCTAACGTTTCTTTATGTATACCAGCAAATTCATCAAATAATTCTGATGGATTTTTACCAAGTACATTAACTAAAACGTTTAAACGACCACGGTGAGCCATACCAATAACAGCTTCTTGTTGGCCGCTTTCACCAGCGCGGTGAATAAGCTCTTTAAGCATTGGAACTAACGCATCGCCACCTTCAAGTGAAAAGCGCTTAGCACCAGGGAACTTAGACCCTAAATATTTTTCTAGACCATCTGCTGCAGTAAGCCCTTTAAGGATACGTAGCTTTTCATCTTTTGAGAATTTAGGCCTAGACTGGACAGATTCTAGACGTTGTTGTAACCAACGTTTTTCCTCTGTTGATGTGATGTGCATATACTCAGCGCCAATTGAACCACAATATGTAGTTTTTAGTGCTTGGTATAGTTCACCTAAAGGCATAGTATCGCGCCCTACGGCAAACGATCCTACGTTAAACTCGCGGTCAAAATCACTTGAAGATAGGTCGTGGTACTCTAGCTCTAAATCTCGTACACGCTCTCGTTGCCAAATACCTAATGGATCTAGGTTTGCATTTTGGTGCCCACGAAAACGGAAAGCATTAATAAGTTGTAGAACTTTAACCTGTTTAAGGTCACCGCCACTACCCTCTGCTACCACTACTTCTCTATGCTTGTTTTTTGCAAGCTGTGCAAACTGTGCTCGAACCTCTGAATGTTTTACTTCAACATCCACACCATCAACTTTAGGTAATTGTTCAAACACTTCTCGCCATTCGTCTGGCACAGAAGTCGCATCGTCTAAATACGCTTCATAAAGCTCTTCTACATAAGCAACGTTGCCGCCGTTTAAATGTGAAGATTCTAGCCATGCCTTCATCACACCTTCGTGCATTTATAAGCCCTTTTTTTTAGCGCAGAAATTAATAGTTATTATAACAAGATGGCTAATATAATTTAATATTAGCCATCTTACCTTTACTAAGCTATCAAACCGCTCGGTTTAGTAACATAGATTTGATTTGTCCAATTGCTTTGGTCGGATTAAGACCCTTAGGACAAACGCTAACACAGTTCATGATACTGTGACAACGGAACACACTGAACGCATCGTCTAAATCCGCTAAACGTTCTTCAGTTGCTGTATCTCGGCTATCAGCCAAGAAACGGTAAGCATGAAGAAGGCCTGCTGGACCAATGAACTTGTCTGGATTCCACCAGAACGAAGGACACGATGTTGAACAACATGCACACAAAATACACTCATAAAGCCCATCTAATTTATCACGTTCTTCAATAGTTTGAAGACGTTCGCCTGCTGCAGGCTGATCATTAATTAAATAAGGTTTAACTTTTTCGTACTGAGTGTAGAACTGACTCATGTCAATAACAAGGTCACGAACCACAGGTAAACCTGGTAATGGACGTACTACGATTTTACCTTTGCCATTTTTTTGTAGCGTAGATAAAGGAGTAATACATGCTAAACCATTTTTACCATTCATGTTAACACCATCAGATCCACACACACCTTCACGGCATGAACGACGGAAAGATAATGTAGGATCTTGTTCTTTTAAAAGAATAAGTGCATCCAACACCATCATGTCGTGACCTTCTTCTGTTTGCAAGGTGTATTCTTGCATACGAGGAGCGTTGTCAACATCTGGATTATAACGATAAACTGAAAATTGTACTTGTGCCATCGTCTATCTCCTAGTAAACACGTGCTTTAGGTGGGAAAGCTTCACGCGTTTTAGGCGCATAGTTTACATCACGCTTGCTCATTTCATCCGTTACAGGATTGAATACTGAGTGACATAACCAGTTTTCGTCATCACGATCTGGGTAGTCAAAGCGAGAATGTGCACCACGGCTTTCTGTACGGAAGTTTGCAGCTACTGCAGTCGAGTAAGCTGTTTCCATTAAGTTGTCTAGTTCAAGACATTCGATACGCTGCGTATTGAAGTCTGATGATTTATCATCAAGACGAGCATGTTGCAGACGTTCGCGAATTTCTTTAAGTTCTTGAAGACCTGCAGCCATTGAGTCACCTTCACGGAATACCGAGAAGTTAAGCTGCATACATTGTTGTAGGTCTTTTTTGATTTGAACTGGATCTTCACCTTGGCCAGCCGTTGAATTTTCCCAACGATTGTAACGTGCAAGAGACGCTTCTAAGTCTGATTCTGAAGCAGCTTTAGATATTTCAACGTCATTTAGGTACTTACCTAAGAAGTTACCCGCAGCACGACCAAACACAACTAAATCAAGTAATGAGTTACCACCTAAGCGGTTTGCACCGTGTACAGATACACATGCAATCTCACCTACTGCAAATAAACCTTGAACTACTGTTTCGTTGCCTTGAGCATCGATTTGTAGCGCTTGTCCATTTACATTAGTAGGAACACCACCCATCATATAATGACAAGTTGGAATTACTGGAATTGGCTCTTTTGCAGGGTCAACATGAGCAAATGTTTTAGCAAGGTCACATACGCCTGGAAGACGTAAGTTAAGTGTTTCTTCACCCAAATGGTCAAGTTTTAACTTAAGATGTGGACCCCAAGGACCATCACAACCACGACCTTCACGGATTTCAGTCATCATTGAACGTGCAACAACGTCGCGAGACGCTAAGTCTTTTGCGTTTGGTGCGTAACGTTCCATGAAGCGTTCGCCATCTTTATTTAAAAGATAACCGCCTTCACCACGACAACCTTCAGTTACTAGCGTACCAGCACCTGCGATACCCGTTGGGTGGAACTGCCACATTTCCATGTCTTGCATAGAAATACCAGCACGTGTTGCCATACCAACACCGTCACCAGTGTTAATGTGAGCATTAGTGGTTGATGCGAATATACGACCTGCACCACCAGTAGCTAATACAACAGCTTTAGATTTGAAGAAGGTAACTTCACCTGTCTCAATCTCAATTGCAGTACACCCTACTACATCACCATTATCGTTTTTAACTAAATCAAGTGCATACCATTCAGAGAATACATTTGTTTTGTTTTTAACGTTTTGTTGATATAGAAGGTGTAATAAAGCATGACCAGTACGGTCAGCAGCTGCTGCAGTACGCGCGGCTTGTTCACCACCAAAGTTTTTCGATTGACCACCGAAAGGACGTTGGTAAACACGGCCATTTTCAAAACGAGAAAATGGTAAACCCATGTTTTCTAATTCGGTAATAGCTTCTGGGCCAGTTTGACACATGTATTCAATAGCGTCTTGGTCACCGATAAAATCGGAACCTTTAACGGTATCGTACATATGCCATTCCCAGTTATCTTCGTGTGAATTACCAAGCGCAACCGTAATACCGCCTTGAGCAGATACAGTGTGTGAGCGCGTTGGGAATACTTTAGATATTAATGCACACGTTTTGCCAGATTCTGTAATTGCTAAAGCAGCGCGCATACCTGCACCACCTGCACCAATTACTACGGCGTCAAATTCACGAACAGAATATTTCACTTAAACACCCCATAATACGATTAGACCAATAGCTACGTAAGCAACGGCCATTAGGTTTAATACAAAACCTAAAACTGCACGAAGCTTTGCGCACTTAACATAGTCTGTAAGAACTTGCCAAAGGCCAATGCGGGTATGAACCATAATGCAAACAAGGGTAATTAACGTAAACCCTTTCATTGCTAGGTTAGAGAAGAGGCCTGTCCAGGCTTCGAAAGTGACTTCTGGCGTCGCTAAAAAATAGCCTATAATAAAAATCGCGTAAGCGCTGATTATTAATGCCGTGGTACGTAAAGATACGAAATCTTGTACACCATCACGTTTTAGAGTTGCTTGATTTAAAACCATATCCACACCCCTGCCAATACGGCAAACACAACACCAAGAGCCATTGAAACTTTAGCGCTGAGGTTACCTGATTCAAGTTCTTCCCAATGTCCCATATCCATAATCATATGACGGATACCACCAATAAGGTGATAACCTAATACAGAAACAGTGCCCCAAGCTATAAATTTGGCAATGAATCCGTTAAACAGACCCTTGACGAATTCAAAACTTTCAGCTGAAGAGAGAGACTCAGACCAAGCCCAAATGACAAACGTTAAAGCAAAAAATAATGCAACACCGGTGACGCGGTGAAAAATTGAAGCTTTAGCCGTTGCCGGCATAGATATAGTTGTTAGATCTAGATTTACAGGTCTTTGCTTTTTCACAGTTACTTGCCCATCTTTGCTCACAGTGGAGCTCATCTACTTGTTTTTCTAAAAACCCACCAAATATTACTGATGGAACTATCAAAATAAACGTACCAAAACAATTAAAGTTCACAAACCTGTAAATTTTAAGCTGTTAAGAATATGTTTACCCAAATACAATACGGTTTAAAACCACCGTTAGTATATATACCCACAGGGCTTTTTACAATTCTTGTTTATTTAGAGATGTTTGCGAATTAGCCAATAGTATTATATTTAATTAATACCGAATATTTATTATACATATATGCATAATGTTTATAAAAATTGACTTTAACCCCCTCTTTCACGTTAAAATGAGAAGATGTGCTTAAAACAGATTTCAGAACTTTAAAATCTAAAAATCAGAATAGATATCTTAATAGGAGATACATAACGATGGCAGATAAAAAAGCCACAGTCCAAATTGATGGACTAGATCCAATCGAACTTCCAATTTATCAAGGCACTGCTGGCCAAGATGTAATCGACGTACGTACGTTAGGTTCACACGGTCACTTTACTTATGACCCAGGTTTCATGTCGACTGGTTCTTGTGAATCTGCAATCACCTATATTGATGGTGGTAAAGGTGTACTACTTCACCGTGGTTACCCAATTGAGCAATTAGCTGAAGACTCAAATTACATTGAACTTTGTTACTTACTTTTAAATGGTGAGTTACCTTCTAAAGAACAATATGAAGTTTTTAAGAATGAAATCACTACAAGCACTATGCTTGACGAGAAGATTGCTAACTTTTTCCAAGGTTTCCGCTTTGACGCTCACCCAATGGCAATGCTTTGTGGCGTAGTAGGTGCATTATCATCTTTCTATCATGAAGACCTTGATATTACTGATGCTGAACAACGTAAAACAAGCGCAGTTAAGCTTGTTGCTAAGTTACCAACAATCGCGGCAATGGCTTATAAAACAAATATCGGCCAACCGTTTGTATACCCACGTAACGATTTAAGCTACGCAGAAAACTTCTTACACATGATGTTCTCTGTACCTGCTGAAGAATATAAAGTTAATCCAGTAACTGCAAAAGCGATGGATAAAATCTTTATGCTTCATGCAGATCATGAACAAAATGCATCAACTTCAACAGTTCGTCTTGCTGGTTCATCTGGTGCTAACCCGTATGCATGTATTGCAGCTGGTATTGCATCTTTATGGGGCCCTGCTCACGGCGGCGCTAATGAAGCATGTTTAAACATGTTAGAAGAGATTGGCTCTGTTGACCGTATTGATGAATACGTAGCTAAAGCTAAAGATAAAGCTGACCCGTTCCGCCTTATGGGCTTTGGACACCGTGTTTACAAAAACTTTGACCCACGCGCTACAGTAATGCGTCAAACGTGTCACGAAGTTTTAGCTGAGCTGAATATCCAAGATCCACTTCTTGATATTGCTATGAAGCTTGAGCAAATTGCGCTTGAAGACCCATACTTTGTAGAGAAAAAACTATACCCTAATGTAGATTTCTACTCTGGTATTATCTTAAAAGCGATTGGTATTCCAACAAGCATGTTCACTGTAATCTTTGCAATGGCACGTACTGTTGGTTGGATCACTCACTGGGATGAGATGCTATCTCAACCTGGTCATAAGATCAGCCGTCCTCGTCAACTTTATACTGGTTACACTCAACGTGACTACGTATCAACTGACAAGCGTTAATTAACGTTGGTTAGTTTAAAAAGGCCGCATTTTGCGGCCTTTTTTATTAACAACACTTGAGAATTATCATAAACCGATTACAATTCCTGCCTTAAAAACACTATGTAGATGAGCCATGCTTGCTTTAAAGTTTGATATAAACAAAATTAGAAACGACTTCCCAACATTAAATCAAACAATAAACGGCTGCCCGCTTGTTTATTTAGACTCAGCAGCAACCTCACAAAAGCCTCAATCAGTTATAGATACAATTACTGAATTCTATACGTTTCAAAACGCTAATGTACACCGTGGACGCCATACACTTAGCGAGCAAGCAACTTATGCATATGAACAAGTACGGGATAAAACTGCAGAGTATTTCAATGTATTTAGTAAAGAGATTGTATGGACTAAAGGCGCTACAGAAGCCATTAACTTGGTCGCTAACGGATTAAAAAAGCGCTTAAATGAAAGTCATACCATAATGATATCTCCGCTTGAGCATCATGCAAACATAGTGCCTTGGCAAATAGTGAGTCAACAAACGGGTGCTAAATTAATAGCGCTTCCACTAAATAAAAATGGCACGCTGAACACCAAAGAATGCTGTGAATTTATAAAAGAAACAAAACCTACCCTATTAGCTATTACACAAGCATCTAACACACTGGGTAATATCACCGATTTAAAACCACTTATTAGAGCTGCAAAAGACGTCAATTCTCTTGTTCTAGTGGATGGTGCACAGGGTGCACTGCATTTAAAACCCGATTTACGTGAATTAAACTGTGACTTTTATGTCTGCTCAAGCCATAAAATGCTCGGTCCAACAGGATTAGGTGTACTTTATGGTCGATATGAGCAATTAAATACCCTTGAGATTTACCAATCAGGTGGGGAAATGATCGATAAAGTGTACTTAACTCACAGTACTTATCGTCCTGCGCCTGCAAAATTTGAAACTGGAACACCAAATATCTCTGGAGTTTTAGGCTTTGGTGCCGCATTAGACTATTTAAATGAATTAGATCACGCAAAAATCCAGCAATATGAGCAAAAATTGTTTAGTTATGCCGCTCAAAAATTGGTAAAGGTTGATGGTATTACAATATATAGCAACCTATCTGACAATATTGGTACACTCTGTTTCAACTTAAATGATGAACATCCTTATGATTTGGCAACTTTACTTGACGGGTACGGGGTTGCAGTAAGGAGTGGACACCATTGTACACAGCCATTAATGACACATTTAGGGCTTAATGGAACGCTAAGAGCGAGCTTTTGTTTTTATAATACCTATGAAGATGTAGATATATTCATTGATTCACTTAAAAAATGTATCGCTTTACTGGACTAAACGTCACTTTAATAGAATTAATTAGGATAACTCATGACAAATACGTTTAACAAAGTCACAGAATCTATAAAAAATGCGCCCGCTTGGCAGCAAAAATATCGTGAGATAATGCTTTTAGGAAAAACTTTACCTGTTTTAGCTGATGTTTTGAAAACTGATGATGCACTTGTACCAGGCTGTGAAAGCAAAGTATGGATGTTTGTTGAATTTGATTTAACAGAAAATACACTTGTTGTAATTGGTGACTCAGATACACGTATAGTAAAAGGATTATTAGCCATTATTTTAGCGCTTTACAATGGCCTCACACCAGAGCAAGTAGTGAATAAAAATGCGTATGAAGAATTTGAAAAGCTCGGCCTTATAAGCCACTTAAGCGCATCACGTGGTAATGGTATTAAAGCCATGGTTGATAAAATACAAACCATGGCACAACAAAAGCTTAGTTAGCAAAAACTAAGCTTGCGAGCGTTGTTTTTTATCTAGATATTTACGCACTGCTTTTGCCGCAACAAAAAAGCCAAAGCTTCCTGTGATCATAGTCACAGATCCAAAACCATTATTACAATCCATATTCATCGAGCCATCAGCACTTTGCTTTGCATGACATACACTGCCATCGCTTCCTGGGTAAACCAGTTGCTCTGTTGAGTAAACACAATCAATATTAAACTTACGTTTAGGATTATTACTAAAATTATACTGCTTACGCAAAATATAACGTACTTTTGCAAGCAATGGGTCTTGCGTAGTTTTAGCTACATCACCAAAAGTTATTTGGCTAGGATCTGTTTGCCCGCCAGCACCACCAGTTGTAATTATAGGTAGTTTATTACGTTTACAGTGAGCAATTAATGCTGCTTTTTCTTTAACTGCATCAATACAATCAATTACATAATCAAAACCTTGAATATGCTCTTGAATATTATCAAGTGTAATAAAATCATCTATCACATTAATTTGGCACTGTGGGTTAATAAGCTCGCAACGTGCTTTCATTGCATCGACTTTAGCTTGACCAATAGTGCCCGTTAACGCATGAATTTGCCTATTTACGTTAGTGGCGCAAATGTCATCCAAATCAATCAATGTTATTTTACCCAAGCCTGTGCGCGCAAGCGCTTCAGCTGCCCAGCTTCCTACACCACCAATACCTACTACACAAAAGTGTGCTTCTTGAAGCCAATCAAATTGTTGATGACCATACAAGCGCTTAATTCCGCCAAAACGTATATCTGTAACTTTTTCGCTCATTTACCAATCCAGTTGCCATGGCGACTGCCATGCTTGAAAATCTTGATGTTTAATTAACGCCAAATACTCATCACCATTATCGGGTAATAAAGTTAGCTGTATTTGTTCACCTAGCCATAAAAAGCTCAATGCATATGCATGTAAATAGGTACGATTTGATGGCGTGCCTGAATACATTGCATCGCCTAAAATAGCAGAGCCAATACTTTTTAGTGCCACTCTTAATTGATGCGTCTTTCCTGAATAAGGCTTTAAAATATACCCTCTAAATCCCGGCTTATAACTCAGCGAATAAAATCGGGTGATTGCAGGGTTAAGCTTACTCGTTAGTAACTTAAACGAGCCACGGCGAGATTTAGCCATATCGCCTTTAATCCAACCTTGCTTCTTTTTTGGTTTAGCGTCACTAATCGCTAAATAAAATTTAGCAATCGCATGCTCAGTAAACATAACAGTAAAGCTGGCCGCAGCGGCTTTGTTTCGCGCTAAAATAATCAGCCCTGATGTCACTTTATCTAAACGATGAACGGCATAAAGCTTTTGCGCTAATTGTTGTTCGGCTAACACAACAAAGCCGGGGCCCTCTTCCGAATGAAAATTAAGACCCGCTGGCTTTTCTAAAATATAAAAATCGTTATGTGTAAAAACGATTTTTAATATTTTACTTACTTGTTCACTCACGCGCTTGTACTTTTAATATGCGCTATCACTTTCGCTAAGTCATCGGGCGTATCGACACCTGCATGAGGGGCTATTTGAGCTTGTTCTATTTTGATTTTATAACCATGATACAACACACGTAACTGCTCAAGCGATTCAAGTAGCTCAAGTGGCGATACGCTCAATTCTATATATTGTTTAATAAAACCCGCTCTGTACGCATAAATACCTACGTGGCGCTGAAATGGCGCTAAATTAAGAGCACTGCTGTCATTCATCATTGTGCTTCTATCAAACGGAATACTTGCACGAGAAAAATACAGCGCATTTTTATTTATATCGCTAACCACTTTAACGGCATTAGGATTAAATACTTCATCACGCTCTTCAATAGCAACACTTAACGTTGCCATTGGTGCTGTTGAATCACTTAATAGTGCAGCAACTTGGGATACATTTTCTGGCGCAAGTAAGGGCTCATCGCCTTGTACATTAACCACAATTGTATTGCTGTCGAGATCAAGTAAATCAACTACTTCGGCTAAACGCTCAGTACCCGATTGGTGATCTTCGCGAGTCATTACAACATCACTAGTAAATAAACTTACTGCATCAAACACTTTTTGATGATCGGTTGCTATAACCACTTTACTTGCACCTGATAAACATGCTTTTTCGTAAACATGTTGAACCATTGGCTTACCGCAAATATCAGCAAGCGGCTTACCAGGTAGTCGGGTTGATGCAAAACGTGCAGGAATTACAACTACGAATTCCACTTTTCAACCTCTTCTAAAGATAACTCACGTGCTTCGTTTTCAAGCAATACTGGAATATCATCTTGAACGGGGTAAGCAAGCTTAGCTGCAGTACTAATTAGTTCGTTGTTTTCTCTATCAAAGCGTAATTTACCCTTACAAACTGGGCAGGCAATTATCTCGAGTAATTTTGTATCAAAGGCCATTGAGTATTCCTTTTTCTTTTAATAATGAATTTAATGTGTTTATTACGCTATCGGAAGGCTCTGCATCTACAGGTAAATAATACCAATTAGGTTTTGCAAAGGACTTACATTTAACCGCGTCTTTTTCGGTCATTATAATGCAATCATCACCAAACTGAATAAAATCATCTGCTGTATAAGCATAATGATCTCTAAAATGATGAGTCGACAATAGCTTAATATTTTGTGCTTCTAATGAGTTTTCAAACCGTTTAGGGTTCCCAATTGCACTTATTGCATGTGCCTCGCTTACGTTACTTTTTGCATCATCACTTGAATTAACTAAGCGAAGGTTACTTACTTGCAGCACGTAGCTATTATTAGCCTCACCGCCATTTTCAATTACTATATCAACACTTTGTAAGCGTTTAGTTGTTTCGCGTAGTGGCCCTGCGGGCATAACAAAACCATTGCCAAAGCGGCGTTCACTATCAACAATACAACACTCAATGCTACGAGGCATTTTATAATGCTGCATCCCATCATCAGAAATAATGACATCTAGCGTATAATTTTTTTCTAATAAATCGATATTGTGTTGTCTATTAGGGCCAACAGCTATTGGGCACTTTAAACGATGGTATAAAAGTACAGGCTCATCTCCAGCCTGTTGGGCGTCAACAACTGAAGTGACTAACAGCGGGTAATTATCTGATTGCCCACCATAACCTCTACTAATAATACCCACTGATAAACCTTGCTCGGTCAGATACTCATACAACCACAAAACAAAAGGTGTTTTACCATTGCCGCCTACGCTTATATTGCCGACTACAATAACAGGCGTTTTGCACTCAAAAGGTTTAAGTATTTTAGCGCTGTACAAGAGTTTTAGAAATGCCGATACAACCCAAAACAAAGCACTTAATGGTAATAACAATAAAGTAATTAGACCAAATGGTTTATACCAGCTTTGCTCTATTTTGCTCACGCCTGATCACCAAACTGCATTTTGCAAAGTGCTGAATAAGTACCGTCATTTGCTAATAAGCTACTATGATCGCCACTTTCTATCACACGACCGTTATCAATAACATAAATTCGGTCACTGTTTTCAATAGTAGATAAGCGATGTGCTATAACAATAGAGGTTTTATCTTTCATTAGCGTTTCTAACGCTTGCTGAATAAGCTTTTCAGATTCGGTATCAAGTGCTGACGTTGCCTCATCTAAAATCAAAATAGGTGCATCTTTTAATATTGCACGCGCTATCGCTATTCGCTGGCGTTGACCACCTGAGAGCATTACCCCATTTTCGCCTACCATGGTGTTTAATTGCTCTGGCAGGTCTTTAACAAATTCCCACACGTGCGCTTGTTTGGCAACTTGTTCTAACTCTTCAACAGACACATCGTGCTTTATGCCATAACAAATATTATTGGCAATCGTATCGTTAAATAACACAACTTGCTGAGACACTAAAGCAAATTGGCGACGCAAATCTGTTAATTTATAATCCTGCAGTGCTATGCCATCAAGTAATATTTCACTCGGTAGTTCTAAATCATAATAGCGGGGTAACAAGTTAGAAATTGTGGACTTACCTGAGCCTGAGCGCCCAACTAAAGCAATACTTTCACCCGCCTCAATCGTTAGCGACAAATCGTTTAATACGGCTTCATCTTTCGTTGGGTACTTAAAGGTTACGTTCTTAACTTCAATTAAACCTTTAACTTTATCAACCGAAACAGTGCCTGTATCTTTTTCCATTTCTTCGTCTAAAACTAAAAATATACTTTGCGCTGCAGAGATACCACGTTGCATATCACTATTCACATTGGCAAGTTGTTTTAGCGGACGCAGTAACATCATCATTGAGGCAATTAATGCCATGAAGTCACCAGATGTAATCGTATCAATCATTGATGGCAACGACACCGCCCACAAAATAACTGCCATGGCACTTGCCGCTAAAATTTGAATTATAGACACACTAAGCGCTTTAGTTGCGTCCATTTTGATACGTTGCTGACGATTATGATTATTAATTTTCGAGAAGTGATTAATCTCTTGATCTTGACCACCAAAACCATGAATAACTTTATGTCCGCTCAGCATTTGTTCTGAGCTACGGGTAACTTGTCCCATGGCAGATTGAATGTTTTTAGAAATGTGGCGAAAACGTTTAGAGACGACGGCGACAATAATAGCAACAAGTGGGATGATCACTAAAAATATCAGTGATAGTTGCCAACTGGTATAGAACATTACCGCAAGTAAAAATACAACAAACGCCCCTTCACGTACAACAATAAGTAACGCTTTAGTAATTGCTTGTTGAACTTGCTCTGTATCAAATGTGATTTTTGAAATTAAATCTCCCGTTGAGTTTTTGTCATGAAAAGAAACGGGTAAGTGCAATATGTGCTCAAATAACTCTTGGCGTAAAGAACGTACAACTTGGGAGCCTACATAACTTAAGCAGTAGGAAGACATAAAGTTAAAAACACCACGCCCTAGAACTAACGCGATAACGACAAAAGGAGCGTACTTTAAAACTTCTGTATTACGCTGGTTCAAACCTTGATCAATAAACGGCTTCATTAATTGAATAAATAAAGCATCCATTGCTGAATAGCCTATCATCCCAATAATTGCGACAAATGCGACGCTTTTGTAGGTGCCAACATATGAGACAAGACGTTTATAAATTTGTGTAGTACTTTGATCCATAACACTCTCTAAATACAGTAACAATCTGTATTGTATCCTCCGATGAGATAAAACTAAACGTCAATCTTTGATAAACCAGTAACTTTCCTGCCCTCTTGCTGTTTCTATAGCCAAATTCTTTGCATAAAATTTAATACTAATTTGCCCTTCAACGCCTGTCGTAAATTGCTGAGCGTTTATTTGGTTATAACGTTCGACGACAAGAGGCTTAGGGAATTCCCATTGCCCTTTATAGGCACTTGAATGAATGACTACTTGGGGAGCAACGTTATTTATAAAATTAACACTTGAGGATGTATCGCTGCCATGATGCGGGCTTAACATTACTGTACTTTTCAACGATTTATTATCCGCTAATAGCGATGCTTCACGCGCCTTTGATATATCACCGGTAAGTAACACGCTATGAGTATTATCTGATACCCTAACAACGCATGAATCATCATTTTCATTTCCAAACCCTTTTGTACTAAAGCTTTGTACTTTTAATCCAGCAAAATCAATGTTTATGACTTCACATACATTATGTGTATTTTTAGGATGAAATTGTTGTAATGTTTCACCAAAGCCAGCATCTATGAAATGTTGTAATCCTCCAGCGTGATCATTATCTTCATGACTTAGAATCGCCGTTTTCACTGTTAAATTATTTGCTTTAATATAAGGCAATAAAATACTTCGCGTACGGCTAAAGCGATTGAAATAACTGGGGCCAAAATCATAAATAAGCACTTGATTATCTTTTTCAATTAATGCCATAAGTCCATGCCCTACATCAAATACATGTAGTTGCCACTTAGACTTTTCTGTTAACCAATAATTTAATAAAAGCGTTATTGCTGGAATAAAAGCGAGCCATTTATAAGGAAGGAAATAAACCATCAACATAATAATATAAGTAAAAACGACAAATATTGAGTCAATTCTGCCAGTCGTTATCCACCTTAACGATTCTGGTATTTCATTAAGCAATTTAAATAGCGCATATAAGCCAGTATCAAACAGGTTTATTAAAATACTTACATCTAAGAAAATACTCAGTAATGTAAAAACAATTAAAAAAGGTAAGATAATGATTGAAAGCAGCGGTATAGCAATTAAATTTATTATCAAACCTGCAATACTTACCCCATTAAAAAAATAGAGTGAAAGTGGCAATAAACCAATAAATAACGCTATTTGAATAACAAACAGTGAAATAACTTTGTTTTTTATGCGAGTGTTTAATATTGGTAATTTATTAATAACTGTAAAAATGATAGCAACCGCTAAAAATGAAAAGTAGAGACCTGGATTGAGTAAATTAAATGGGTTAACAATAAGAACAATAACCAAGGCAAATAAAATGCTCCGCCAACGCAGCGGCTGCTTAGCAAGAAAATACAATAATAAATAACAACCCAGCATGATAAGCGCTCGCGTTGCCGATACTAAAAAGTCACTTAAGTACACATAAACCAAGGCTACTAAAAATCCGCATGAACTATAATAAAGAGTCAGGTTGAATGATTGCCCGATCGAAGAATTAATTTTTGCAAAAATGAATCGAGTAAATAGATAACCGAAGCTAAAAATCAAACCAATATGTAACCCCGATATAGCAAGTAAATGACTTAGCCCAAGAGATTGCATTAATTGTTTATCAGCGTAACTCATCAAAGATTTTTCACCGCTAAGCAATGCATAATAGAGCCACTGTAGTTTTGTATCCGTATAAGTGTTTTTAAGGAAGTGTTGATAATCTAAAATTATGCTTTGTTTGTCGCTATTTATAATATTAAGATTTTTATTAAGCACTTTACCTTTAAATAATATTCTACTTATAAAAGCATAACGTTCATTATCAAATACATTAAAATTTTTATTACTACGAAAATGTTTTAAATGAATTAAAGCAGAAAATTCATCACCTACTATTAAAGGCTGTGCAGAATTAACACTGAGCATTGCTTTGGGTGCTCTAAAATCCGAAAAATTACTCCCTTCTAATGCCACTATTTTAACTTTAATATATTGAGGTTTTTTGTCAGAAATAACCTCTTCAACAATTAATGTAGAATCAAGTGCATACTTTTCATCCGGTTTTGGTATTTCAAAACTATAAAAAACGTAAAAATGCAGACCAACGAAGCAAATTGCACAAATAAAGCCTAACAATACATTTAAAAACGGCTTAAAATAAGCGCTCACTATAACAATGAAAATTGTGAATACTGTAAATTCGAGAGTTTGATAATAAAATACGGTTGCTATACAGCCAATTACAAACCCAAGACTTATCCACACTGATGTAAATGGTTGCTTTAAATGGCTAAAAAAACGATCCAAAGATTTTTACCTGATCCAAATAAAATTAGACATCATAAATCACTAAGAATATTTGGACGCCTTTTACAAGATGCAAATCTTTGGCATTTAAATAGACGTTCTGCTCGAGGTGCATTTGCAGTCGGGTTATTTTTTGCTTTCATCCCTGTTCCTTTTCAAATGGTTTTAGCAGCAGCCGGCGCTATATTATTTAGAGTTAATTTACCTATCTCAGTAGCATTAGTATGGCTTACAAACCCTCTAACTATGCCCCCTATTTTTTATGGCTCATACTTAGTGGGTACATTAATACTTAATCAGCCTGAGCAACACTTTGTATTTGAAGCTAGTTGGTCTTGGTTTCTAGAGAGCATTGAAACTATTGGTCCTGCATTTTTACTAGGTTCGTTAGTATGTGCTTCTATTGCATCAATTATCGGCTATTTTGGTATTGATATTATTTGGCGCCGTTCTGTTAAAAAGGCATGGTTATCGCGAAATAATTAGTAGCGTTAAAACTAAATAATCACTGTAATCCTAATCTTATAAAATATTATAGACGAAAAAAAACCAACTTTATTAAGTTGGTTTTTTTTATAATCAATATTAGTAAACTTTAAAAGCGAAATATACGTCTTAAGCCAACTAATGGTAATAGCAATAATGTATACCAAGGAAAGCTAGCAGAGTTACGCTCATACACTTCTGCTTCTACTGGAGCACAGTTTTCTACTTCACCATTTGCAATTGGCGTTAATTTAACTGCAACTGCAATACTTTCGTATTCAATTTCACCATTGATATCAGTTACAACACCGCCTAAAGAATCAAGTTTTTCAACTGTCTTAGTCGCAGTACCAAATATTTCATTATTTTCATTGATAGCTGTAGCTTCAGCCATAGTATAAGCGTAATCAGTTTCACCGTCCGTGTCATAACAAGGCAGTAAATCGTTTAGATTAGTGATTTTATCATCACCAATTTTGTAAATAAACGCTTCTTTAAGTCGTGAGCTATCAGAAACACCCACTTCCCCTTCGCCTACAATATATCCTTTATTATTTATATCGTTGCCATAAGAACTTGAGCTTGAAAAATAATCAGTTGGAAAAACTGTATTACCTGTTTCAATGTCATGATAGAAGAATTTATTGCGAAGTGTGCCTTCAATACGCTTAGTCGCATAACCTGTAATTACATCATTATCATTAATAGCAATTGACTTACCAGACTGCCAGTCATCTTCTTGATTGATAAAGTCAGTAACTGCACCATCTTTAAAATAAACTGGCATTGTAAGAATCGCATCATCATTTTTGTAATAACGCGTATTTGATGAACCTACAATTATACCGTTGTTATTCACTGCTAAAGCAGTACTCGTAAATGCGTCATCTTCCGTTTCACCTTCATCAGGTGTCAGTGCCATACCAAGCTCTTCAACAGAAATAATATTTAACGATTCATCAAGTTCCCATTTAACAGCACGCTTATTAAATAAGCCTCGTGTAATGTTAGAATTTAATAAATTGATACATACTGATGTTGGTTCGTCTTCATTATCACAGTTATCATCAATATTATCTTGTTTGTCATCAGGAATACTTGTAGAGATATTACCTACAACAGTGTAACCACTATTTGTTTTGACTATATCGTTAGCGCGGCTTGTGCCACCGTATTCATTAAACTCAGGCTCTAACTCAACACTTATACTGCCATCAGCGCTTATTACAATTCCACGTTCTATAAATTCATGAGTGAACCACGTTTCTGCATCATCTTCATCATCAGGTGTAAAAGATACTTTATCGTATGGAGCGCTCCCCCACCCAACTGTAACGCCATCTTCACTTACAGCATTAAGAAGATTAATAGTTGAACGAGTTAATCCGTCATAATCAACAGAAACCACATCAAAAAGAGGTTGTTCAGTAATCACCGATTCGTTAAATTTAATACCAACCAAAGAACTCATCTTTTGATATTCAAAGTTTGACGGAATCCCCAAATTCGAATTTGCCAAAAAGCTAACCATAAAAGTATGAGCATCAGGATTAGTACTTACGGCGTCATTGTTTTCAATATCATTAAGCGTAAAAGTAATTGCTTTATCACTTAGTTCATATGCTGCTTCAGCGCTATCATATGCACTTTCAATAACATTTTCTGTAAAATCTATATAGCTGATATCAATAGGTAAATTGTATAAACCATTTGCGAAACCAATAATATGCCCGCTTTCGCTTACATCTGTTACATAAGAATATTTAGCGTCTTCAAGAGTCCCTAATTCACTTAACTGGTACGTCGCACTTGTTGCTGAAGTGCTTAATGTCGCTAAAATACTGGCAGCGAGTAATTTATATTTCATTTTAGTCCTTACTACTGATTCTGTAATTCTTCAAGTTCTTCCCAGCGCTCAAGCGCAGCTTCAAGGTCAGACTCAAGTTGTGCCAAATGGTTCAATGCTTTAGTTGTTACATCACTCTCTTGTTTAAAAAAGTCTGAGTCACTAACTACAGCTTGTTGAGCTTCAATTTCAGCTTCTAGTTTTTCCATTTTATTCGGTAGTTGCTCTAATTCAAGTTTTAATTTGTAAGAGAGTTTATTTGTTTTAGCTGCAGGTTTAGCAACTGGAGCGACTACTTTTTCAACTTTTTTTACTGGTTGCTGCTGCGTTTTTTTTTCTTGTTCAGCTAAATAGTTAACGTAAGCCTCATAGTCGCTATAGCCACCTACAATATCTGTAACTTTACCGTTACCTTCAAACGCCCATACACTTGAACATGTATTATCAATAAATTCACGGTCATGGCTTACAATCAGCACTGTACCTTGGTATTGATTAATGATGTCCTCTAGTAACTCTAACGTTTCAATGTCCAAGTCATTCGTTGGCTCATCGAGAACAAGTATATTAGATGGTTTTAAAAACAGTTTAGCTAATAGCAGTCTATTTTTTTCACCACCAGAGAGTGCTTTAACAGGGGTTCGAGCGCGTGCTGGAGGGAATAAAAAGTCTTGCAGGTAACCTAAAACATGGCGTGAACGACCGCCCATCATCACTTCTTGTTTACCTTCGGCAACGTTATCTTGAACAGTTGCTTCTTCGTCAAGTTTTTCACGGTATTGGTCAAAGTAAGCAAACTCTAAATTAACACCTTGCTTAGTAATACCACTATCTGGTTCTAAATCACCAAACATTAGTTTTAATAGTGTTGTTTTACCAATACCATTTGGGCCTACTAGACCGATTCTGTCACCGCGCATCACCAGTGTAGAAAAATCATCAGCAATAACTTTGTCTTTAAATGCATGACAAAGATTCTTAGCTTCAAATACTAACTTACCAGAGCGTTCTGCTGTTTCAATATTGAAATCAGTTTTACCAACTTGGTCAACACGTTGCTTACGCTCTGTACGAAGCTGTTTTAACTCTCTAACACGTCCTTCGTTACGCGTTCTACGCGCTTTAACACCTTGGCGGATCCATGTTTCTTCTTCAGCTAAACGCTTATCGAACAATGCATTTTGGCTTTCTTCAACTTTTAAATCATGGGCTTTTTGCTCTAAGTACGTAGCGTAATCACCAGGGTACGAAATAAGCTTACCACGGTCTAAATCTAAAATACGCGTAGCAACAGCGCGAATAAACGCACGGTCATGCGATATAAATACGATTCCGCCCTTAAACTCTTTTAAAAATTGCTCAAGCCACATGACGCTTGCCATGTCTAAATGGTTTGTTGGCTCATCAAGTAATAATAAATCAGGCTCACTGACAAGTGCACGTGCAAGTGCTACTTTACGTAACCAACCACCAGAAAGAGACTCAAGTTTAGCTTCTGGCGTTAATTCTAATTGTGTTAGTACTAATTGAATTCGGCTATCAAAGCGCCAGCCATCAGCCGCTTCTAATTGATTTGATAAACGTTCAAGCTTGTTTAATAACTTATCAGTACACACTGTTTGCAACTCATTACTTACATGATGAAAATCAATTAGTAAGTTTGCAATCTCAGGCATACCTTGCGCAACGTAATCAAATACAGTGCCATTTGCGCCTTTTGGTGGATCTTGTTCTAAACGAGAAATTCTAATCCCGCCTAGCTGATTTATTTCACCATCATCTAATACAACTTCGCCATCAAGCACTTTTAATAGAGTTGACTTACCCGCGCCATTTCGACCAACAACACACACTCTTTCGCCACTTTCTATAACGGCATCTGCTTTGTTAAGCAAAGCATGCGTACCAAAAGCAAGTTGTGCTTTTAAAATTCTAATTAAATCCATAGTTCTTATTTGCTCTTATTCTGCTTGTGCTAAAAATTCGTGCACAGTGTGTAAAGTAAAAGGCCAAAATAATTGCTCGCCTTTTTCACTTTTTAATACAGGAATAGTAATTTGATACTCAGCTATAAGCTGCTCATCAGTCATAATATCGATTAGTAATAACTCACTCGTATTACTAAGTACCTCAGTGATAAGTTGCTCAGCTTGCTCGCACAAGTGGCAACCATCAGTGTGGTATAAAACCCACTTAGCCATGTGTGATTAACCAGCTATTATGGATTTTTTTATTACGTTTAAAGTCTGGTGATAACGTTTTATCTGAAATATTAATGGCTTTTAAACCTAAACCAATCAGACCAACTTCATCTATCACAAAGCCACGTTTGTTATTAGAGAAAATCAAAGTGCCCGATGGGCTTAAAATCTTTTTAACCCACGTTAATAATTTAATGTGATCGCTCTGTACATCAAACGCGTCTTTCATACGTTTTGAGTTTGAAAACGTTGGAGGATCTAAAAATATCAAATCATATTGCGCCGTTGCGTGCTCTAACCATTTTAAACAATCTGCTTGTTCAAAACGGTATCGTGTATTACTAATACCATTTAAATCAAAGTTATCTTGGCCCCATTTTAAGTAGGTCTTTGATAAATCGACTGTAGTAATGGCTTTAGCACCACCAAGAGCAGCATGTACAGAAGCTGTACCTGTGTATGCAAAAAGGTTTAAGAAACGTTTATCTTTAGCATTTTCTTGAATATAACGGCGCATTAAGCGATGGTCTAAAAACAAGCCTGTGTCTAAGTAGTCAAATAAATTAACTTTGAACTTAGCACCAAACTCTTCAACAACCATAGTACGGTTTTGTTTAGACATAGCGGTGTATTGATCTTCGCCCTTCTGCTTTTTACGTACTTTTACAGCAATGTTTTCAGGTGAAATCTCAAGCTGTTGAGCCGTTAAACTTATTACGTCTTGCAGGCGTTTTTCTGATGTTTTTTCATCAATTTCTTTAGGCGCTGCATATTCAAAAATTACAGCAGAGTCACCATAAATATCTACAGCAACATTGTATTCAGGGATATCCGCTTCATAGACGCGATAAGCATCTATTTTATTTTGTTTAAGCCAGTTTTTTAAGCCTTGCTTATTTTTTTTCAATCTATTTGCGAATGACGTTGAGCCTTCAAAATTGAGTGCTTTTTTGTCATCTGTGGTCAAACTTACTTGCTTATCATCTAATTGATATAAGTTAAGTTCTACATCAAGCGGGCCATTTTTAAATTTATAACGCTTGAGGCGCACAAGTTTCAAAAGTTTAAATAAGCTCTCGTCCATACCCAATAAGGCAAGTTTCCAGTGATTGAAGTGCTTTTTAAAGCCAACGCCTAAATTACGGTGTAAATCAACAAGCTCAGCCATAGAGCCAATACGCTCACCATAAGGTAAGTTTGAAATTACAACACCCGGTAATTTTGCAACAGCTGTAAGTTTAGTTGCATCACTTTGCTTAAACTTAATCACGTCGTCAAGCTCGGCTCGTTTAGCATTATCAATTGCTTTACTTAATACTTGCTCATCGTAATCGTGGCCAATTAACCACAATTTAGGATCAGTAATATTAGCGAGTAACTCTTCTTTAAGCTCTTTAAACTTAGCGGCTCTAAAACTGGGTAAACGCTCAAAAGCAAAACCTTCACGGAATAATCCTGGCGCTTCGTTTCGCGCCATACCGGCAGCTTCTATCAAAATAGTACCCGCACCACAACATGGATCGAATAAAGGCTGTTTTACATTTTCAAGCCAGCCACTTCGCTTAATTAATGCAGCAGCTAAGTGCTCTTTAATTGGCGCTTTACCTTGGCCTTGGCGGTAACCACGTTCTGACAAACGAGGACCTGAATAGTCAATATACATCGATACGCCGTAACGATTTAATCGTGCAACTACGCGCACGTTAGCATCTTGCTTATCAACGTTAGGACGTTGCTCGTATAAATCATTAAAATAGTCAACAATCGCATCTTTGATTACAAGACCCGAAAATTGCGTGTTTTTTAATGAGTCATTGGTACCGTTGAAGTCGACAGCGAATGTTTGCGTAGGTCCAAACCATTCTTGCCAAGGTTGCGAGCGCGCAAAATTATACAGGCTATTTTTGTCATCTACGCCTTCTTTTTCTTCAATAAGCATAAGCACACGCGTTGCAAAACGAGTTGATAAACAAACCTTTTGCGCAAGTAATGAGTCAGCCTCAAAACGAACAGAACCAACAGTTTGCTTAGACACGGTTGCGCCAAGTTCTGTTAGTTCATCAACCAATAAATTTTCGATTCCGATAGAAGTAAGTGCGATAAATTGCAAAGTAATAACCCTTAATAGCTAATTGCGCAGGATTATAACATAGGTTGGGCGACAAACACGCCATAAAGACACGCTTAAGACTTAAATTTGGTTAGGCGGTTTGACTTTGATATTGCTGATTTAGGATGGGGTGTACTCGATTGTTCAAAATACGGATTACTTCAAATTGCGCTAAAGATAAGTTTTCGTCTAATTTAAAGGTTTCACTTAAATTCAAACAAATAGATGCATCAGGACAATGCTCTACAATTAAAAAATCACCTGACTGCGCTTTAGATGTTAATTTTACTATTGCCTCTACGCTTGGTTCTGTCCCTGTGTATTCTTCAAAAAACCAACTTTTTGCTAAAACGGGTTTTAAGTGATACTTAACAGCAGTTGCATTTAATGATATTTGACAAATTTGAGCCGCAGACCACAATTCAAATCCATCCAGATAATTATAAACCTGTTCGTAAAATGCAGCATCTTCGAGACTAAAACGTGGATTTTTAAAAACAGAATCGGTGAGCTGTCTTAATTTATAAGGCGTGCATAATTGCATGTCGTCATTTAAATCAAGTAACAAACGATTTTTATCAGGACAAGTAATCCACTGCCATTGCTTTGATGCTTGTAACATTTACTCCTCCTTGGGTATGTTGAATAATTATTGCTCAGAGTATAACCGCTTTTGACCACTTTTAAAATGTTTGCTTAGAACATTTAGCTAACGATCAAAAGCTTAGATAACTGATCCTTATAAGCCGTTAACGATCGACTTTACCAATTGTGGACCTTTGTAGATGAACCCAGTATAAACCTGAACTAAATTTGCGCCTGCATCTAACTTTTCTTTTGCAGATGTAGCATCATCAATACCGCCGACTCCGATGATTGGTAGCTTACCTTGTGTTAAGCGTTTTAGCTCACTTACTACCTCTGTAGAGCGCATTCTAACAGGGTGACCTGATAAACCGCCCGCCTCTTGTGCATATTGCTGCCCCATGACTGCGGCTCGCTCAAGCGTTGTGTTTGTGGCAATTACACCATCAATTTTATTATTTAAAAGTGACTCACTTACTTGCTCTATTTGTATTTGATCGAGATCCGGTGCAATTTTTACAAGCATAGGAACTTGCTTATTATGCTTTGCAATTAAATCTAACTGTTCATTTTTAAGACTTTGCAATAAATCATCAAGTGCAGCACCATATTGTAAATCACGAAGCCCTGGGGTATTTGGTGATGAAATATTTACCGTAATATATGAGGCATGCTCAAATACTTTACGCATACAATGAATGTAGTCATCTTTACCTTGCTCGTTAGGTGTATCTTTATTTTTACCAATATTGATACCGAGTATGCCACTGTACTTTGCTGCTTTTACATTTTCGACTAAATTATCAACACCTTTATTATTAAAACCCATACGGTTAATAATTGCGTTTGACTCTGGAAGTCTAAAAATACGTGGCTTGTCATTACCAACTTGAGGACGCGGTGTAACCGTTCCAACTTCAATAAAACCAAATCCCATTTGGCTAAATGCATCTATACATTCTGCATTTTTATCCAGGCCAGCGGCAAGCCCTACTGGATTTTTAAATTCAAGACCTAAAAAGTTTACGGGTTTATCTGAAACACTTTGTGACCAAGCTATATTTAGAGGCGTATTAGCAAAACGACGAAGATTATTAAGTGCAAACTCATGCGCCCACTCCGCATCACGGGTAAACATAAAACGGCGAGCTAAATCATAAAACATCAATATAATCCTCTTTTTAAATTTCAGACAAAAAAATACCTCAGACAAGGCTGAGGTATTGTATAACAATTTTAACAATCAGTTATTTATTTACTAAACAAATAACTGATTAAAGCTAAATTATTTTCCTGATGTATCACAGTTGTGACTTAATAACATAAGTTCACGAAGTGCAACTGAGAACTTAGCAAAGTCGTGGCTTTGTGATGTTTTAAACTCAGCCAACATTTGTTTCCAACGCTGAAGTAATAAATCTTGGCTATCCATCCACTCATCTATTTGACTATCAACATCGCTCTCGTCACCTTCAAAGCTATTTAGCACCACTTCAGATAACGTACGTTGCTGCCAATCAAGCTCTTCACGGTAAGATGAACGAGCAAGTGCTTGCCAATGATTTGCTACTGGTTGCTTAGTTATTTGCTCTAAGAACCAATGCAGACCCATTCTCGCGCCTAGTTTAAAGTAAGTATTCGATACCATCGAAATACTCTTACCTGAATTATTAGCAACCTCAGCTAAATCCATCACAGAGAATAAGCTTGATAACGAAACAATACGCTTAGCTATATCTACAGGAACGCCGGCATCAATTAACTTATTAGCTTCAATTACAATACGGTCATTTTCTTTTTCAATCATGTATGTATTTAAATTATCGCTTAAATCTTTAAATGTTGGCGCAAAGAATTCAATTCCTTGTTCAATCGTTTGTGACTTATTACGATGACGTAAGAACCAACGCGTAGTACGGCGAACAGTACGACGAAGTTGGTAAAGCATTTCAGTTTGTACCGCTGCTGGTATTTTATTATCCAGTGCGCTGATAGAAGACCATGTATCGCGCATTTCAAATATTTCGCTAGCAATTGAGTAACACATTGCAATTTCAGCTTCGTTGGCACCGGTTTCTTCATGCATACGTACCATGAAGTTTAAACCCATATCATTAACGATACTGTTAGCAAGTTTAGTTGCAATAATTTCTTTACGAAGTGGATGGTTGTTCATCGCATCGTTAAACTTCTCACGTAGAGGACGTGGGAATGACTTCACAAGCAATTGGCGATAGTAAGGGTTTTCAGTAATTTCATCACTTACTAAAGACTCTTTTAATACCATTTTTGCGTAAGACACTAGCACTGAAAGCTCAGGGCGAGTTAAGTCTTTACCTGCGGCTGCACGTTCTGCCAATTCTTCATCACTTGGAATGAACTCAATAGCACGGTTTAACTTACCATCTTTTTCAAGAGCATGAATAAAGCGAATCTTTTCTTTAAGCGTTGAAGTACCTTTAGACTGCGTAATTGAAATAGTATGTGTTTGACGGTAACAGTCTTTTAATACTAATTCAGATACTTCATCCGTCATAGAATAAAGTAGCTCATCACGTTGTTTACGTGTTAAGTCGCCTTCAGCAACCAAGCCATTAAGTAAAATCTTAATGTTAACTTCGTTATCTGAACAGGCAACGCCCCCTACGTTATCAATAAAGTCAGTATTAACACGACCACCCTTAGCTGCAAATTCAACACGACCTAATTGAGTTGCACCTAAGTTACCGCCCTCACCAATTATTTTAGCGCCTAAATCTCTACCATTGATACGTAGTGCATCGTTTGCACGATCCCCTACATCTGCATCAGTTTCTTTAGAGTTTTTAATGTACGTACCAATACCGCCATTCCACAGTAAATCGAACTCCATCATCAATGAAGCTTTCATTAACTCATTTGGGGTCATACTTGCTTTTTTAGTACCCAACATTTTTTTCATTTCTGGGCTAAGCGTAATTGATTTAGCAGCACGAGAGAAAACACCACCACCGGCAGAAATTAACTCTTTATTGTAATCTTCCCACGATGAACGCGGCATATTAAATAAACGTTCGCGCTCTGGGTAAGAAGTAGCAGCATCTGGGTTAGGATCAACAAAAATGTGCATATGGTTAAAGGCAACTTGTAAACGAATATGCTTAGATAACAACATACCATTACCAAATACATCACCAGCCATATCGCCTATAGCTACCACTGTAAAGTCAGTCGTTTGACAATCGATATCCATTTCACGGAAATGTCGTTTAACTGACTCCCATGCGCCTTTAGCTGTAATACCCATTTTCTTATGATCGTAACCAACCGAGCCACCTGATGCGAATGCATCACCTAGCCAGAAATTGTATTCATTAGCTATGCCGTTTGCGATATCAGAGAAAGTAGCGGTTCCTTTATCGGCTGCAACCACTAAGTAAGCATCATCTTCATCGTGGCGAACAACATCGCGAGCTGGGACTACTTCACCGCGCTCTATGTTATCTGTAATATCTAGAAGACCACGGATAAAGATTTTGTAACACTCTTGGCCTTCTTTTATAAACGCTTCGCGCTCACTAGGTAATTGTTTACATACAAAACCACCTTTAGAACCAACAGGTACAATTACTGTATTTTTAACTTGTTGAGCTTTAACTAAGCCAAGTACTTCAGTACGGAAATCTTCACGACGGTCAGACCAACGCAGACCACCACGCGCTACTTTACCGTAACGTAAATGCACACCTTCAACGCGCGGAGAGTATACAAAAATCTCAAACGCAGGAAGTGGAAGTGGTACATCAGGAATTAAGCTAGGCTGTATTTTAAACGAGACATAAGACTTAAACTGACCTGCTTCATCTTTTTGGAAATAGTTAGTTCGTAGCGTCGCAACAATCATATCTACGTATAAACGTATAATACGGTCATCATCAAGGTTTGCTACGTTTTCAAGTTCTAAGTAAATTTGCGTACTTAACTTTTCAAGTGTTTTAGCACTTGCTGGGCTCTTAACTGAGAACTTTTTAGCAAATAAATTAACAATTTGCGCTGCAATGTTTGGATAATTTGCAAATGTGCTTTCAATGTAACTTTGTGAGAACGTTACACCAATTTGACGCATGTACTTAGCGTAAGCACGTAAAATAGAGGCTTCGCGGCCAGTTAGGCCACCCATTAACACTAAACGGTTAAAACCATCATTTTCAAGGCGGTTGCCCCACACATTTGTTAATGCAGCGCGAAAACGTGCTGAAATTTTATCAAAGTCTGCCATCCCTTTGCTGTCAATAAGCATCGAGAAGTCCATGATCCAGTTAATACGACCATCGCTAGTTTTAACTGAATATGGTGTTTCACCAACAACGCGCAGACCAAAGTTTTCAAGCATTGGCATAACATCAGATAAGTGAATTGGCTCATCTTTATGGAATAAGCTTAATCGTACAATATTACTGTTTGCTTCTTCTTGAGGACGGTAGAACAGCATTTCTAGCTTGTTTTCATCGCTAAGTAGTTCTAACTTTTCGATATCAACAACCGCTGCACTTGGAAGCACTTCATCTTTGTATGAGCGTGCAAACGCATTACAGTATTTACGATTTAAATCGTTACCACGTGCTTCACCCGCAGACTCTAAAAGTGCAGATTGAAGTTTATCTTCCCACGTACGTGCAGCTTCTACTAAATTGTTTTCGATGTCTTTCACGTTATATTCGATCTTGTTGTCGGTCACACGAACGGTGTAATGAGTACGCGCCAGTGTTGACTCAGAGAAATAAGTAGTAAATTCGACTTTATCGTCAGAATTAAATGCATTAGCTAATATATCTTGCGTTTCACGACGAAGAGCCGTGTTATAGCGTTCGCGAGGAACATAAACCATGCAAGATAAAAAGCGACCATACGCATCTTTACGTACAAACAAGCGACACATATCGCGCTCTTGTACTTGTAAAACACCCATAGCAACTTCAAGTAGCTCACTTTCGCGCGCTTGAACTAGCTCGTCACGTGGGTAGGTTTCTAAAATATTTAAAACAGCTTTGTAAGCGTGTGTACCTTTAGCAAAATCACACATTTCCATAATGCGGTTAATTTTACTTTTTAAAACAGGCACATCAGTAGCACTGTTATTGTAAAAGCTTGATGAGAACAAACCAATAAAGCGGTCTTCACCAATTACATTGCCTTCATCGTCAAAACGCTTAATACCTACGTAATCAATGTAAGCTGGACGGTGAACGCGAGAAACAGAGTTTGTTTTTGTTAGGATCAGTAGGTTGCTGCTGCGTGCTTCTTGGCGAGCAACTTCTGGTAATTCTGATAATAATCGTGTGTGTTCTTCAGTAGAGTTTTTCATCAAGCCAAGGCTTGATTCCATTTTACCTTTTAATTGGTAATCACCTTGAACTGGGCTTAGCTCATATTCACGGTAACCCATTAGGGTAAAGTTATCTTTCGCTAACCAATCTAAAAACTCAGTTGTTTCTGAAACTTCTTCTGTCGTTTTATTATGATGACGTTTAGGTAACTCTTTGGTTACTGCAATCAATTTTTTACGAATTGGCTGCCAATCATCAACAGCAACTGATACATCAACAAGAACCGACTCTAACTCTTTCTTGAAAGACTCAATCACAGAAGAATCTGTTTGACGGTCAATTTCAATAAAAAATACTGTTTTAGTAGATGAGGATTCTTGCTCTGCTTTTAAATTTGATAATCCAGAAATTTTAGCGTTTTCATCGCGCTTAATTTTTAATGGGCAGTGAAGTAATAAGTGAGAGGCGATATTTTCACGAGTCATGGCCATACGAACAGAATCAACTAAAAACGGCATGTCTTTAGTAATAATCTCTACGATTGTATGTGATGACTGCCAGCCATCTTTTGCCACTTCAGGGTTGAAAACGCGGATAACAGCGTCGTCGGTAGTATTTTTTTCTAGCGAGTTCCAAAGGCTTAATGCTGCGCCATATAGGTCACTATCGTTGCGGTTTGCCAAATCCTCTTTAGACATATTGCTGTACAAGGCTTTGGCGAATTTCTCAACGAGTAACACATTATCAGCGCGAACTTTTTTCTGGATCAGCTTACAGACATTATCTAGGATAACCGAGGCTTGGCCTTCATTTCGTGTCATTGTATGTTCCTTAATCTATTACTGCTCAGGAGCAGGAATTTGTACAGCTATTCATTAGCGTGGAGTCAATTAAATTCTAACCCTTTTACAGCTAATAAACAGCCTTTTCGATGAAAACATTTTAAGCATTTCAGCTATTTGGTCATCTATTCACAAATTGTAGATATAAATGGCCTTTACAGGCCATTTAGGAGCAAAATTATTCACATTATTTTTTCTGGTCAGTCCAGAGAAGGCTACCAATAGCGGGTAATAACAACACTGCACCTAACATATTTACTAAAAACATGAAGGTTAACAGTATACCCATATCAACTTGGAATTTAAGATCTGAGAATATCCACGTACTCACACCAATCGCAAGTGTAATACCGGTAAATAGAACCGCACTTCCACGTTCAACAAGCGCATTTCGATAAGCAACACTTAATGGTACATTTTGCTTAAGCTGCCCCATCATCGACGACAGTATATAAATGCCGTAATCGACCCCAATACCCACTCCTAGAGCAATAACTGGCAAAGTAGAAACGGTTAAGCCTATTTCTAATTGCACCATAAGTGCTTGTGCAAGTGTTGATACGATATAAAGCGGCAATACCACTGCAATCGTTGCTTTTACGCTTCTAAAGCTCATTAAACATAAAATGATAACGGCACCATAAACATAAAGCATCATTGGTATTTGCGCTTCTGCAACTGATTCATTAGTGGCTGCCATTACACCAACAGGTCCTGACGCTAACTTAAATGCTAATTTATCAGTGCCCTCTTCTTGCGCAAATTGCTTAACACTCTTAATTACAGTATCGATAGTTTGTGCTTTATGATCATCTAAAAATATAATCACTGGCATAACTGAACAATCACCGTTAAGTAAACCTGTACTAGTTTCAACTCGAGACGTTGACTGCACTAAACTTGCTGAATTTCGTGGCAAGCTTTGCCATTTCAAATTGCCTTCGTTGTAGCCTGCGTTAACCGATTGAGCTACAGAGCTCAAACTTACAGCAGACTGCACACCTGCTACATTCTCTACTTTGTATTGAAAACGGCTTATACGCTCCATCACATCATGCTCAGTACATGCTGCAGGATACGCTTCTACAATTACCTTTAAGATATCAGACGAGATAGTGTACTTGTCTGATATTAAAAACGTGTCTTGATTATAACGGGCATCTTGATGCAGTGATGGAGCACCTGCATGTAAGTCACCTATACGCATTTTATCTGCTTGCCAGTAACCTAAAGCAAATAGAACAAGTGTAAAACCAATAATCATTTTAGCTACTTTAGGATCAGTCGCTTTAACAAGTAAGTCGCGGATTTTATCAAGCATGTTTGGTTTTGCTGCATCACCAGATTGAATATGTACACTGTTTTCAAAGTTCATGTACGAAGCCCAAACTGGCAATAAGATTAAATTAGTAAATATAATTACTGCTACACCTAAACTCGCTGTAATGGCAAGTTCACGGATAATACCAATATCGATGGTAAGTAATGTTAAGAAGCCTACGGTGTCTGAAAGCAGTGCAATACCGCCTGGCACTAATAAAGCCCTAAAACTTGACTGACAACAAATACGTGTTGTTTTACCTTCACCTACTTTTTTACCAATCGCATTTATCATCTGCACACCATGGCTTACACCAATAGCAAATACTAAAAACGGTACCAAAATAGACATAGGATCAAGGCCAAAACCTAAACTTGAAAGCAGGCCTAATTGCCAAATAACAGCAATAATGGAACATGCGATAGGCAAAATAGTCAGCTTTAAACTGCCACAAAATAGCCAGACCATAATAAAGGTAAAAGCGATAGCAATGGCAAAAAATACAACCACCCCTTTTGCACCTTCCGCTATATCACCAGCCATTTTTGCAAAGCCAATAATATGAATACTTACTTTGTCCGTACTTAAAGGCTCTCTTAAATCACTTTCTAGCTTTTGTGCAAAAGCTAATGTGTCTAATTTTTGTTGTGTTTGAGGATCAGTTTCTAAAAGTTGAGCAGTTACCATTGCACACGAATAATCGCTGGCAATCATACGTCCTACAACTTTTGCTTTTTCAATGTTTTCCTTTACTACACCTAAACCACGCTTATCTGCTTTAAAGTTAGCAGGAATAATTGGGCCACCGGCAAAGCCATCCTCCACTACTTCAACAAAACGAGCACTGGGTGAAAATATTGAGTTAACTAATGGACGATTTACGCCAGGAATGAAATAAAGCTGATCGTGAACCGCTTTTAATTGAGTAAAGAACTCTGGATTAAATATATCACCACTGTCATCACACACTGAAATCAAAATACTGTTTGCACCACCAAACTGCTTTTCATGCTTGGTATACACTTTCATATAATCGTGGTTTAACGGGATATTTTTATTAAACGATGCATCTAATTGAATTTGAGTCGCTTTGAATACAAGTAAACAGGTTATAAGTGCAAAACTTATAAGCATAATTAAGCGATGTCTAAAAATCGCCTTTTCAATAAAATCGAGTAGTTTATGCATTAAGGGGTTAACTCCTTCACTTTAATGCCATCTTCTGTAGCCATGATCAGCCTGTTATCTAAAATTACACCATCAAGAATCGCTTTACCGTCAGCAAGCTGCTCATGGGTGAGTAACCCATCTTGAAGATGAAAAATAACGCCACTGTTGGCAAGCATAAGCCATTGTTTGTTATTATAATTAATGATGTTGTTGATCGTCGCTGTTTTAACATTTTCGAAATGCTGCCACTGCTGTTCACCATTTTGCTTTGCAAAAACATTACCTCGAAGCCCTGCCACAATTTCTTGTGTGCTATCTGATGCAACTGCAAAGAATGAACCAGGATAAATTTCTTCTATCCTTTGCCAAGTTTGACCATCATCAATGCTTCTGGCCATCAAGCCCATCTCACCAACCAGCATTAAACCATTATCTGTTTTTTCGATTCGATTAAAGTGCGGTAAAATTGAAGCAGTTTCGGCTTCGTATCCTTCGGGGTCATTTTCTTTTAAATCGTTCAAGTAATCACGATCATCACTAAATAATAGCGAATCTAAAAAGCGTTTTTGCCAATGTTTACCACCATCGGTGGTTTGATAAAACATGCCATATGCGCCCACTGCAAAACCTTTTAAATCATCTTCAAATAGAATATCTAAACATGGTTTGTCTAATTTTGGTTGTGCTTGTTGTAGTTTCCAATTAATACCACCGTCAGTAGTATTTATTATTGTTGCATCGTGGCCACACGCCCATCCATTATTTTCATTACTAAAATCAACGGCAGTTAATAGCACTTGAGTTGGGACTAGCTCAGCTTGTTGCCATTTATCACCCGAGATACTTTTAATAACAGTACCGTGTTTACCTACTGCAATTAGACTATTGCCTGTGTTAGTTATGTCGGTGAGTAAGGTTTTAGCTGCATTTGTTGCACTGATTGCATTGCTAGGGGCTTCTTGTGCAACACTCGCACCGCTTATTATCAGGCTGGCATATACCAAATACTTCATAAATTTTAATCGCCTTGTACGAGAGAGTTGTTTGTCTTTTTACTGGGGAAAGCGTTGCGCGCTGTAAGACAAACGCGATGAGAAAGGAAAAGGCACTTAACAAATTGTTAAATGCCTAGTTTAATACTATCTACCTGCGCGACGTAAAGCGCTTGAAGTAAATTCGTTATCGTTAAATGACTGTGAAAAATCGTACATTTTTTCTTGGTTATCTAAACCAATTGCTAAATAACGACGAGAATTCAAATCATGATAAACCTCAAGCGTACTCCACTGTGTAGGTACTTCGTAGTAGTTAAGGCCATAAGCCATTGCTACACGGTAAAGTTGGTCGCGGTTATCATAAATATCAGTAACCTGTACTTGCCAGCTATCTTCATCGATGTAAAACACACGTTTTTTATAGATATGACGTGTATCATCTTTTAAGTTAGCTTCAACAACCCAAACACGGTGTTTTTCGTAACGTGTATGTTCTGGATTAATATGGCCAGGCATTAAAATATCATCGTACTCTAGCTTATCACTATGAAGTTTATAGCTGTTGTAAGGTATATATAACTCTTGCTTACCTTTTAGTGTCCAGTTGTAACGATTTGGCGAGCCATTAAACATATCAAAATCATCGGTAGTACGCAGGCTATCTGCAGCTGTGCCTGGTGCATCATATGCAACATTAGGTGCACGACGAACGCGGCGTTGTCCCGAGTTATAAGTCCATGCTTGGCGCGGCGTTAATATTTGATCCATTGTTTCATGAACTAATAATGCAGTACCCGCTAAACGAGCTGGTTCTGTAACGCTTTGTTTAAACTTAAACAAAATATTTGAGTCTTGCAGCTCTGCTGGTGTTGCACTAGGGTCTGAGTATTTAACTAATAACTGCTCATCAAAGCCAACATAGTTATAAGAACCAGATGCAGTCGGTGCAGCTTGACCACCAAAACGCTCAACAGACTGGCCACGGTAACGTAATAAGTGATTCCAAATTGCCTCTAAACCCGTTTTAGGAATAGGGAAAGGAATACCAATCGCCGTATTTTTAATACCGTTACCGCCTTCTATTAATTCAGCAGTCGGTGCAAACTTTTTAGTCGCATCATACACAAACTGAGGGTAAGACGCAGAACGGCGTGTTTCATATACTGGCATTTTAAATGTGTCTGGGTATGCTTCAAATAAAGCAATTTGACCCGGACTTAAATTGGTTTTGTACTTTTCAATATTACTTTTATCAATAGTGAAAAGCACTTTATCAGCTGTAAATGGGTCAAGGTGATGCATACCAGCTTCATAACCTGCAGGGGCTGTTGTAATGCCATTATTCCATGCTGGAATAGAGCCATCAGCATTAGCTGCTTTTTCTGCGCCCATTGGCGTTAAGTTTTGACCTAATTGAGCAACTTCATCAGCGTTTAATTTAGCTAAAGCTGCGCTGCTTGCAAACAAGCTACAAAAAGCTGTAGCGATGAGGGTAGGTTTTTTAATCATAATAATGTTACCCCTAAATAGAATATTTTAAGTTAAAAGAAACGTAATCGCGATCTGAGAAAGTATTAATATCGCCGCCGCCCCAAAACGAGTTATAGCTCACATCAAGTGACCACGCATTTTGGTAGTTAAAGTTCATGGTTGCACCCAAAGATTTACGGTCTTCAATAAATAAGAACATAGGGTCTGGTGTATTACCATTTACGTCATGAGAAAATACAAAACGTGGAGAGAAGTTAATACCTTTGTAAAGGTTAAAATAATCACCTTTAGCAATTAAGCGGTAACCCCAAGAAGATGCTGTGGCGAATGACTTTTCTTCAGCGCCATTTGATAAACCAAGTTGCAATGTTGAATAATCAGTAGTACCTGGGCCTGTAATTGTGCCACTACGGCCAGTACCGGATACATTTAAACGCATTTCGTCATATTCTGGCATGTTATGAATTTTTACTGCACCCACTTCACCAACTACAGCCCAACTATCAGCACCTAATGAAGGTCCAAATAAGTGAGTAGCCGTGAATTGAATTTGTGATGTATCACGTTCAATATAGCCTTGAGCAACTTCACCCGCACCAACAGAACTAATATCATCGCCAAAACTCATTTGCGAAATACCTGCAAAATCAGGACGAAGACCTGCAAGAGCTAACTGCTCAGGCATAGCTGTGTAAAGTAACTCTACGTCATCAATTTGCAGTGGTTCATCTTGACGAAACGCAAACTCACCCGCAAAGGCTGTTTCACCAATAGTTGTGTTAAAACTTAAACCATATAGTTTAATATCTTCTGGGTAGTCGTTTTCAGCTTTAGAAAAAGCGGTTAAATCAGCAACATTATCTGACGTAATTTCTGTTGTCATGATCATCGCTAAATCTTGAGCAATTGCTGCCTGTGAAAAGTTTGATACACGACCAGATATAAGTGGACGACGACTATGGTAGTTCACGTGGTATAACGCAATTTCAGTATCATTAAATTCAGGTAAAAATATACCTAAACGTAAACCGTACTGTCCGCCATCTTCAGGTTCATTTTTACCATTATCTCCTTTACCTTTTAACGCAACCTTAGTTGGGTAAGCAAGATACATTTGGGCTAATAAAGCACTCCCTTCAGCACTTGAAGGATCAATACCTTGAGCAGCTGCTGCTAATGCAAAATCAGATGTTAGGTTATTTAAACTATCCGTTAAAAAAGCAACATCAATATCAGGATTAGACGTAAAGCCTAATTGAACATTCTGCTGATAACCATTTTCTGCTGCAAAGTCATTAGTAGAAAAGTATGTACCTGCTGCTGGTAAACGTGTTTCTTGCCATTGATATTGGTAGAAACCTTCAAGCGTGATGTTCTCAGTAATTCCGAGCGATGCCCAAAGCATACCGATTGGTATAAATGCTTCTTTTAGCTCAGCGCCAGGTGCTTTTAATCGATCTATATCAACTGGGTTTACGTTAATACCATGAGATATAAGCGTACTTTCACCCCAGTTAACTACTTGCTGGCCTAAACGGACAGATAAAGGGTTATTACCATCATTTAAATCAAAATCGGCCCATACAAACGCATCTAATAAACGTATGTCGGCACAACTTTGTGCTTTGGTGTCTTTATCGTCACATGGATCAACACCCTGCCCTGATGTAGGATTTGAATATGCATGATTGCCATCCATCAACGCAAAGTCATAAAAATACATGAAGCGAGTGAACAAACCGTAGTTATCTTTATTTATTGAAAGGTCGTGTGTGCCCTTCAATAGTTTTGAGAAGGAGTCACCACTATCAAAATTTAAATTACCCGCATCACCATTGTTTGAGTAAGAGCCCGGTTGTGCCCATACATCTTGTGATGAGTAAATAGTATTACTTAGCGCTGGGTTGTATCCTGTCCAATCAAATGCTGGGTTATTACTTTTGCCAATTAGGTTAAAGTCTCTGTCTTCTACACGAACACTTTGCCCATATGAAAAGGTTGAATCGAAGGTAATATCAAAACCTCCAGCTTCAAATGTTACAGCTTGAGTACTTGCTGCAGATAAACCTAAACTAGCGGCTGCTAAACCTATAGCGATTCTATTTTTAACAAAAAGCGATCTTCTTATCATTTTGGTTCCCCCCTGTCGCGGGTCATTTTGTGTGATCAAGTTATTGTTTTTAGTGTAATCATAACGATAGAAGCGAATCAGTGAAATTACAAATACTCGCTTTAATCTGTCATATACTTCTTATTCTGGTTAACGCTTACGTATTGGTAAGACGTCGTACCAGATAATTTATACACGTAATTTAACAATAGGACAAATTGAAATTAACAAAAATACAATATTTTTATGTATATATAACATAAAAACCGAGTGTCAGGCCACTCGCTCTAGGCGGATGAACTTGTTTTCGGGGGTTAATAAGAGTCTAAAACGGCCACGTACACCCAAGCTTGAAATGAAGGGCCTCAAATGCGTAGCAGCAAAACGAATTGTTTTACCGCCATCCTCTACAACTTGTAAAGAGCTAAAACGGCCATGGTAGTAATCCATGCACTCGTTATAGCTCAATCTTAAGGTAAAATAATACTCAATCATTTATGCGAGCGCTTTTTCAACCTTTTCATACAAGTCAGCACTTAGGCCATCTAAGTTGGCTAAGCGTTGTAATTGCAGTTTCATTGCTTGTGAGCGTACATCGTCGTACCGCTTCCACGACATAAACGGTGTTAACATACGAGATGCATTTTGTGGATTAATTGCATTAAGTTTTATTAATAAATCACCTAATAACGCATAGCCTTGAGCATCTGCTCGATGAAATTGTGCTGTATTAAAGTGGCTAAAACTTCCTACAAGTGCACGTACACGGTTAGGATTTGAAAAATCAAAACACGGGTGTTCGTAAAGTGCCTTAATATCATCTATAGCAGTACTGCCTGATTGCATAGCTTGTAGTGCAAACCACTTATCCATGACTAAAACATCATGACGCCACTGACTATCAAAATGACTCAAAAGCTCATCTCTAACAGGGTGTGAAGCTTTTACCACAGCGCTTAGGGCACCAAGTACATTAGTCATATTAGTCGAGCTTGCAGCTTCTTTAATAAAGGTTACAGCTTCTGGACTTTGTGTTTTAGCAAGGTAGTGCAGACATATTTGCTTTAAAGCACGATTCGCAACAGCGCTTGCACTTATACTGCCATCATCTTCAAGAGATTCGTAACAACTAAGAAGCTCATCAGCAAGTTCATCAGCAATTTGTTGCTCAAACTTTTCTGTTATTTCAATAATGTCATCTACAGGTATTACATCAAATTCAGCAGCTAAAGTGTCAAAACTCGGCAATTTAAACAGCTCTGCAATTAAAGCTAAATCGCCCTCTTTGGTGTTTATAAGTACACGTAGCGCATTTATAATTTCGCTGCTTAATACGCTATTCGTTGCATCGGTGATTTGAGATTTAATCGCCTTAATGAATAGCTGCTGTTGTGCATCCCAACGTGAAAAATCACTGCGCGCAAAACGCATAATATGCAATAGTTCAGGCTCTGTTGTTTGCTGGTTTAAAATACAAGGTGCAGAAAAGTCTTCGAGTAAAACCGCAACAGGCTTTTCTAAAATATTATCAAAGCTAAATGTTTGAGTCGCATTAGTTACATCGAGTACATGATCTAGCTTTTTACCTTTATATTGCAGAGCAATACTTTGTCCATTGGCATCAAGTAGTTCAATAGCAAAAGGTATATGAAGCTTTTTATTCTCTGGCTGATTAGCTGGCGCTGTTTGCTCGATTGTCAAAGTGTATGTATTTGAGCTGCTATCAAATTCTTGAATTGCATTTAAACGCGGTGTACCTGATTGGCTGTACCATTGTTTAAATTGCTCTAAATCAACACCTGATGCAGCGCTCATCGCACTTACAAAGTCATCACATGTAACTGCTTGCCCATCGTGGCGCTCAAAGTAAAGCGTCATCCCTTTTTGAAAGTTAGTTTCACCCAGTAATGTGTGCATCATACGGATAACTTCAGCACCTTTATCGTATACAGTTACTGTATAAAAGTTATTCATTTCAATAACTTTCTCAGGGCGAATTGGGTGAGCCATAGGGCCTGCATCTTCGCTAAACTGATGCGTACGCATAACTTTGACCGCATCAATTCGGTTAAGTGCACGAGAGCCTAGATCACTACTGAACTCTTGGTCTCTAAATACAGTTAACCCTTCTTTTAGCGATAACTGAAACCAATCTCTACAAGTAACTCGGTTACCTGTCCAGTTATGAAAGTACTCATGCCCTACAATGGATTCAATCGTATGGTAGTCTTTATCTGTGGCTGTTTCTTGATTAGCTAATACGCATTTACTGTTAAAAACGTTTAGCCCTTTATTTTCCATCGCGCCCATGTTGAAAAAATCGACGGCTACAATCATATAAATATCAAGGTCATACTCTAAATTAAAGCGTTCTTCATCCCACTGCATTGCCTTTTTGAGTGAGGCAATAGCATGGGGTGTTTTAGATAAATTACCTTTATCAACAAACAATGCTAATTCTACATCTCTGCCGCTTTTAGTCGTGTACGTATCTTTTAAAACATCAAAATCGCCCGCTACAAGTGCAAATAAATAGCTCGGCTTTTTAAATGGGTCTTGCCATTTCACAAAATGACGACCATCTTGTGTTTCACCACTGTCTACTTGATTACCATTAGAAAGAAGTTGTAGATACTTTTTATCGGCAATAATAGTTACATCAAACGTGGCAAGTACATCAGGGCGATCCATGTAATAGGTGATCTTTCTAAAACCCTGCGCTTCACACTGTGTACAATACGCACCACCTGATAAATACAAACCCTCTAAAGAAGTATTCGTCTCAGGCGATATCTCGGTCACAATACTTAATTGACAACTATCCGGTAGATTATTAATTATTAGCTGCTCGCCAATAATTTCATAATCAGTTATATCAACCGTATCAATAGATAAAGACAGTAAGCTTAAATCAATACCATCAAGCACTAAAGGTGCTTTTTTATCACCAACACGCGTAAGCGTTAGCAAAGAGCTTACTTTGGTTGATAATGGCTGTAAGTCAAAGGTTAGCTCTGTGTGGTCAATTAAAAAATCAGGAGCTTTATAGTCTTTAAGATATTGTGCTTGAGGTTTACTTGATTCAGTCATAGATACTCCAAAACAGCTCCTTTTAAGTTAAAAGGAGCTGTTTAAAATTAGGCGGATTGTTTTGGCTTAATACGTAAAATTTTAATGCCCAAGTAGGCATAAACCACCGCTAAAACAGGGTTAATTAAGTTAAAGAAAGCGTAGAGTGCATAATCAAAAGGATTTATTAGTAAAACGCTTTGCATATATGCGCCACACGTGTTCCATGGAATTAGTGGGCTGGTAATTGTACCGCCATCTTCCAATGTACGAGATAAGTTAACAGGCTTCAAACCACGTTTTTCATATTCATCTTTAAACATACGACCAGGCACAACAATTGCAATATATTGATCGGCCGCTATCACATTAGTACCAATACACGTTGCTATTGTTGCCGCAATTAACGATCCCGTACTTTTAGCTATTTTAAGTATGCTTTTAACAAAAATATCTAAAAGGCCTGTTTTTTCCATAATGGCACCAAACATCAGTGCAGTCATAATAAGCCATGTGGTTGTAAGCATTCCGGACATACCGCCACCACTGAGTAGTGAGTCCATTTTGTCATCGCCTGTACTTATGCTAAAACCATCAAAAAATGTGGTCCAAACAAGCTTAAAATAGCCAACTAGCTGCCCTTGAGAAACATCAATTTGGCTAGCAATTAAATCAGATTGAAACAACATGGCCCAAACAGCGCCCACAACAGCACCGATAGAGATAGCAGGAAAGGCTGGCATTTTTTTAATCGCTAAAACTAAAAGTACAATTAGCGGGATTAGCATTTCAAAACCAATATTAAAGTTTTGCTGTAAAATAGCCGTTATTTCATCAATACGCCCCGCTTCGCTTGAAGCAGTTGCGTTAAAGCCCATGAATATAAATATAATCAGTGCAATTACAAAACTTGGTACTGTCGTCCACAGCATATGTTGAATATGCTCAAATAAATCAGCGCCTACAACTGCTGGCGCTAGATTGGTTGTTTCTGACAGTGGGCTTAACTTATCACCAAAGTACGCGCCAGATATAACAGCGCCTGCTGTAACTGTTTGTTCAAGTCCAAGACCCGTTGCAACGCCTAATAAAGCAACACCTATCGTAGCGGCAGTAGTCCAAGAACTACCTATACTCATAGCTACAATGCCACAAATTAAACAACTCGCTGCATAAAACCAACTTGGGTTTATAACTTGCAAGCCATAATAAATTAAAGTTGGTACAGTTCCAGAAAGTAGCCAAGTGCCAATTAACGCACCTACCATAAGTAAAATTAGGATAGCGCCAAGTGAAAGCGTTATACCTTCAATCATGGCTTGTTCTAATTTTTTCCATGTATAACCGTTTTTAAGCCCAATTAAAGCCGCTGCAAAAGTAGCAAATAAAAGTGCAATTTGGTTAGGGCCTGATGAAGAGTTATCACCAAATAAGTAAACTGCAGCACCAAGTAAACAAATTAATACAGAGATAGGAATTAATGCATCAAAAAACGAGGCGGGCTTGATTGGTTTGTCATCCAATAGCTTCAAAGTAGAGACTCCTAGACACACTTACTGTGTGTTTAATTATTATTTTTAGCACGTAAAGCGCATTAATTGAGCATGATTGATCTAGCTCAACTTTATGTAATCAAATATTATAACAATTTAGTAAATTTTAGGTAGTAAAAAAGGCGCTAATGCGCCTTTTTTATAGAGGTAAAACCAGTTGTTACTTCTTAGCTATACGACCATAATTAATATAATCTTGAGTAATTAATGCAGCTTCTTCCAAAAATGGGTCAAGCTCTTCAATTACTTCAGGTAAATCGTCTAAGTTTTCTACCGGATCTTTACCTAAACGCTTAAGACGTTCGTTAGTACGTACAAGTGCACGTGCTTCACCTTCATCTTTTTCTTTAATACGCGTAGCTTCAACTAAAGAGATAGTTTTACGGTCTTTCTCTTCGTTGTATAAGGTAATGTCATTAAATACATAACCAAATTCTGGTTCTGATTTAATTCGTACTTCGTGTTGTTTCTCAAGGTACGTAATAATAGGTGTTAAATTACCTAATTTTTTGTATTTCGCTTTAACAATGCTGTCCCAAGGAAGTGCATTATCTTGCTTACTTTCGCCCCACTCTGCAGGATCGATTGCTGATGGAAACGAAATATCAGGGATCACACCTTTATGTTGCGTACTACCACCGTTAATACGATAAAACTTAGCAATCGTATATTGTACGCTACCCAGCGCATTATCGTATAAATCGTAAGCGCGGCCTAAGCCTTTGTGCTGCTGTACTGTACCTTTACCAAAAGTTTGCTCGCCAATAATAACTGCACGACCATAATCTTGCATAGCTGCTGCAAATATTTCAGAAGCAGAGGCACTGTAACGGTCAACTAAAACAGTTAAAGGACCGTCGTAATAAGTTATACCATCACGATCTTTTTGCTCTTCAATACGGTTATTTAAGGTATGAATTTGAACAACTGGACCTTGGTCAAAAAACAAACCAGACAGTTGTGTTGCTTCATATAAAGAACCACCACCATTTTGGCGTAAGTCGATAATAATACCATCAACTTTTTCTTCTTTAAGCTTAGCCAGCTCAACTTTTACATCTTTCGAAAGATTATTGTAAAAGCCTGGAATTTCAATCACGCCAACTTTACTTGTTAAATCAGAGTATTTGGCTTCAAATACTTCTGATTTAGCCGCTCTATCTTCAAGTCGAATTTTATCACGCGTGATTTCAACAACTTTAGGTGCGCCGTGAGCGTCAACACCTTTTAAATACTGTAGACGTACTTTAGTCCCTTTAGGACCTTTAATTAAATCAACTACGTCATCTAAACGCCAGCCAATTACGTCTACAAATTCTTCGCCATCTTGGGCAACACCAATAATGCGGTCATCAGCTTTAATTTGATCTGTTTTATCTGCAGGGCCTCCCGGCACTAAGCTGCGAATAACAGTGTAGTCTTCATCAGGGCTTAGTACGGCACCAATGCCCTCAAGCTCTAAATCCATATCCATTTTGAATTGCTCTGCACGACGTGGCGATAAATAAGACGTATGCGCCTCAATACTACGTGCTAGCGAATTCATAACAATTTGAAAAGCATCTTCTGAATTAGATTGTACTAAACGTTTTTCTGCATTTTTATAGCGTTTGGTCAGCACTTCTTTAATGCCTTCCCAATCTTTACCCGTCATTTTTAAACGCAGTGCGTCGTACTTTACACGCTCACGCCAAATTTCATCAAGCTCAGCTTGTGACACAGGCCATGCTGAATCTTCACGGTCAAAAAAGTATTCATCTTCTTTATCAAACGTCATTTCATTTTCAAGTAAAGTAAGTGAATACTCGTAACGTTCAAAACGGCGTTTAAGACTTAAGTTAAAAATATCAAACGTAAAGTCTAATTTACCGGTAGTAATAGCGTTATCAAAGTCATCACGATATTGCTCAAAAGAAGCAATATCGCTGGCTAAGAAAACGCTTTTATTAAAATCAAGGGATTCGATATAACGATCGTACACTTTACTAGAAAGCTCATCGTTAAATCGAACCGGTGTATAGTGTGAACGAGCAAATAAGCTAGCCACTCGTTTGCTAGCAGTACCATGTTGACTCTCTTGCTTAAGCTGGGGTAAATCGTCAATTGTAACGGCTTCTACAGCAGCAAATAATGAACCTGAAAACAGGGCAGCAACTAACGGAATGAGCGTAAACTTTTTACTCATACACAACTCCTTAATTTATTTACAACTTAAACGATGTATAAGCTGTCAGCTTTGGTTTTAACTTGCATACCTGTCACTAATTCAACATGAACGTCATCTTTGTTCACTTCAGTGATTACTGCATTTACAAGTGCTTGGCCAAGTTTAACCTTAACCTTATTATTAACCTTGACCTCAGTTGCTGGTAAAGGTTCAATTTTTCCTGAACGTTTAACTGTCGCTGCTTTAGCAGGTTTGTTAGCTGCAGGTGCGTTTTTATCGCCTGCTTTGCTAGCATGAGCTGGTTTTTTCTTGAAAGATTTAGAATCCGAATCTTGGCGAGGACGCTGTTGTTTTTTGCGTTTTGCCATTTTAGCGCGGCTTTCTTCCAATGCTTTTTGTGCATGGTCGATATGCTCTTGCTCAACTTTTTCACCTTGATTACCATCAAGATCAATACGAAACTCTGACTTTGTCACAGCTTCTAAATAACGCCAATTAGACGTGTATTTTCTAAGCGCTTGACGAACTTGAGTCTTACTTACTTTTTCAGACCCTTCAATACGCTCAGCAATATCTTTAAAAATACCTACTTTAAGCGGCTTGATGCCATCTTTTTGTTTAAAACATTGTGGGAATTCTTGATATAAAAATTCCAACACTTCATTAATATCTTTTAGCTTGTTTGTGGTTTCCATTTTAGAACCTATTTTTCACATCTTTTCATCAAGGGACGAATCGACGTAGTGTGTTACCCAGTCGACCAACTCTTCGAAATCGGCTTCTATTACAGCCATATCACCCCGAAGGTGTTCCCAAATACCATTAATTGTTTCATCAATAAATTCACATTCTGAATCATCTGGAAGACGATCCCATGCAATATGAATTAAATCATTGAGCGTTTCCGCTACATGCTCTTCTTCGCCTTCCCAGTCGCCAACATCTTGCACAGCAAATAGGTAGTCTTGAACATTTAGCAAATCTTTCATTACAGGCTCGCCTCTAAGCATTTCACTAATGCTTCAAGGCCAGCTTTATCATCAGCATCAAATCGGCCAATACTTGGACTATCAATGTCTAGTACTGCGAATACTTTACCATGTTTCATGATAGGTACAACTACTTCAGAGTTAGACGCTGCATCGCAGGCTATATGCCCGTCAAAAGCGTGAACATCTTCAATTAATTGTGTTTCAGCGGTTGCCGCAGCTGTTCCACATACCCCTTTCCCAACGGGAATACGGATGCATGCAGGATTACCTTGAAACGGACCAAGTACTAATTCAGTAGGAGAATCCATAAAGTAAAAGCCCGCCCAATTTACATCTTCTAAAGAGGTAAATAACAGCGCGCTTATGTTTGCCAAATTGGCAATTACATTAGATTCACCAGCTATCAGCGATTCAGTTTGCTTAACTAATGACTGGTAAAAATCGTGCTTTTGCATACCAAACTACTTCTTATTAAACATACAGTAGCTAAAGGTACTCTTTGTCGTGAAAAATTGGAACCTTTTGGAGGTAAAAAAAAGGAAATCGCACCGTTTATCAGCGTGCTTGGTTAATAATGCTGCGATTATTTTTTTACCGATTTGCGAAGACCAAATAAAAACAGTCCGGCTGCAAATGCTGACATAACACTATTAATCAAAAATATCTCGCCAGTTGAGGCACTTAATAAGTAACTAAATATAGCGCCACCTAACAAACCAAGCGTTAATACACCTGAATAATTAACTTTAGAATACTTAAACATTAGTAAATACCCTGGCACAACAAAGGCCGCCATCGTTAAGCCTACAATATGTGCATTTGAGATAGCAGTCATCAACAGTTGAAAAAATACGGATAAGAAATCACCCTGTAGCGTTAGTGCATAATACAATCCTAACAAGCTGCCAATAATTACCGGGGACAATAATGAAAGCGCGACGCTTTTTGCGAGTTGATGTTTCATCTAATAATCCTTAATACAGAGTATAAATTTTAATGTATTAAGCATGCACCAAGATCTAAAGCTTAGAAATAGAGACTATGGTCGTAATTTATGATTAAAAATAAACCTTATTGCAGTATGAGCCTATTAATAAATTAATAGGCTCATACGTTTGGGTTATACTTATCAAAGTGCTTATAACTGAGCTATTTTATTTGACAACTCAAAGTGGCGAGATGTTACTATTTCCTCTAGCACTGCCAATCTTTTGTTCAACATCGCTGTTTGTTCCTCTAATTTTGTTATCTTATTATTATTCAGTCCTTTAAATTTTGCTTGCGCTGCCATTATTGTAGTTTTATAAGCGAAATAACGTTTAGTAATAGTAAGAATCAAAAAGGGTGAGCTAAATATAGTTATTACAATAAATAGTTCTAGCATGGTCGTTTCCCAATCAATTTAAGTTAGCTTGTTGCGTATAAAGGCCACTTTTAGTGCATTGAAATAATTTTGATAATGTAACTTCGCGCTGCTTTCCTCGTCGAATTAGCATCTCAACATACACAATACTTAACACAATGGCTGTTGCTTTAAATAAGTTACCTTGTAGATCACCTATCGCGCCGCCCGACATACCAAATATTCCGTAAGCTGCATTCATAAAAATATGCATCCACATAGGAAACCAAATACGATAACCACATTCACAATATAGCCACGCAAACCATGTACCTGCTACAGTAGTGATAGCAACCGCCATCAATGCAGAAATCGCATCATTACCTTGATAAATATGGCCCAGGCCAAATATTACTGAACTAATTAATGCCGCAGGCACAAAGCCCCATCTACAATATTTAAATAAAACACCAAACAATGCAGCCCTAAAAATTAGCTCTTCAAAAAAACCCGCATAAACTGAGCCGGTGATTATTGCTGGTATTGATAGGTTAAGTTCATCACTCAAAAATCCATAACCTATTGCCATAGGAGCACAACAAATAATTGCTGCGAGTGCATAGTTAATAAAACCAGAAGAATTAAGCCCTATAGATTCAAAAGGCTCACTTTGTTTAAACAAAATAATAGCCGCAATAACTAACGGTCCATATAAAAAAGTATATTTAGCGGGGGTAAATAAAATGCCAGTTAGATTATCAAGTTCAGACAACCAGCTAGACCAACCTTCTCCCCAAAACTGCCTCATTACATAGTGGCAAAATACAAATATAGAAATTATTACAAGTGCCTTGATAGCGTATTTCATATCTACTTTCCTCGTTAAGTTGTAAATTTCAACTTAATCTTGGCAATAGTAAAAATACAAAGCGACTTATTAGGTCTCAATTACAAGACGAGGTATAAAGCCCATGTTTTAGGGGGGATTAACATGTTTTTGGGATTAATGACAAAGCATCTTTTATTACTTTTACATAAGAACGAGACACCGGTATTTTAATATCAATTGTATGCAGCGATAATTGCAACCCTCCAGCATTACCACTGTAGTGCTGAATGTTTTGCAGGTTGACCGCATAAGAACGGTGGCATCGTAATATAATTGTATTTTCTGGGAGCTGCTTTAATAAACCGCTAAGAGATACACGTAATAGTTTACGTGAAGTTGAAGCTCCTTCCAGTATTGTTATTTCACAATAGTTGTCTGAAGATTTAATAAATAAAATATGGTGATGAGCTGTGTTAATTTCGTCGTTTTTATTATCGCCTTTAAGAGTAATTGTCTTTAATTCAACTTCTCTCAACTGCTCTTGATCGACGCTAACTGTACTTGGCTTAGTTAAATCTATTACATGCCTATTTACCACAAGTAAAAAAATAAGAGGAAATACACCAATACAAAAAATATACCCTACAAAAAGTAATTGATTCTGCCAATGCCAAGACCCAAGTACAGCAACCACAAAATACCCATGATTGAATAACGCAGTAATTAAAATATATGTGATAGGAATAATAATTAAACGGCTTAATTTACTTAGCTTAAACTTAAGTAACACTATTTCTATGAAACCTGACAATAGCAAAGCACAAAAGGTTACTATCCCATAGCCAAAAAGCCGCAGAAACTTGTAAGACTCGGTATCGCTTGAAGTGCCAAAAGGTTGAAATACAAAAAGTACAAAAAGCGCTATAAACGAAAACATGACGGCACGATATACAACTAACTTTCTCGAATCTAGATCATCTTTGAGCCACAACATCCTATTTTGCATACCTTTAATCCACCAATATTTAAAAATAGCACACATTAATATGTGCATTCCAACTCATTTAAAATTTTTTGTGATGGTAGTTTTATTAAAAACAAAAAAAGGAAGAGAACATCAACGTTATTTAACAGCAGAAGGTGGTGTGTGAGCAATTCTATCTGCTTTTAAGATTTTACTAATGAGAGATAAAACATGTAATACCAATTCGCTTAATTAAGTGGTCTATTTTTAAGGCGGAAAAACGTGTTGATAGCTAGGCAAAAAATTCGCTATTTCGTTGTTCTAAATGAGAGTTTTTTAACGCAGCGAGTGACACGTTTAGCCCCGCAAAATGATTAAGTATTATTGCGGATTGGTATAAGTGCACTGATTTTGTTCCAAACACAAAAAAGCCCGCTAAATTAGCGGGCTATTTTGTTATATGGTGGAGAGATAGGGATTTGAACCCTAGATGGGCTATAAACCCATGCCGGTTTTCAAGACCGGTGCATTCGACCACTCTGCCATCTCTCCGATACTGCTAAGTTAAAAGTAAGAGTGTACTAATAACTATTTAAATGAATGATACTTTAATTACCACACACTTATTAAATAAGTGGTGGAGAGATAGGGATTTGAACCCTAGATGGGCTATAAACCCATGCCGGTTTTCAAGACCGGTGCATTCGACCACTCTGCCATCTCTCCGCACGGCCTGCATAATAGGGAAACCCATCCCTTTTGTGAAGCTTTTTTTTGAATTAATTGTTTAAGTGCTTAAAAAACAATTAATTTGTCTAAAGTTAGAACAAAGTGTTTTTAATTTAGCCGTCAATACTCTTTTATTTAAATATTTAACTCTATTGATCTACAAAGGTTTGCCCAAACATATAAGAGTTGGTAATCTAATTTTAGTTAAATTATCGAAACACACACGTTTCACTTAAAGGAGCTCTACAATGGCGTTTAATCAATCGTACAATACCGCGAAACCGGTAATGTCTACCATTGAAACAAACAAGGTACTTAAAAACACCTACTTTTTACTAGCTATGACACTTGCTTTCAGTGCTGTTACAGCCGGTATTTCAATGGCACTACAATTACCTTACTTTATGGGGATTGTGTTTACACTTGTTTCGTTCGGTTTATTATTTGTTGTAAATAAAAAAGCAGATACAGCATCTGGTGTATTTTGGGTGTTTGCTTTCACAGGTTTAATGGGGGCAGGCTTAGGTCCATTGCTTAACCATTATGCTGCAATGCCTAATGGCCCAATGCTTATTATGCAAGCGTTAGGTTCTACGGCGCTTATCTTTTTTGGTTTATCTGCTTATGCACTGAACACTAAAAAAGACTTCTCATTCATGGGTGGCTTTTTAACGGTTGGCTTAATCGTTGTGATTGTAGCTAGCATTGTTAATATTTTTGTTGGCAGTTCACTTATGTTTATGGTGCTTAATGCGGCAGTTGTATTGATCATGTCTGGTTTGATTTTATTCGATACAAGCCGAATCATTAATGGCGGCGAAACCAACTACATTCGCGCAACAGTGTCTTTATACCTAAGCGTATATAACTTATTTACGTCTTTACTTGCTCTACTTGGCGCAAGTGATGACTAATTAAATAGTTCTGTTAAAATAGCCCCTTAATTGGGGCTTTTTTATTGGAATTGTTTTGTCACGTTTTGTTCTTTCATTACATACACCACCATCCGATCACGATACAACGCAAAGGTTAGTTAAGTTTGCGAGTGCATGTTTAGCCCAAGGGCACACCATTGATGCTATTTTTTTATACCAGCAAGGTATTTATCATGCATCTACCCACTTTGATTTATCCTCAGACGAACTTCAAATTTCAGCACTTTGGCAGCAACTCGCCGATCGAAAACTAAATTTAATGCTGTGTGTTACCGCCGCTGAAAAACGCGGGTTAGATATTAAAAACACAGGTGTATTTGCAGTCGCAGGGCTAGCTGAATTTGCAATGCTTGCAAGCGACGCTGATAAATGGGTGCAATTTAAATGATAAACGTATTAGTAATGAGTCAGTGCAGTCCATTTGACGATTTAAATATTCGTGATGCACTTGATATGACATTGATATTTGCTGCCGTTGACCAAAATGTGAGTTGGTTGTTTAGCGGCCCCGCCGTCTTGGCTTTAAAAAAGCATCAACAACCAAACAATATTGGATTAAAAGATTTTTTTAAAAATATTAAAACACTCGAAATTTATGATGTTGAAAACATTTTCGTGTGTGAGAAATCATTGCTTGATTATGGTTTAAATAAACATGATCTACTCATAGAGGCAAAAGCTCTTAACTTTAGCCAACAACAAACATTAATTAAAGCGCAGCAACATGTGGTGAATTTATGAGTACATTACATATTTTTTCTAAGCCGCTTAACTATTATTCGGCAAATCAGCTAGAGAACTTAATTTTATCAGACGATAACGTGCTACTTGTTGGTGATGCCTGCTTTGCAAAAAAACAATTTAGGCAATTTGCAGATACACTGTTAATACTTGAACAAGACGCGCAAGTACGTGCAATAAAATTAACAGATAACGATAAAGCCATTAGCTATGAAGACTTTGTAGCACTCACTTTATCAACTAATCAATCAATTACGTGGTAACTCATGCTTGAATTTAACAACCAACAGATTGAAACCGACAAACAAGGCTACTTGCTTGACCATACTTTGTGGTCAAAGGAGCTTGCACCTGTAATTGCTATCCAAGAAAACATTACCCTTAGCGTTCAACACTGGGAAGTCATTAACTTTGTTCGTGATTTTTATATTGAATATAACACCAGTCCAGCAATTCGGATGCTTGTAAAAGCAATGGCTAAAGCACTCGGTGAAGACAAAGGAAACAGCCTTTATTTATATAAATTATTCCCTAAAGGCCCTGCTAAGCAAGCAACAAAAATCGCCGGATTACCAAAACCAGCTAGGTGCATATAATGAGATCTAAATCAGGCAATAATCAAGTAACTGAATCCAAGCCAAAAAGAAGTACAGGGCGTACTTATTCTCGCAGTGCACTTAACAAAACGCCTTCAGGTAAAAGAGAAATAAAGCCGCAAATAGCATCTAAAGACAGAAAAATTGTGTTATTCAATAAACCATTTGATGTGCTATGCCAATTTACAGATGACGCAGACAGAAAAACTCTCGCTGAGTTTATACCTATTAAAGAAGTTTACGCAGCAGGAAGATTAGACAGAGACAGTGAAGGTTTATTACTTTTAACAAACTGTGGAAAATTGCAAAATACCCTAACGGCACCTGATAAAAAGACGAATAAAACCTACTGGGCACAAGTTGAAGGTGAACCAACAAGTGAATCAATTAATGATTTATGTAATGGCGTAGAACTTAAAGACGGGCTTACACTCCCCGCTAACGTTAAAATAATTGATGAACCTACAATTTGGGCGCGTAATCCGCCTGTACGCGAGCGAAAAGCAATCCCGACTACTTGGTTAAGTATTACCATTAACGAGGGTAAAAACAGACAAGTTCGCCGAATGACCGCGCATATTGGCCACCCTACACTTCGCCTCATTCGTTATAGCATTGGCAACTATACCTTGGATGATATTAATTGTGGTGAATACAAAGTAATTAAGGGCGTAGTTGATGCATAAACCGCATGTCACGGTTGCAGCAATAGTAAAAAAGCAAAATGAGTTTTTACTTGTAAAAGAGCGCGATAAATTTACAAAGCAAATTTGTTACAATCAACCTGCGGGTCATTTAGAGCAAAATGAGACACTTGCACAAGCTGCAAGCCGAGAGTTGCTTGAAGAAACAGGCTTAGCGCTTGAGCCAGTCGGCTTTTTAGGTGTGTATAATTTGCATGCCGAAAATGGAGTGCACTATTTACGATTCTGCTTCTTTTTCGAAGCGCCTGATAATATAAAAGCGCCAACGCCAATAGATACCGACATTATCAGCGCTAACTGGTACACATTAGAGCAAATAAAATCACTACCGCTTAGAAGCCCTTTAGTCCTTAAATGTATTGAAGATAGCTTAAACAAGATACCTTTGAGTTTAGATACAATTTACAACGATTAATTTAAGCACCCATAGGTGCTTCAAAGTATCGTTTTTAATTAAATAAACAGATAAATTAATTTATACAATACTTCGTAAGTCTAGTTTGCTATTTGTTATATAAATAAAATAGTGACAAATTATGTCCTTTGCCGCCCTACGCTCTTTAAGCACAAACAAAATACATGCTATAATCGCGGCCTTTCCAAGTTAACAGCAATCTGTATAAGCGAAATTATTCATGAGCGAAAATAGTCACATTAAAGTCATTGTTGGCATGTCCGGCGGTGTTGATTCTTCTGTATCTGCATATTTATTACAACAACAGGGCTACCAAGTAGAAGGCCTGTTTATGAAGAACTGGGAAGAAGACGACAATGATGAATACTGTGCTGCCGCTGATGACTTAAAAGATGCACAAGCAGTGTGCGACAAATTAGGCATTGAGCTTCACACAGTTAACTTTGCAGCAGAATATTGGGACAATGTATTTGAGTACTTTTTAGCAGAGTACAAAGCAGGTCGTACACCTAACCCAGATATAATGTGTAACAAAGAAATTAAATTTAAAGCCTTTTTAGAATTTGCTGCGCAAGCACTCGGTGCTGACTTTATTGCAACGGGTCACTATGTTCGCCGTGAGCTTCGCGATGACAAATACGTAATGTGTCGCGGACTTGATAACAATAAAGATCAAAGCTACTTCTTATATACTCTAAGCCATGAACATATTGGCCAAACATTATTCCCTGTAGGCGATATCGAAAAACCAGAAGTACGCCGCATAGCAGAAGAACAAGACCTAATCACTCACGATAAAAAAGACAGTACAGGTATATGCTTTATTGGTGAGCGTAAATTTAAAGACTTTTTACAAAAGTTCTTACCAGCACAACCTGGCGTTATCGAAGACACAGACGGTAACAACGTAGGTGAGCACGAAGGCTTAATGTACCACACACTTGGACAACGCAAAGGCTTGTTAATTGGTGGTATGAAAGAAGGTTCTGGTGAGCCTTGGTACGTAGTAGATAAAGACCTTGAGCGAAATGTACTTATTGTGGGCCAAGGTAAAGATCACCCTCGCCTATACAGCAACGGCCTTAACGCAAACCAACTTCACTGGGTAGACCGTATTGGCCCTAAAGGCACAACTCGCTGCACAGTAAAAACGCGTTACCGCCAAGAAGACTTAAGCTGTACCCTACTTGTAGGTGAAGACGGCATGGCCCGCGTATTGTTCGACGAGCCACAAAAAGCAGTGACGCCTGGTCAATCTGCCGTATTTTACGCAGAAGATATCTGTTTAGGTGGCGGTATTATTGATTCGGTGATTAAGTAATGAATGAACACCAAGTCATGGCGCTTGCCGCCATGTGCCAGGCTGCTAAACAAGTTCAAAAAATTGCCCAGTACGGCAACAATAACGAACATGATTTAGAAATCTTACTTTCAAGTATTATTCAAACATCTCCGGCATCGCCAGAAGATGTTTACCAAGGTACTGACAACTTACGTGATGGTTACAAAACCTTAATGGCGCAGCTAACCGCAGGCGCTCAAAAAGATGTTGAAATTGTAAAGTACGTAGGTGGTTTAATGCAGCTTGAGCGAGCACTAAGTGCAAACGACAAAAGCTTAAACGAATTAGGTAAACGAATTGATGATATTCATCGTCGTTTAGACCACTTTGCTATTACCGATGAGAGCGTTGTTGCCGGTTTAGCAGATATATACTCGTCGGTGCTGAGCCCCCTTGGGCACCGAATACAGGTTTATGGTAAACCCGAGTTATTAAAACAGCAGCTCACTCAAAATAAAATCCGTGCGTTATTACTCGCCGGCATTAGAAGTGCAGTATTATGGCGACAAATGGGCGGTAAACGCCGTCACTTTTTCTTTGCAAAAAGAAAAATACTCGCCATTGCTAAAACAAAAATTTAACTATCGTTCAAACTAAAATTTAGGAGTTATTATGGAGCTTTCAGCGTTAACGGCTATCTCTCCAGTGGATGGTCGCTACGGCAGCAAAACCACTGAACTACGCAGTATTTTCAGCGAATTTGGCTTAATCAAATACCGCGTAATTGTTGAAGTGCGTTGGTTGCAAGCGTTAGCTGCAGCAAGCGATATTAAAGAAGTACCTGCATTTAGCGAAGAAGCTAATGCACTTCTAAACGCCATTGTAGATAACTTCAGTGAAGCTGATGCACAACGCGTTAAAGATATAGAACGCACTACAAATCACGATGTTAAAGCGGTTGAATACCTACTAAAAGAAAAAGTAGCCGATAACAGTGAGCTTCATGCAATAAACGAATTTATTCACTTTGCTTGTACTTCAGAAGATATTAACAATCTATCTCATGGTTTAATGCTAAGCGAAGCGCGTAAAAATGTTTTACTTCCTTATTGCGATGAACTTTTAAGCGCAATTAAAGCTAAAGCAATTGAATACAAAACAATCCCAATGATGACTCGTACGCACGGACAACCAGCTACACCATCAACTATGGGTAAAGAGTTTGCTAACGTATATATGCGTTTAAAGCGTCAACGCGGGCAAATTGCACAAGTAGAGATGCTAGGTAAAGTTAACGGTGCTGTAGGTAACTACAACGCACACCTTAGCGCATACCCAGATTACGACTGGCACACACATGCAGATAAATTTGTATCAAGTTTAGGCTTAACACTAAACCCATTTACTACACAAATTGAACCGCATGACTATATTGCAGAGTTGTTTGACGCAATTGCACGTTTTAACACTATATTGTTAGATTTTGACCGTGACATGTGGGGTTACATTGCCCTTAATCACTTTAAGCAAAAAACAATTGCAGGCGAAATTGGCTCATCAACAATGCCACATAAAGTTAACCCAATTGATTTTGAAAACTCAGAAGGTAACTTAGGTTTAGCAAACGCTATTTTTGCTCATCTTGCACAAAAATTACCCGTTTCTCGCTGGCAGCGTGACCTTACTGATTCAACCGTATTACGTAACCTAGGTGTAGGTATGGGTTATGCAATTATTGCATACCAATCAACACTTAAAGGTGTAAGTAAGCTTGAAGTAAACGAGCAACGTTTAGCTGACGAGCTTGATCAAAACTGGGAATTACTAGCCGAGCCGATTCAAACGGTTATGCGTAAATATGGCATTGAAAAACCATACGAAAAACTTAAAGATTTAACACGCGGCAAACGTGTAAATCAAGAAATAATGGCTGACTTCATCGATGGTTTAGACCTTCCAGAGCACGCTAAAGTAGAAATGAAAAAACTAACACCTGCTAATTACATTGGTCGTGCTGTTGAGTTTATTGATGATTTAGTTTAAAAACTAAATTGCTCTTTTAAAAAGCGAAAGGATCATCCTTTCGCTTTTTTTGTTTTAACCCCATTGCACTAACTAGTAGGCATAATGTATGTATCAATTAAAAATAAATAATTTGTCTGAGCAAGAGTTTTTAAGCCATTTTTGGCAAAAAAAGCCGCTTTTAATCAAACAAGGTTTTGCTAATTTTCAAGACCCGCTTGATGCTAATGAACTTGCCGGCCTAGCAATGGAAGAAAGCATAGAGTCACGTATTATCACCAATCATAAAAATGACTGGCAAACGCACCAAGGTCCATTTGAAGACTTTGAGCAGTTAACCGACGATCACTCTACTTTACTCGTGCAAGCAGTTGATCACTGGCATAGCGATGCTGCACAACTGCTAGAACCATTTAGGTTTATTCCCAACTGGCGCATAGATGATTTAATGATCAGCTATTCAACGCCTAATGGTGGTGTTGGTCCACATTTAGACCAATACGACGTATTTATTATTCAAGGCGAAGGTAAACGTCATTGGCGTGTAGGCTTACCCGACCCAACACTTAAGCAGTTTGCTCAAAACAAAAAATTACTACAAGTTGAACCTTTTGAAGCCGTAATAGATTGCATATTAGAACCTGGCGATATTTTGTATATTCCACCAGGGTGCCCTCACGAAGGTTACGCTGTAGAAAACGCACTAAATTATTCAGTTGGTTTTAGGGCGCCAAATCAACAAGATTTATTGTCGAGCTTTGCCGATCATATTATTGATACCGAAAGCGGACAAAAACGTTATACCGATCACAACATCACACTAAGAAAATCAAAAGGTGAACTTACAAACCTTGAAGTTGATAAAGTTAAAACACTGATGGCGGCACTTTTAGAAAATGACGATTTATTTAAACAATGGTTAGGCTCAACGCTTAGTCAGCCCAAACATGAAATGGATTTAGCACCAGTAGAACCCCCATTTACACCTGAGCAAATAAGCGATGATTTAAGTGATGAAGAAGCTGTGTTTGAGCGTTTAGGTGGCACGCGTGCTATTTATCAGCAGCTCGATACCGAAGTGTTATTAAGTGTAAACGGTGAAAATTACGCTATGCCATTAACTGACTTAGCGGCGGTAAAACTACTTACCGATAATACTGAATTTGAAAGTTCAGCATTAAATTTAACAAACCCAAGTTTAGTTTTTACTCAAACTTTTACTACACTTGTTAATGAGGGGCTTTGGTTTAATATAGACCAAGAGTAATAATACCAATTTTATTAATAATGGTGAGCATTTTGCAGCGTAAAATATTATGTATACAGGTCAGTTAAATTTTTAATTTTCACCTGATATTGGCTTAAATAATTTTGCTGTGATTGCTTACTCATTTTAATTGGCTATCAATAGGAGTTTGCAATGGGCTATCTGGTTGATAAGGTTGAGTGGGATATAAAAAAAGATATGCTACAAAAAATTCGAGAGCGAGTTTTTGTTTACGAGTTACATATCCCCAAGCACATCGAATTTGATAGCCTAGATAAAATTGCATTACATGTACTTGTTACAGACGATGCAAACTGCCCTATTGCAACAGGTCGGCTGTGTACAGATGGCTTAATCGGCAGAATAGCTGTATTACCCGAGCACCGTAATCGCAAAGTATATAAATCGCTTCTCAACTTTATTGTTGAATTAGCTTCCAACCAAGGTATAGAAGAAGTAAGCATTAATTGTATTTTAAATGAGGTAGAGCGTTTTAAGCGAAATGGCTTTATTCAGCAAGGAAATGTTTTTATGGAGGCGGGAATTCCTAGGCAACGTATGCAATGCTCTGTTTCGGCGTTTAATACAACCCCCTTCACACTTGTCCATTAGATAAAGAAAAGGGCAATAAATAAGCTATCACCCTCTACATTGTTACTTAACCCAAACTGTAGTTACTTTGCCTCATTTGCCCACAGCGGTTCATTATCATACATTTCGTACAAGCCATGTGCTCTATTTATAAGTAAGTTAGCAAAATCTACCTGCGTTTTATCACGCGCGCCTGTACTCATAATTTGATCCGCTTTTAATTGCCACTGCAAAGAAAAATAACGCATTGCATCGCGAGCATCTGTAGCTGCACTTACTTCAGCATGATCTGTAGGTAAGCGCCCTGTTACTACCCAATATGTTTTACCGTTTTGGGCTTTAAATTTCCACATTGCACAAAGTGGTGCTAAAAATCGGCTGTCTTTATCAACTACTGATTTTGGCATAATGCCCTTTTCGGCTAAATGTTTTTGCGCTGCTTGAAAACATTCGCGTTGCCACTGCATTCTTTGCTCATCAGTTATAACTTGCTCTTTTGCTGTTAACGGCTTTTTTTCTTGTTGTTGCATTTTTAATAACCTTTTACTTCTTTTTTAACACTCTAAGGGCTTAGTAAATAAGGTGCAAGTATAAAAAGGTCGTTTGCACCTTAAAGCGCTCTGTTTGCTGTGTTTTTAGCCAAACTATTATTTTATATTGTGATCAAACGAACCTACATCACCCGGAAAAACTACTGGAGACTCAATACCGTCTTTACTAACAGAGGCTACACCAAAGTAATAATTATCAATCACTACGTTTTTAAGTGTGTACTGTGAAACCTTACCAACGTATTTACTAAACTGCCATTGCGGCTCGCTCGTGTAACGCCAATAAATTTTATAGCCAGCAATATTTTCATCACTGCTTTGTTGCCATGAAAACGACGTATCAGCTGTAACAGCGCCCTTTATTTTAACTTCTTTTGGCGGTGCGGGTGCCCACGCCATAGACGCCATCGTTACCGCATTAAGTGAAGTTAACTTAGCCGTATAATCAAAATCAACACCTTCAATGGTATCGCCATATTCAACACCATTTTCAGTGCGTAAATCTTGATGCTGACGATCGTAGTGCTCGTTAGTTTCCATAATACGCACTGCTGCAAAACCTGCATCATTAAATGGGCGATGATGCCCACCACGACCAAATCTATCTAATCGATATACAAGCATTGTATCTAAATTAGGAATGTATCTGTCAGCAATAGTATCTATGTAGCGAGCTAAATTACGACTCGCAGAATCGACTTCACCACCTGTAAAGCGCCGAGTATTAGCTTGCTCTTTTGTTTCTACAACACGGGTACCTTCTGAAAATATACGTGCAGTCGTGTTATTAGTTACCCCATTAATACCGGTAATATTACCAATCATATCGTTGTTTAAAACGCCATGAACTTGCCAGTTATGCTTTTGTGCATAAGCCGTTAATATTTTACCGCCAAACAAACCTTGCTCTTCGCCCGAAAGCGCCGCGTAAACTACCGAACCATTAAATTTGTATTTACTTAAAACACGAGCTGCTTCTATTACTCCTGCCACGCCCGATGCATTATCGTTAGCACCCGGTGAATCACTCGTAAAGTCCATAACATCACTTACACGTGAATCTATATCACCCGACATCATCACCATGCGATTCGGCTCGCTCGACCCACGTTGAATAGCCACTATGTTAACCACTTCAACAGGATTAGGAATGCGTTTTTCGCCCGATATAGTCTCCTTTACTTCAATAATTTCCAGACAACCACCACACTGCACAGATATTTTTTCAAATTCTTTTTTTATCCAACGCCTAGCCGCACCAATACCTCGCGTATCCGATTTAGTCTCTGAAAGCGTATGGCGAGTACCAAAATCCACCAGCGTTTGAATGTCACTACCGATACGGGTAGCCGACACTTCACTTGCTATATCGTGTAACTTTTGTTGGTCGGTATATTGTAATTGCGTTTCACCATGTGCTGATAATGCAAGTGTGCAAGCGCCTGCAATTGCAGTAAATTTGAGTAACGTTGTTGTGATTTTCAAAGGTGTTTTAAGCATCTATTAGCTCCTAATTATTATAGTGTAACCATTACTTAACTAAGATTTTATGGCAATACATTTGAGGTAGATGTAGAAAGGAGCACGCTAAAGCGCAGTTATAGTAATACTTAGAGAGTTAATTGAGTCGTACAATCAACATAATACCGGTCATAGGAATTAACCCAAACATCCACAGCTTTATTCCTAAAATATATTTTTTAAAGCTCCCTTTATTTATACAAGATCTAACTCTACTTCTATAACCGTTAAAATCACCCAAAATTAAAAACACAATTCCAATTACGATTGCGTAAAATAGAGCACCAATAAGTAAAGGGTTTTGCTTAAAAGTACTGATTATTTTATCTAAGTAGTGAATGTCAAACGTCATAGCTAAAAGAAAACTATATACAGTAGATATCATAGCTAAAAATGCTGCAGCATTTATGGCCGTATTTTTATTTCTTGTGTCTAATTTTTTCATCCACTGAGCACACACAAAATGAACAGCGCAAATAAATGTTCTCATTTTCAATCCTTGAATAACTTCTAACTAATTAATTGCTAATACAATATTATATTTAGAGGTTAAATTACAAACCTTGTTACACAATAATCTATTAAAAAATGTGTTTTTCGTGGCACACTGTCATTGTTTATATATTAATAGTTTAAGTTATGCGTCAGCTAAAAGAAGATACAATTAAAAGTAACCTTATTGAGTCGCAGCAAAGTGCATACGGCCCCGTATGCGTGTATCAAAATAAAGAATATCGGTGGTTAACGCTTGCACAAAAAACCAATGAAGACATAACAATTCAAGGCGTTATGAACCTTATACACCCAGAGCAAGTAATAGTACCTGTAAACCAGTGTATGATGTTATTTTTACTTAAACCGGTAGATACACTAAATATATTAAATTTAGGTTTAGGCACTGCAGGGTTTGAGCGAATTATGTATCACTTGCAAAGTAGTACGCCTTACATAAACACCATCAATACATTTAACACGGTAGAAATAAACCCAAGCATTGCCTTAATTGCTGCCCAGCACTTTAAGTTACCAATTAAGCACAGCACCTATTTACAATGCGCCGAACAATATATTACCCAATGCACTGATCACTTTAACGTAATCACTATCGATATTTTTAGTGGTGAATATCACCAGCCTTTTTTAACCAGCGATAGCTTTTGGCAAAATATAAATAGCTGCAGTGAGCAAAATACGCAAGTAATCATTAATTTAAACCCACAAACTGGCCAAGAGCTGCAAATGCTTTTAGTGCTTTTAAGGCAACATTTTAAGTGCTTAGCTATAGTAGAGTTTAACGAATACAAAAATATAGTGATCATACTAAGCCAGCAAACATTAATGCACATAAACGTTGATGAAATACAAAACTCACCTGTGTTTATAAATTTTGCACCAAACCTTTATAAAAGTATTAACAGCATTTACCACATTGAATAAAACGCGTTACCGACCAGGTTCATGTTTTTCATGGCACGGTAAGCTTGTTTCTAACTTCTCCCAGTTAGCTTTAGACGTAACAAAATTATGCGATAAAACCTGCTCAGTAATATCGCTATCAAATATTCCTAAACGAATTCGTATTCTGCTTTTGTCATCATTATTGCTACTGTAAACCGGCGAGCCACAACATTTACAAAAGTAACGAGTACGCCCTACTTTAAAACTATACTCGCTAAGTAGTGCCTGCCCTTTAGTTATTGTGAAGTCATCTGTATTTACAAAGCCATTGGTTGCAAATGCAGTCCCGCTGTTTTTTCTGCACAGTGAACAATGACAATGGATAATGCTGGTTATACTGCCCGACACTTCAACGCTTACCTCACCGCACAAACATGAACCCGTATACATATAACACCCTAACTATTAAATTATTTTAAACTCAGCTGAAATTTGCTGAGTTGATTTAATGGATAAGTTTACTGGTTAATTTTCTGAATGGAATAATAATTTTTATATCTCCGCAATTCCCACGCCATACCTATTTTTTTAATGATTGACATAAAAACATTAAATTGGTTACATAACCTTTACTTTAAAGTTATAGCCAAAACAATAATTGGTTAACCAAAAAACCTAAACTTACTGAGAGCCAATTATGCATTGTAAACACATGTCACTTTTATGTTTGTTAAGCGCGTTAGCGTCGTGTTCAACCATTTCTAAAAACACGTCAAGCGATTGGCTACTTATTGATGACTTTGAAAATTCACTTAGCAAGTGGCAGAGTGTCGATACCCAAAATGAAACTAAGCCACAGGTTGAAAACCCACAAATAACAGTTATACAACCAGAACAAGCAAACTCATCAACAAATCATTATTTACTAAAAAAGCCTGCGGCTGAGGGCATTGTAGGAAATCGTAAAGCGCTTTCTTATACAAAACTTCCACAAGCGGTTGAAGTTGGTGACACCTACACATTTTATATGCGTATAAACGTGGCTGCTTTTCCTAATAACCATGCTTTTGGATTAAGCAACCTTACGCCAGAGCTAATTAATAAACATGCGTACGATGCGTTTGAGCCTACACTTCGCGTAACCGATAAAACAGAATCAAACGGGCTTGTAAACGATGGCGCATTAATGGTTAAAACCGACAGCGGGTATAGCAACATTCAAAACTACACTACCAAACAATCGGCCAAGCCACTGCAAACAAATACCTGGTACGACGTATGGTATGTTGTTAATAACGCAGCAGCCTCAGAGCAAGGTCAGCAATATGATGTTTACGTAAAAGGTGGTGAATTTAGCAAGCAAACACTGGTGTATAAAAATGCACAATTTAGAATGAAGCGCGAACAACCTCTTATATATTTTTTAGCAAACTGTAATACAGGCCCAATTAAAAAGCCTTACGGAAATGGTGGCCTCAGATATGACGATTTATACATGAGCAAAGGTACAAAGCTAAATAACCCAATGCTATAAAAGTAAGTGAAGTGTTTTTAGGTGTTCTTTTATACATAAGTTTATATTAATAACGCTCTAGCATATTCACAATTAATACCTTACAAACCTGCATTTAAAAATACTTAAATGGTATAATAGCCACCATTATTTGCCATTTAAGTTTTTAAAATGTATCGATTATTTGAAAAAATGACAAAAGCATTTCCTGAGGATCAACCTACTCAGCCGCCTTCGACTTTATTTGCTTTTTGTCGTCACTACACCAAAGGAATGGAACTGTCGTTGGTGCTAATGTCAATCAGCGCCGCCATGCTCGCTATTTTAGAGGTTTCTTTATTTAGCTATATGGGGCAGCTTGTTGATTGGTTAACGGCCTACACACCCGAAACCTTGTTTGTAGAGCAAAAATCAGAACTTATCAAAATGGCTGTCATGCTCTTACTGGTATTGCCCGTAGTCGTATTTTTTCATTCTGCTATTTTGCACCAAGCATTACTGGGCAATTATCCTATGTCGATTCGCTGGTTAGCGCATCGTTATTTACTGCGCCAAAGTGTGAGCTTTTATCAAAATGAGTTTGCAGGAAGAATAGCCACCAAAGTATTACAAACCTCTTTAGCCGTTCGCGAAACAGTGACCAAACTACTCGATGTATTAATGTACATAGTGGTTTATTTTGGCTCAATGGTCTTTTTAGTTGCCGAAGCTGATTGGCGCTTAATGATCCCTTTACTGGTTTGGTTAGTTTTATACATTTGCGTACAGCTTTATTTTGTACCTCGCCTTAAAAAAATTGCCAGCTCACAAGCTGATGCGCGCTCAGAAATGACCGGTCGAATTGTTGATAGCTACACAAATATTTCTACTATTAAATTGTTTTCGTATACCCAGCGTGAAGAGCAATACGCAAAACAAAGCATGGATGTATTTTTGCAGCCTGTGTACAAACAAATGCGCTTGGTAACCAGCCTAAACTTTGTTATTCAAAGCTTAAATTATTTATTAGTATTTTCGGTTACCGCAGTATCACTTTATTTATGGTCGCTTAGTGCAATTAGCGCAGGTGCCATTGCAGTTGCTGTTAGTTTAGCGCTTAGATTAAACGGTATGGCGCAGTGGATCATGTGGGAAATAAGCAGCTTGTTCGAAAACATTGGCACCGTAGCCGATGGTATGAAAACACTGTCTAACCCTATTGAAGTTGCCGATAAACCAAATGCCGATACGCTTAACGTAAGCCAAGGTGCCATTGAGTTTAACAACGTACACTTTAACTACGGCAAAGCAGCAAACGAGACTAATCGAAGCCCAGTAATGAACGGTTTAAACTTAAACATTAAGCCTGGCGAAAAAATTGGTTTAGTCGGCCGCTCTGGTGCAGGTAAATCAACGCTTGTTAACTTATTACTGCGTTTTTACGATACCGACTCAGGAACAATAAAAATTGATGGGCAAAACATCACAGATGTAAGCCAAGAAAGCCTACGCCGCTACATAGCGATGGTTACGCAAGACACTTCCCTGCTTCATCGCTCAGTAAAAGACAACATTTTGTATGGTCGCCCCGATGCAACGCAAGCTGAGATGATCAACGCCACCAAACAAGCTAAAGCACTTGAGTTTATAAACGACTTGGTAGATAGCAAAGGTAACAAAGGCTTTGATGCACAAGTGGGCGAACGCGGTGTTACTCTTTCGGGCGGTCAACGCCAACGTATTGCTATTGCACGTGTGCTACTTAAAAATGCACCAATACTTATACTCGACGAAGCCACCAGCGCACTAGACTCAGAAGTAGAAGCGGCAATTCAGGCAAGTCTTGATGACTTAATGACAGGCAAAACAGTAATCGCGATAGCGCATAGGCTCTCAACCATTGCACAAATGGATAGGTTAATAGTACTTGATGACGGCGGCGTAGTTGAGCAAGGCACTCATGAAGAACTAATCGCTAAGGGTGGAATATACGCAGCTCTATGGACACACCAAACAGGCGGGTTTATAGGCGTCGATTAGCCATTAATATTACCTTACTGTAGACGTGGTTTATATTCTGCTGCTACCTAAACAAAAAAGCGAAGATGCCTTAAAGGCTCTTCGCTTTTTTGTTTAAAGTTATAAATAGAGTTTATAACTTTTTTATAAATTAAGAGATTAGTCTTAACCCTATAATTATCAGCATAACCACATTAGCAAGCACACCAATTAAAAAGAAGTAACTACGTGGACTTGGGTTTTTCTCCGTTGCTATAGCGTAGTACAGCGCCATGTGAATTAAGCGCGCAATTAAGTACACCCAAATACACATAGCAAAAATCGGGCTTTGATAATTAATTACAAACGCAAATAACACCGTACCTATAAATAATGCACTGTTTTCAAGCGTATTATGAAACGTACGATGCGCTCTAAATATAAAGCTATCGTGCGATAAATCCTCGTCAATTTTACCTGGTACAGCATTTGGCTCTTTAGCTTTGCTAAACGTAGCCACAGCCCACTGTACAAGCAACATAATTAAATAGAGGTAAAATGCCAAATAGGCCGAAAGTGCAACTTCAGTCATTACTAAATCCCTTATTTTGTTTTTTAACTTAGTTTAGAATGCAATTTTAAAGCCTAAATTAATACACTGATATTTAAAGGGTTAATTTAATAAACCTAATTACATATGTAAGTAACTCACGGCGTTGTATAAAATTTACTTGTTATGATTTTAAAAATAACATCAAAACTGAGCTGTATACTGTTGGATTTACTCCGATCTAAAAAGCTTAAACTCTTCAAACGCACAATCCCACAACACAACTTGATTACGACCCAAAGACTTAGCCTCATAAAGTGCTAAATCGGCCTGTTCAATTAACTCAGAAGGTGTTCTGGCTTTAAATTTAATAGACGTAACCCCAAAACTACACGTAACAGGAATATCATCAAATATCGCTTTTTCTACTTTAATACGAATAGCTTCAGCAATACGTATTGCTTGCTCTTGAGTCGTGTTGGGTAAAATAATACAAAATTCCTCGCCACCAAAACGGGCAACGCTATCGCTCGTACGTATATTGGTTTGTAAAAGACTGGCAACGCCACAAAGTACGGTGTCGCCAATGCTATGCCCATAAGTATCGTTAACGCTTTTAAAATGGTCAATATCGACCATTAAAATACAATATTCTTCAATCTGAGGTAAATCCAAAAAGTTGCGATTCATAATCTCAAATAAAATACGGCGGTTATAACAATTGGTTAAAGGGTCTCTCGCGGCCAAATAGTCTAACTCTTCATTACGTTTTTTAGAGGCAATAAAGCTTCGATAAACCAATAAAACAATAGCTAAACAAGCGGCTAATAAAAATGCGAGCGCAATACTCGCGTATTTGTTTTTTGCAAGCTCTAGCTCTGATATAACCCTAGCTTGGCCAGATATTTCAATTTCATTGTTTTTCTTTTCAAGCTCAAGTTGATGGAGTTTTTCTTTTTCTCTTAACGTCTCCAGCTCTATTTCCATTTTGTGAGAATGCAAATGTGCTTTTTCAAGAGCAAGCTTACTTTCGTCTCTTTCGTATTGAATGATTCCGGTCAGGGCTATTTCTTCTTCCGCGTAACGTAGTGATTCATTTATTCGTCCACGCTGTTTTTCTGCTATTCGAATTTCACGATAAGCGTATAGCATATGTAACTTATCATCTATTTCGGTTGATAAAGCGAGTGACCTTTTTAGTAAAGAAATCGCCTCATTTGTATCAATACCAATTAAAATCGCCGCAAGCGCTGTTAGCGACTTTATCTCATAAAGCTTACTGCCCGTTTTTCTGGCGAACGACAACGACTCTTTGTAATACTCTATAGCCTTGTTTTTATTCCCTTGGGCACGATAAATATTAGCAATAATACGCGCCGTTATAGAAATGTAGGATGTAAGATTTTTGGTTTTATAAGTTACGTAAGCTTTCTGAGCAAATTTCATCGCTGATTCTAAGTCGCCAGACTCATAGTTAATAACAGCCATTTCTCTTAAGGCCGACGCGAGCGTTTTTTCCTCGACCACACCTTTTGGTAAATCAATGGTTATTTGATAAAAAATCTCGGCCTGATCAAACTGCTTTAATCGTGTGTACAGCAGCCCCATTTGATTGGATGTTTTAGCAATCCCAAGCACGTTATTTACTTTTTTATAATATAAATATGCCTCATTTATATGCTTAAGTGATTTTTCATAAAGGTTGATATGGCGATAAATAATACCAGCACCTAATAATGCTTTAGCTAAGCCAACAGGATCGTCAATTTCTTTATGTATTTCTAATGCACGAGTGGAGTAATCAAGGGCTAAAACTAAGTTGTCTAAATAGCGCTGCGCTTCTGCTAGTGTATTTAATGTACGCGCCATCAACTTCAAATCATCTAAATTAGTATATATCTCTAAAGCTTTGGTATAAAAATGAGCTGTTTGCTCTCTATTTTCAAGGCGCTTATACGACTGAGCTAATTTTTTATACGTTTCACCTAACTGTTTTTGTATTTGTTCGTCTTTATTTACAAGGTATTTTAAAGCAGATGAATATTGCGTGATCGCGTCATTGTATTTTTTTTGTTCATAAAACGAATCCCCTTTTGTTAGGAGTACTTGTGCTATAAAAAACTCATCGCCATACACAAGCGTTGTTGGTAATAAAGTTTCAATACGGTTAGCAAGTTCGTCATAACGTTTTTCATCTGATAATATTTTTATATAATTAATAGACGCCTTTATTTGGTTGCGTGGATCATTTAATTTACTGTAATAAGCCGAGGATTGTGAAAAGTGATGAAGCGATTCATTAATATTGTTATTTTTTTTATTCGCTTTACCTAATAAGTTATGTAATTTTGCGCTGAGTAACGTGTCATCAGCACTTTGCGCTTGTAACAACAACGCCTTACTTAGTTCGATACTTGTTATAACGTCAGTATCCATAAGTAATTCGGCTCTTTTTAGCAGCCCTGCATTAGATTCATTGATTAAACTGTATGAGGTGGTTTCTTGCGCGTAAGCGCTACTTAAACTAATAAACAAAGCAAAAAGCAAAGCTTTCACTAACAATTTAGAATTATAAATTCGATTTACGAAGAAAGTGTGTACTTGCGAAGTTAAGTCCATCTTTCGCGTGTGATACGAGTAAGTGTAAAATTCCATATTTACCATTTTAGTGATTTGTTATTAATTTAATGCAAAAATTCTGGCGATAAAATATACACATAAAGACTGCAGGTCAAGTTTCGCTGCAATATGGGTAATTGTTAATTTATGATTTTAGCATAATTATGCATATTGCAGCTTAATTCTTTTTTAGCTTAATCGTACGCTGTAAGTTATTAAATGAGAAAACCTAGCTTCTTAGTTTAAGGGTAACCAATACAACACCGTGGTCGGTAGTTAAATCATCACGCTCATACTCGGGGTTTATTAAGTGCCTGTCGTAAGTGTTATAAGCGCTTACTTCAAAAAAGCTGTCATCGTAACTAGCGTCAAACTCACACGATAATAAAATGTAATCAAGCACAGAGCTGCTCGCGCCATAATAATGTGTTGGCGGCCTTAACGGTGCTGGCTTTGTTATATTTATATTTTTTACTTGGCTTTTATCCGCTGAATCAACAATCTCGCTGTTATTGCTATCACAATCACTTTGTTCATCGTTTGTTATTGCTTCATCGCTAAAAACCTCATCATTACTTAGCTGCGACTTAACAAACAAATCCCATGAATCATTTAAACAATATTTTGCTAAGTAGGTTTTAGCGTCAAACGCAGGTGCAAAGCGCAGCGTACTCGTCAGTAAATGGCTCAATACGCCATCCGCTAGTTCATTATTAAAGTCCCCCATTAATAGCATGGGTTGTTGCGTAGCTTCGCGGCGAGTAATCATTTGTATCATTAGCAATGTAGCTTCACTGCCACGCTGAATAGTTGAGCCCCAACCACCCGCTACATTCGCTTTTAAAATCTCAATTATGTTTTGCTCGGGCGTAAGCTCTTTATTATGCTCATCAACATTAATCATCGGGCGCTTAGATTTAAAATGCACCACATAACAATCAGTATTGCCTATGTGCGGTAAAGTAACGGTCGCTCTCAATACCTTACGACTAAAAGTAAACTCACTATTAAGGCCAAGCGTACTTGCAAGCTCACTATCGTGTTCAACCGCTGCTACCTCAACTATGGGATATTTAGAGGCAATTGCTACCACGGGACGTTTATAAATAAAATCATCAATCACCTCTGGTGTATCTACCACCGCAAAGTAATTATAGCCTTGCTCAGCAACTAGCTCTTTTAACGAATCAATACTAAACACTTCCTGAAAACCAATCACATCAGGGGCATGATCTGTTAAGTAATCAACAATCCAACGCTGCTTTTTAGCCCACTGCTGCGCGGTATAAATTTTCTCAAACTCATAGTATGCATTGGGTGGCTCAAGATAGTTAAACAGGTTAAATGTAGCTATTTTTAGTTGGGTGTTAATAATTACAGATTCTTCACGGTTTAAATCTGTATCTAACTGTTTAAGATCTTGATTGCTGATGGGTATCGCCTAAGTAAAGTTGAAAGTGTTGCTTGCTTATAAACTATCATTTTATTACATGTTTACGTAATAAATCAGCCTGCTTAATTGTAATTTTATACACTCTTTTATTTTAGTCTTTATTATATCCCTCAATAAATAGCATTAACGTGCTTAACCAGATAAAATTCGCGGCAATTAAATATGAGCGAAGCGACATTGTAATGAGTAGAAAGATTGAACTATTAGCCCCAGGCGGTGATGTAAACGCGGTAAAAGCCGCCATTGTAGCCGGTGCTAATGCGGTTTATTGTGGGTTAGATACCTTTAATGCACGTAACCGAGCGTCTAATCTTTCGTTTGATGAGCTTAACGGCGCACTTCGCCTAGCCCATGAATACGGCTGTGAGATTTTTTTAACGCTAAATGTAGTTATATTAGAGCACGAAATGGGTGCGCTATTTAAGCTATTAAACCAGCTAGTAAATACCACGCTCGACGGCATTATTGTGCAAGATTTAGGGTTGTTCAATATTGTTAAAAAACACTTTCCTACTTTACATATTCACGCATCAACTCAGTTAACTACACATAACGAATCACAAGTTGAGTTTTTAGCGCGCATTGGCGCTACACGTGTAAATTTATCGCGCGAGCTTAACTTAACTGAAATTAAAATACTGACCGACGTAGCGCATAAATGCGACGTATTAACCGAAGTATTTGTGCACGGCGCATTATGTATTGCGTTTTCAGGGCAATGTTACTCAAGCTCGGTAAGTGTGGGTAACTCGGGTAACCGTGGTCGCTGCTCGCAAGCATGTCGTGACGAATACGAGCCAACGGCGATGGGTAACAAACATCCGTTAAACTTAAAAGACAATTCAGCTTATTTTGACCTACCAGAGCTGGTAGCCGCAGGTGTTGATTCGTTAAAGGTAGAAGGCCGTATTAAAGGCGCTAACTACGTACATACGGTTATTGATAGCTGGCGCAAACAAATAGACACGTTTGTGCAAACCGGTAACCTAATTGAAGACGACTCAAGCTTGTATAAAGTATTTAACCGTAACTTTACTAATAAGTTTTTAACCGGTGACATGACCAGAAACATGTTTACCGATAACCCGCGCGACCATAGTTTTGATCACGCTAACGAAAAAAACAACGCAATTTCAGTGGTGCAAATTTACGATGCACAGCAAGAGCTTTCTACTCAAAAAAGTGAAATTGATTCGTTAGTTAAAAAGAAAATTGAATTTTTAGATATTTCAAAGCGCGAGCTTCGTTTTGAATTTTCAGGACAGTTAAACCAGCCATTTACTGTAACGCTGGTTATTAATGATAAAAACGATAGTTCGTTAATAAATGAAAGCGCAAATTTAAACACTGAGCAACCTCAGCGCTTTGAAGTGCAATCGCAAATGGTTATGCATACCGCTGATAAATCAGTTGTTGATATTGCTGCCATTGATAAGCGCTTTAAAACGTTTAGTAATGCCAATTTTGAAATTAAAAATATGGATTACTCAAACTTAGGCAACAACTTAAGCATTCCGTTTAAAGAGCTAGCGCGCATTAAAAAGCAGGTAGCATTTTTATTAAACGAAGGCAAAGACGTGATAGCCCCTGTTGAATTACCTAAATTGGTGAATCACGAAAAAGCCGAAAATAAAACGACGCTCTCTGTTTTAATATCGGACATAAAAGACGCTCACTTATGTGATTTAACCGACGGCGATGTTTACTTTAAATTACCTGAGAGCTTTAGAACCGATAACGATAAATACATCAACGTATTTTTAGAGCACCCGCAGTTAATTCCGTGGTTTCCGGCGGTGTTAATTGGTAAAGATTTTGAAGAAGCAGTGCGTTTGCTCGAGGTTGTAAAACCCAAGCTTATTATTAGTAACAACACAGGCGTAGCATTTAAAGCGGTGCAAATGGGCATTGACTGGATTGCAGGCCCGTTGTTAAACACTACAAACTCTTATGCGTTACTAACACTACAAGAAGATTTAAACGCAAAAGGCGCGTTTATTTCAAACGAAATAAACAAACCACAAATGCGTAGTATTAAACGCCCTAACAACTTTAAAATGATGTACAGCATTTATCATCCAATACTAATGATGACTAGCCGACAATGTTTTTTCCAGCAAACCGTTGGCTGTAAAAAACCACGTATTGACGCAAGCTGTATGTTGAGCTGTAAAAAAGAAACAACCGTTACCAATGTTAAAGGCATTAGCTTTGCAATTGATAAACAAAAAGGCGGCTACCCGAGCATTTATAACCATGAACAATTTTTAAATATGGATATTGTGACCGATTACGCCGACAAGTTTGACGAGTTTATGGTTGATTTAACCGACATTGGCTCAGGCGATAAAGAAAAACTCGATAAAGCCGTGTTACTTGCGCATTTTCAGGATTTAATTAGCGGGCAAACACACGCTGCTGATCAGTTAAATCACATGGTAAAAGTAAAAACACGTCAGCAATATGTTGAAGGCTTAAATAGCTAAGGTAAGTATTAAAATGACATTGCCATTATTATATTCATTACAACACTGCCCATATGCAATGCGCGCACGAATGGGTATTTTAATGGCAGAGCAACACGTGCTTCTACGCGCTATAAAAACTAAAAATAAGCCACCGCATCTTTTGCAAATATCGCCAAAAGGCACGGTGCCTGTTTTATTACTGCCGAATAATCAAGTTATAGATGAAAGCCTAGATATTATGCTGTGGGCCTTAAAGCAAAACGATCCGCATAATTTACTGCATACTCAAGACCCATTAGCACTTGAGCGCATGCTTGAGTTAATTAAGCTAAACGACACACAATTTAAGCCAGTGCTCGAAAAGTACAAATTTTATGCGCGTACAAAAGACATGGCACAAATTTATTACCAAAAAGCCTGCGAAGAGTTTATTAAGCAATTTGAAGTAAAGCTAACTACCCATAAATACCTAATAGGCAATGAAAAAAGCCTAGCCGATTATGCTCTGCTGCCATTTATTAGACAGTTTGCCCGCGTAGATAAACACTGGTACTTACAAAGTGAATACACGCATGTACGCGCATGGTTAAACGAGTTTTTGCACGCCCCCATGTTTACCAAAGTTATGACCAAATTTGATTTGTATATGGACTGCGGCGAAGAGTTTTTATACGGCGTTAAAAAACCTTAACTTAGCCTTTTTTTATAAGAAATTACATTACTATAGCTACCTGTAAATCTCAGCATTGAATTATTCTCATCATCGAATTTAAGCCTTTTATTTACGCTATACTGCCCTCCCCATTACTAACAAACGCTATGCATTATGAACTACTCAAACTTTGGCACTAAATTCACACAACCCAACGGCATTACTCAGTTAATGGAAGATTTAGGTGGTGCTAAAAACAGCAACAATCCTAATATTGTTATGCTCGGTGGCGGTAACCCCGCACTAGTACCACAAGTAAATGAGGTTTTTTTAAGTGAATTACAAAAACTCGTTGCCAGTAACAAGGTATCGAAAGTATTTGGGCTTTACGATGGCCCAACCGGTAACGACGAGTTTAGAGCAGCATTAGCTGGCCAGCTAAGTAAAGAGTTCGCATGGGATATTAGCGCCGATAACGTAGCACTTGGAAATGGCAGCCAAGCTAACTTTTTTGTGTTGTTTAATATGTTGGCAGGCGAAATGCCTGATGGCAGCCACAAAAAGATTTTATTTCCCCTTGCGCCAGAGTATATAGGTTATGCCGATCAAGGTTTATCGGCTGATATGTTTGTTGCCATAAAGCCTGATATCGAAATTTTAAATACAGGTAGTGCATCAAAACAGTTTAAATACGTCATTGATTTTAAAGCAGTTGAAAAAGTACTAGAAAACGACAGCAGCATAAGCGCGCTGTGCGTATCACGACCTACCAATCCAACAGGTAATGTAATTACTGACGATGAAGTAAAACACCTTGATTTGCTCGCTAAGCAATATGGTATTCCACTCATTATTGATAACGCGTACGGCGATCCATTCCCAGGTTGTATTTACACCGACGCAAATCTAACGTGGAACTCAAACATTATTTTATGTATGTCACTTTCAAAACTTGGCCTACCGGGTTTACGCAGCGGTATTGTGGTTGCAAACAATGAGATTATTAAAGCAATTGGTCGCGTAAATGGCAGCATGGTTTTATCGCCAAATAGTATTGGCCCAAGCTTAGTGACACGCTTAATTAACGACAACGAACTACTCCCACTGTGCCGCAACGTTGTACTGCCTTTTTATCGTAATAAAGCACACATAGCGATTGAGTTGTTTGACGAAGTATTTGCCGAACTGCCTGTTTATTTGCACAAAGTTGAAGGCGCATTTTTTATGTGGCTGTGGTTTAAAGATGCAAAAATGACAAGCGAGGTGTTGTATCAACAACTCAAAGAGCAAGACGTGTATGTGATCCCAGGTCACAACTTTTTTATCGGCATTGACGACAGCTGGGCGCACAAGCACGAGTGTATTCGTATTAACTATGCTACCGATGCAGATATCCTAAAAAAAGGCTTAGAAGCGATTAAAAACCTAATAAAGTAAATATACTGATGCCGATATTAATATCGGCATCAGTCATTTAACTCGCTTATATATTCGTTTAAAATTCATGCAAACGCACTGTATCCCCTTTAAATTTATATACAAGTTGGTATCCTACTCGACCTTTTTTAATAGCAATTCACTTAATTAAGTGATCTATTCTGAGGTGAGAAAATCGTGTCGATAACCAGGCAAAAATTTCGTTATTTAGTTGTCCTATATCAGAAATTTTTAACGCAGTTAGCGTCAGATTTAATCCCTCAAATTGATTAAGTATTATTGCGGATTGGTATAACATATGCTTATTAAAAAAGAACCAGTCAAGGGGCGACTATCGCTGCAGGGCACTTAGTTTAAGTGGCAGCAATAACACAATCGGCATCGCGTATAAATATTGGTTTTAAACGTTAGATGTAACTTTAAATAGCAACATGCAATAGCACTATTAAGGTCAATTATGCGATTAGGACCAGGACTACTTGTCACCGCTGCCTTCATTGGACCAGGTACCATTACTACCGCCAGCGTGGCAGGTGCAAACTTTGGTTTTGCACTTATATGGACATTACTGTTTTCAGTAGTTGCCACTATATTATTACAATCTATGGCGGCGCGCCTTGGCGTTGCTACCGGGCAAGATTTAGCTCAAGCGCTCAGAGCACATATTCAAACGCCTTTATTTAAATCTTTAGCTATATTTTTAGTTATTAGCGCCATTGGCGTGGGCAGTGCAGCTTATGAAGCGGGTAACTTAAGTGGCGCTAGCATGGGATTAATTGAAATATTCCCTCAAGTTAGCTCCCAACTATGGACACCACTTATTGCTTTTTTTAGTGCTGCTTTACTTTATAGCGGCAAACATAAAGTGGTGGAAAACGCGCTAATTTTACTCGTTATTTTAATGAGCTTAGTGTTTATCTCAACACTTGTAATGGCAGCCCCTTCACTGGGTGATGTATTTGCTGGTTTTATTCCTAGTATGCCTGAGGGCTCTATTACGACAATATTGGCATTAGTTGGCACTACCATTGTGCCGTATAACTTATTTTTACACTCCGGCGTGCTCGCTGCTAGACACGACAGTAACAGCGATATGCAAAAAGTGATTAAACAAACAAATGTTGATACAGGCCTATCAATCACTTTAGGCGGTGTGATCACTTTAGCTATTTTATCTACAGCTTCAGTCGCATTTTATGGCACCGATGCGGGGCAAATTAGTGCAGCTAACATGGCCGTGCAGCTAGAGCCATTGCTTGGCGATGCCGCTCATTACTTTTTTGCTATTGGCTTATTTGCTGCAGGTTTAACAAGTGCGATTACAGCGCCACTTGCGGGTGCTTACGCCGTGTGTGGCATGTTAGGTTGGTCAAACGATATGGGTAACTCACGTTTTAAAGGCGTTGCTATAGTTATTTTATTGTTTGGTGCTGCGGTGGCGTCACTCGGTTTAGACCCTGTCGCGGTAATTATATTCGCGCAAGCGGCTAACGGGTTATTACTCCCTATTGTTAGCACCTACCTTGTATGGCTGGTTAATCAAAAAGGGGTTATGGGAAACTACACTAACTCTTTGGTGTTAAACCTGGTAACCCTACCCGTTTTAATCCTAATTTTTGGGCTAAGTAGCTACAAACTAATTAGTTTAATTTTTTAATTTAACTCTAAAAACCATATTTAAAGGCCGCTGTTTACAATAAACAGCGGCCTTTATTAATCACCAAATAACGTATAGGCCGTACTTATATTCACACAGCTAACACGCTTTTTGGGTTTTAGTTGCCTTAACTAATTGCGAAAACGCCAAACCACCTAACGCGCCTGCAAGCAGTTGAGCATAAAAACCCCAGCCTCTTGCGCCCGCTATAATATGAATATTCATAATTGATTCAATGGCAATTAACACAATAGCAAATGCCACAATGCCAGCAATAACAAATAGCTGAGTACTGTATTTTTTAACCTTTTTATTAAGCTTTGCGGTAACAAAAAAAGCGATGGCAAGTGCTACGGCAATAATAGCGCCGTAGGTAGGTAATAGGCCTAACCAATCATCAAGCGTTAAACTAGCACGATCACTAAAGCCCACCACTACACCTACATTAACTAATTGATTGACAACGTATTGGCTATGAAACAAGCTAGCAAGTGTGAATGTAAGTAACCAAGAAACTAAAAATGAAGGCAATATACGTGTTAAAAACGACATGGTTATCTCAACTTAAAATAAAGCTTTTCTCTTATACTAGTCATGCTAGCAAAGGCTTGCCCCGTAAACAATGTATCTCTTTTTTTACTTTGCTTTCGCTTCTTTCGTTTTCTGTTAATGCAGATGCTACGTTACCAAAGGAGCAATACAGTACAAAAACACTGGCTACGCAATTACAGTCTCCGTGGAGCATGGTTGAACTACCAAACGGCACATGGTTAATTACAGAGCGTGATGGTCACGTAGTTATAGTTAAAAATAATGCGCAATCAAGAGTAAAATTAAACCTAGCAGGTTTATACGTTGCAGGCCAAGGTGGTTTACTCGATATTGTATTATCACCAGATTATAACGACTCCAAAGAAGTTATTTTTACTTATGCCCAAGGTGATGCAAGCGCAAACAGGCTTGTTGTTGCCAAAGCCACGTTTAATGGCACTGACTTTTCAAAGCCTAACGTTATTTATAAAGTAGCGACTGATAAAAACACACCGCAACATTACGCAGGACGTGCCCTTGTCCTACCCGACAATACGTTATTAGTTTCAACGGGCGATGGGTTTGACTTTAGAGAGCAAGCACAAGTTATCACCAGCCAACTTGGTAAAATATTACGTGTAAACCTAGATGGCACCATTCCAACAGATAACCCATTTATTAATCACAAAAACCTAAATGCACATGCTGTTTACTCACTTGGTCATCGTAACCCTCAAGGCTTAGTTTATGATTACGATACGCAGCAAATTGTTAGCCACGAGCACGGCCCCGCAGGCGGTGACGAGTTAAACTACTTAACCGCTAGCACTAATTACGGCTGGCCGGTAATCACCTATGGCAAAGATTACTCGCAAGCGCGTATTTCACCCTTTACCGAATATAAAGGCATGCAAAAACCAAGTGTTAATTGGACGCCATCAATAGCGCCATCAGGCATGGCGTATTACGGCTCTAAACATGCAGCTTTTCCTTCATTACAACAACATGTGCTCATTACCACGCTCGTTGATAAAAAGCTCTACAGCGTTAATCTGGCCAATGGTGAATTTACGCAGTCTCACGTATTTCCCAAGGCCGCAGGCAGGTTAAGAGATGTGTTTATAACTGATAAAGGTAACGTCGCAGTATTAACAGACGGTAAAGAGGCAAAGCTAATGTTGATGACAGCAAACTAATTAACAAAGGGGATAAGAGCCGCTGCGCTTTTAAAGTAAGTAGCGGCTTTAAATAAGCCACTTTGGTTAATTAAGTAATTTGATCAGTAAGATCAGGGGTTAACCCCTTTAGTTTTAAGATTAAGGTGAGCGTCTTTATTATGTTATTAATAACGTTCTTGTCTCCAATTACCTTTGCATATACTTACTGTGCTTGTTATTTACCCGATTCTAATTGCTGTCTCAATAATTCAATAAGTTGAGTGTTAAGCCCGGTAATTTCTGCTTCTAGTACCTTCACTTTAGCCTGCGACTCTTCATCATCTTTACTGCGTAATAATGCAGTTTCCTGTAGTAGTTTTTCTATCTTTTCTTGTATTTCAGCAATCTGTTCATCAATAGAGTCACCTTCAGATTGTGATGCCTGACTTGCATCTTCATTGCCTGATAATTTACGTAACGCTTCACGATTTTGATCTTCCAGGCTTTTTTCTTTTCCTTCTTCGGATATATCCACTTGGTCACTTTGAACCGCTGCTTTGTGCACAGTCGCTTTTTCGGTTACTTCATCAGCTACCACCTTTAAAATTTTTTTTTGCGGGTAAGTTTCTAAAGGTTTAGAGGTTATGTGAACTGACATTTTATCCATTTTAATATTCCTTGTTCCGTCAATTATTGGCGTTCAGTAGTTAACTATAAATATAATGCTTTACCAAAAGCCAATTGTAATGGCCCTTGTTTGATTCTTTATTAGATTACACTTTACTCACAAGCTTGCCCATTGTTGTTTTAAACCAACAAGGTGAACAATACCAAAAGATAAACAAATAATAGAACTCCAAACCCAAAATTCAGGCGAACGCCCCATAGGGTTATTTATTAGAAAGAATCCAGTAATCCCACGAGCTAAATAAATAAAAGTTATTAATACAAGAGCTAGGCGGATGAATGGAAGTTTAAAAATAACACCTGCGGCTGAAAATGCATACAATGACCAAGTTGATAGAATCAGAACAATTACACTAGTAATAAGAGTTGGTTTAATACTTCCTTGCTCAGAAAGTAATGCCATTTGCTCTCCTGCACCGAAGAACCGATACCAAGAACCTCCAAAATAAATACAACCCAAATGCAAAGTTGCTACAACAGCACTTAATGTACCTGCAATTATTAGAAAAACATTCATAGAGCGATAAAACCTCAGTGAGACATAACGAACCTGTAAATTAACTGGTTTATTTATCTTGATAAACAAACCATAGCCGGGTTTCTACCTGGGTACAATCGATTGTTGAATGTTTACGCGTGATATCAAAGCTCGCATTAAACTAGACAGCCACTCCAATTGTAAATTAATCTGGCTAATGGTTAATTTACGCAGTCTCACATATTCCCAGAGACCGCAGGACGATTAAGAGATGTGTGTGTTACAACTGAGGAAAATATAGCGATATTAATCGGTGAGGAAGATGCAAAGCTTATGTTGCTGATACTGAATTAATTTGCATGAAATAATCAATAATAAAACTAATTGCAAAAAAACTGACCCCATTCTTTTGTTGTTATGTTGCATTTACCACAGGTTGGTAATTAAAAAAAAGAACTAAATTACGAACCGTAGTTACTTTGCCATAAAATGGATTTTCTTCATATCCGTCTAAACTGCGACCAGTTCGCTGAGCTATAATTTCTATTAGATCCAAATCTAAATCATCTTCATCGAACTTGAGCGTATCGAATAAATGATCTGTCGCTTTTAGCGGTACTAATTGATCAGAACATATAGCTCGTTGAACTTCCTCATATGTAGCGCGAATTATCCAAGTATCTACTTCGCGAGCATCGAACTCTCTTGCGAAGTTGCAAATAGTAATACCGTTTCGGTCTGTGCACAGTTTTCCAAAGTAAGCATCAATCTTTGATTGTTCGAAGTAACTCCAGACAAACGCTAAAATCGCGATACCTGCAAAAACTGCCAAAACAATTGGCGAATAATAAAATGTAGCAAGAAATAAACAAGCCGTTAGAAAGAGAGCTATTTTCCCTCCCTTTTGCGGTTTGTATTCAGGCATAAATCTAGATGCTAGCTTCATACTTATCCTTGCAATATAAACGCCCACTTAAGCGGACAAAAATAGTTGGTTAAAATGTGAAGCGAAGCGGAACCTAACCAACTGTATTTGTTCCGTTTGAAGTGCTTATTAACTCTGCCCATTTGTTGTTTAAAATGCCAGTCTCTTGCCCAACTGACATTATTACTGGACTGATATTATTAGTTTTAGGCAACTCGAAAACTACGTCATAGACGGTTATATCTTTAGCACTTGTACTATTAGATTTAGCCCATTCTCGAATAACAGGATCTTTAGTATCAACGATACTCGCTTTGTCGAGCGCCTTAAAAAATACATAGTGCTCTAATTCAGATTCAATTTTCGTTTGGTTGCGTTTAATAGAAAATTCAATAACAAGAAGTTCAGGCTTGTTACTGTACAGCTGAGAAATATAACTTTCAGCTTTGTTTTTATATGCAGCTTCTGTATTCCAGAATTCATCAATTTCATTCGAATACGCGAATGTTGAAATAAATACGAGGAAAATAAAAAGTAGTTTAAATTTCATCCGTGACTCCAGAAAACCCTAACAAGCCTGTAGATTAACTCGTTTTAAATTTATTTTTATTGATGCATTAACCATAGCTGAGTTCCTATTTTGGTTCAATTGATTACTGTATTTTTACGCAGAATATAAAGAAGTGTTTGGTGTTGTTTAAATTGGCGTTTTGGAAGTGATTACGAGTGGTTGAGTGGCTTTTATTTAGGTTAAAATAGCTATTAAATTAGACAGCCACTCCAATTGTAAACTAATCTAGCGCCACTAGATTTACTTTTTTGGGCTAAGAGTTCACCTCTTTTTATATCTTTACTCGCGCGTTACACATTAAATAAGCAATTATCACTGTTAAACCTAAATTACACGCATGAAAATGACTGCATAATGCAGTTGTGATTTATTACTGAATAGTTTTACTGAGTAGTTTAAGTTTTATGCCAGTAGCTTTTCGCAGTTACTGATATTCGCTCGCCGCTTTCGGTTTAAGTTTTCACAATAACCTTTTTGTGAGGCTGGCCTGCCGACTGCACCATGAAATACACGCGTAAATTGTGTGGTGAGCTTTAACCAGTTTTCTGGGGAGATGTTAACTCTTTCGAGTAAGGGTAAGTGTGTACTTTCAATATAACCACGTTTGTCTTCTCGTATACAGCGCCCTGTTAGCTCAACAAGTTCAAGGTACGATTTAAGCTCAAACGGCAGCCCTTTTGGCATAATTTGACGTGGCATGCCTGCAAAGCGCAGTAGTTGTTTTGGTTGCTTGCCATCCTTTGCATACGTTAAACGCTGTTTGATGCTGGTATGGTCTGACTCTTCTGGGGTGTTAGCCATTTTGGCTCTAATGGGGTTTAAATCGACATACGCCATGCAGGCCGCAAGGGCTGCTTCATCTAATAATGCTTGAGACGTAAATCGTCCCTCCCAAAAACGGCCAGTACAGTTATCTTCTTTATTTGCTCTGCGAGCAATGTTTTCATTTAACAACCGCATAAACCAGCTAATACTTGATAGGCGCTCGCGGTATTGTTTTACTGTTTGATTAAAAAAGATAAGTTCAGCTTTACTTAGCTTTTCACCCTGTATGTATTTTTGCGTAAGTACAGTGCCTTTACACAGCTTGTGCCAGCGAATAACAATCGCTTTATCATTTAGCCTATTCGCTTTTTTATCATCAACATACAGCACTAAATGGGTGTGATTACTCATAACAGCATAAGCACATACATCAATACAAAACACTTTGGCTAACTCAAGCAGTTTATCTTCAACCCAGCCTCTACGATGCTCGTAGGATTGACCTGTAAAGTGGTCTTCCCCACATAAAAATGCACGGCGTACGCAACGTGATATGCAATGGTAGTACTTTGTATCAACCAAACTTACTTGGCGCTTTCTTGCAATTGCCATAAGACACCCTGCTTATTTTTCACACTGATAAAAGCCTAGTACTTAGTTCACTAAACTGCAAAAAATAGGATGGGTGTCACTGTTATCGATTGCGCAGAATATAAAGAAGTGTTTGGTGTTGTTTAAATTGGCGTTTGGGAAGTGATTACGAGTGGTTGAGTGGCTTTTATTTAGGTTAAAAGGGCTTCCCCTTCTTAATGCATCGTGTTTTGCAGTTTTTCTATATTATGAACAAGACAATACAGTTGCCCCAGCGTAAACTAAAGGTATTTACTTTCGTTTGACCTCATAAGGTCAGTTTATTCATGTCTTTATTGACAGTAATTTTACGATGGGTGTCTAACTAATTTTCCGTCGCTGACATACAACAATACGCAGGCATTGCTCCAGTAAACGAACGCAGTGACAAAAAGGAATGGATACACTGGCGGTAATCATGCACTAAAAGTTGTTAAGGCAAAAGTTTGTGGAATGGGCAGGATTATCTGTGCGCTATTCATTTTGGGCAAAAGCATATTATCGGCAGCAAGAAGCCAAAGGAAAGCCCCATAATACCATCATCAAATCATTGACGTTTAAGTGGACACGAATACTATTTAGGTGCTGGAAAACACATACGCCCTACGATGAATCAACTTACTTAACTGCATTGAAAAGTAAAGGATCACCGCTGTTAAAATTTGCGGTGGAAAGTGAGCTTTAGCGCTTGATGCCCACCTCAGGGCGTGTTGTTAGCTGTAGATTAGTTGCGGGGGTGTTCGTTACATTGCTGCTTTTTACCAAAAACACCAAACCAAAATGTAAGCTCCAAAGCCACACCTAAAACAACAAAGATAACTATGCCTTGAGAAAATCCGTAGCCATACGAAATAAGAGCGGCTAATAATAAACCCGCCAAAATTATCCATTTGTGTAATATTTTCATAAATCCCTCTTATTAAAACAATTAAGTATTAATTAAATATATGTGAAGAACATTTTTTGAGCAACGGCAAATCTGTAACATTATATAATCACAACAGTACGACAATACAGCTAACGCTCCCATAAGCCGTGAGCTGTGCTGGCACAATTTGTTGCGCCTTTGTTCTTTGCAACAGCGTTGCGAATCAGCTTGATGAGCTTGTATGGATAATAAACCCATAAATTAATTAATACTTTAACCAAGTTCGGGTAATGTGAGGCCCAAGCTTTGGCTGCAACCAAAGCCTTTTATACAGTAGTTCGATTGATTGAAGGCTCC
>NZ_JADYWR010000011.1:0-146624 GCF_015864705.1 Pseudoalteromonas sp. NGC95
AGCGTCGACAACTTGTAATTTAAAGCCTAATGAATAATCTCGTTGTGTTCGTTTGATCGGTGTATTATTTGACTTGGTCATAATAAATCCTAAATGTGTAAACACATTTCAGGACGAGACAGCGGAATAAAAAAAGCCCAGTTAAAAAAGTTAAAAGGGCTAAAAGGGTTGTGCTTAGGGAAGTTGTAGTCGTTTTTTAACTTATATTTAGAGCTTATATTTAGAACTTATATCTAAAACCAAATGCTATACCGTCATCTTCCGACTGCTCCATTTGTGCTTGTTGATCGTCGTTATCACTTTCAAAGTCGCTAAAGTCTTTACGCGCTTCTACGTAGGCAATAGTGTCTTCGTCAATTAAGTAGTGAAGGCCAATAACAGCAAATTGACGCTTAAATACATCGTCTGGATCGGCGTTAAAGTTTGGCTGAATTACGTAGTCATCACCGGCATCAAACACGTTGTAGGCAATAAAAGGGCGAAAATCGTTATCAAAGCGGTAAGATGCAAATGTTTCTATACCTATTGCGTCATCAATTAAGCGACCAATATTATCGGTGTCGTGGTTTTTGTTTTTATTTACGTTGGCAGCAACGTATAGGCCGGGCTTATCAATGTTGCCCCACATAATGCCTGCACCGTAAATTAAATCTTCAACATTGCGAGTAGAACCATCGCCAAACGTTAAATCAAACTCGCCACGGTTAATACCCGCTGTAAGTGTGAGCATATCGATAGGGGTATATGTTACAGATGCACCAAATGTGTAGTTAAATTCAACTTCTTGGGCTGCACTATCGCCAGAGTTCCATAACGTTTCGCATTCATCTTCTGAGATGTTGCTTACGTCACAGGTATAAAATTCGCTGTTTTTAAGCTGTGCTTGTACTGCAAAACTAAAATCGTTATAGCTATTGCGGTACTGCACTAACTTATCACCACGGCCAGTGCCATTTACAGCGCCATCGTCTTTGTTATAGGTGTAAACGCCAGCTGCATTACCATCCCATACAAAGCTATTATTTGTGCCATAAACTACGTCGTACCATGCACCCCATTGTTTACCAATGGTAAGTTGACCGTACTTTTCGTGTGAAAGGCCTGCGTAACCTAAACGGTTATACAAAAACTCGTCCTGAATTGATTCAAAACGATTATTATAAATTATATCGCTGCTGCCAACAGGGTTTACACCCCATTCTACGAGTGCAAGGGCAGTCCAGTCTTTCTTGAGCTTTCGGGTAAAGCCAAAGTTAATGCGCGAAGTACCGTTAACAACTTCGGTTTCGTTTTGTGTGTTAATTACACGCACATCAAGATATCCACCTACTTTTAGAGTGTTTTTATCATCTTTGTATAACTCTACCGCCGAAACAGCGGGTGCTAATACAATACTTGCGCTAATCAGTGTCGCTAATTTTTTGCTCATCTTGTGTGTTGCCCTGTGTAAATTTCAGTGTTTTTACGTAGGTAAAAATTCAGGTTCGAAGATTAACAAAGCAATAAACGGCTCAAAAGTGAAAAAAAATCAACAAAATTGGACGGCAAACTTAATTGACATTCACTCGAGGTTAATTTTGTTTTTCAGGTGTTGCTGAGGTTTGTTTTTTTAGTTGTTTTGTAGGTGAAAAGGATTGGTAATAAGTGGTGTGTTAAAATTCTAATTTGAATTAATTTCATCTTGGTTAAAAAATAGCGACTAGTGCAAAAGCTCTAAAAGTGCTTTATTTTCATAAATATAACTTTTTATTGTTATAGGTTGTACAAAAATGAGTTAAGTAAACACACAAACACGTTAAAAGTGTTTTTACTCTAGGGTCTGTTGATCTTTGCGGATTAAAATTTGTTCAAACTAGGGGCTATTTAATCGCGGCGCGAGGTTTGTAACCTAGTGGGCTAAGTAAAAACCGAGCAACAAAGAGTAAATAGCCCCTAGGAAGACCCCTTTGGGCAGCGCCTGTTTGGCATTAATGCTACGTTATCGCCCATTTATGGGGAATAACCACACTACATAGACTCTGCCTTGTCTTAATACCAAACAGACTGCTGAAAATTTAACCTTAAAAGATCAACAGACCCTAATATATATACCAAATTCTAAACGCTCATATCGGTTTATTATGAATGTATTTATGAATTTTAATTTATCTAAGTTGAATAACAATTTGCAAAAACACTAAATCTAATTTGTTATTTTAATTACGAGTAGCTCAGTGATAATAATTGCCTTAAACCACGTGGTTTGCCTTTAAACTTTCATAGAAAAACAGGCCATTTTGGTTTAAACTGCGCGCAATTTAAATACATCATTACTCCTTTGGAGGGTAGCGCTATTATTAGTACAGCTAATGTCACCATGCAATTTGGTGCTAAACCATTATTTGAAAATATCTCAGCAAAATTTGGCGACGGAAACCGTTACGGTTTAATCGGTGCAAATGGTTGTGGTAAATCAACATTTATGAAGATTCTAAGTGGTGAGCTCGAAGCGTCTTCAGGTAATGTAAGTACTGATCCAAATGAACGTGTTGCTAAACTAAACCAAGACCAGTTTGCCTACGAAGAATACTCAGTAATTGATACTGTGATCATGGGTCACAAAGAGCTGTGGAAAATAAAACAAGAACGCGACCGTATTTACTCTTTACCAGAAATGAGTGAAGACGACGGTATGAAAGTAGCCGATCTTGAAACTGAGTTTGCTGAAATGGATGGTTACTCTGCTGAATCTAAAGCAGGCGAGCTTCTATTAGGCGTAGGTATTGGCACAGACCAACACTTTGGCCCAATGTCAGAAATTGCACCTGGTTTTAAACTACGTGTGCTACTTGCACAGGTGTTGTTTTCAGACCCAGATATAATGCTACTTGATGAGCCTACCAATAACTTGGATATTTACACCATCAAGTGGTTAGAAGACGTGTTAAACCAACGCGACTGTACCATGATAATCATCTCGCATGACCGTCACTTTTTAAACTCTGTGTGTACTCACATGGCCGATATTGACTACGGTGAGCTACGTATTTACTCAGGTAACTACGACGAATACATGTTTGCAGCAACGCAAGCACGTGAGCAACTACTTAGCGAAAACGCGAAGAAGAAAAACCAAATTGCTGAACTTCAACAGTTTGTATCACGTTTCTCTGCTAACGCATCTAAAGCTAAGCAGGCAACATCGCGCGCGAAACGTATCGACAAAATTCAGTTAGACGAAGTTAAAGCGTCTTCACGCCAAACGCCGTTTATTCGCTTCGACCAAGAAAAGCAGTTATTCAGAAACGCGCTTGAAATGAATAACTTAACGCAAGGTTTTGACGACAACACATTGTTTTCTGGACTTGAAGGTTTAGTAGAAGTTGGCGAACGTATTGCTATTATTGGTGAAAATGGTGTTGGTAAAACAACATTACTTAATACATTAGCAGGGCGCTTAGCTCCTAAAGCCGGTGAGTTTAAGTTCTCAGAAAATGCAAATATTGGTTACTACGCGCAAGATCACGCAGATGAGTTTGCAACCGACATGAACTTGTTTCAGTGGATGGAGCAATGGCAACAAGAAGGCGACGACGAGCAAGTGGTTCGTAGCTTCTTAGGTCGTATGCTGTTCTCTCAAAACGATATTAAGAAGTCAGTTAAAGTAATTTCAGGTGGTGAGCAAGGCCGCATGCTGTTTGGTAAAATTATGATGCATAAACCAAACATATTGCTAATGGATGAGCCAACCAACCACATGGATATGGAATCTATTGAAGCGCTTAACTTAGCACTTGAAGCCTACGAAGGTACATTAATGTTTGTATCGCACGATCGTCAATTTGTATCATCGGTAGCTACCCGAATTTGGGAAGTTAAAGATGGTAAAATCATTGACTTTAGAGGCAACTACGCAGAATACCTAGCGAGTAAAGAAGCTTAATTAGCTATTTACCCGTTAACTCTAAAAAGCCATGTTTAAACATGGCTTTTTTTGTTTTTGTGGCTTTGTATTAGTCGCAATTAATATGGCTTTGGGTATAATACCCGGCTTAAACAGGACATAAGTCCGCTATTTTAAAAATACATTACTGAGGAGTATTTATGACTGTTGGCATTATTATGGGTTCTAAATCAGATTGGCCAACCATGGAACATGCAGCACTTATGCTTGAGCATTTTGGCATTAAGTACGAAACTAAAGTCGTGTCTGCACACCGCACTCCTCAATTACTTGCTGATTACGCAAGTTCAGCCGCAGAACGCGGTATTAAAGTTATTATTGCTGGCGCTGGCGGCGCGGCCCATTTACCAGGCATGGCTGCTGCTTTTACATCGCTTCCTGTACTGGGCGTGCCTGTAAAATCAAAAGCATTAAATGGTGTTGATTCACTTTTATCTATTTGCCAAATGCCTAAAGGCGTTGCAGTGGGCACACTTGCAATTGGTGAGCCGGGCGCAGCAAACGCAGGTTTACTAGCCGCACAAATTTTAGGGTGTCAAAATCCAGAAATTTTTGCAAAAATTGAAGCGTTTCGTAAAGCTCAAACCGATACTATATTAGCTAATCCAAACCCTGCAGAGTAATAATGAATATTTTAATATTAGGTGCAGGGCAACTTGCACGTATGATGAGTCTTGCAGGCGCGCCGCTTAATTTAAATGTGGTTGCATACGATGTAGGCAGCAAGCAAATTAAGCATCCGCTAACTGGTGAGGTTTATAGCACGTCACTTGAACAAGCAATATTAAACGCTGATGCAATTACTGCAGAGTTTGAGCACATTCCTGATGACGTACTAACACTTTGCTGTAACAGCAATAAGTTCTACCCAGGAAAAGCCGCTATTAAAACCGGTGGCGATCGCTCGCTTGAAAAAGCATTGCTTGATAAAACAAACGTAACTTGTGCGCCGTATCAATTAATTACTGAAAAAGCGCATCTTGAACACGCAGTTAAAATCCTAGGCAAGCCACTTGTTATTAAAACATGCCAAGCGGGTTACGATGGAAAAGGCCAATGGCGTTTAAAATCGGATAGTCAAATAGACGAAATTTGGTCACAAATGTCTGATTTTATTGCATCGGGCACCGAGCTTGCGCCACATACAATTATTGCTGAAAAAATGATCCCGTTTGATCGTGAAGTATCTATTATTGGTGCGCGCGATAAATACGGTAATGTTGCTATTTATCCGCTAACAGAAAATGAGCACACAAATGGTGTATTAACGCTTTCTATTGCCGGTAAAAATAATCACAACGTTGAAGCGCAAGCAAACGATGCATTTACAAAAATAGCAAACGAGCTTAACTACGTTGGCGTATTAGCAATTGAGTTTTTTGATGTACAAGGCACGTTACTCGTTAACGAAATCGCACCGCGTGTACATAACTCAGGCCACTGGACGCAACAAGGCTGCCATTGCTCACAGTTTGAAAACCACATGCGTGCTGTTGCAGGTTTACCGCTTGGTAATACAGAGCTTAAACACATTACCGCGATGATAAACGTACTAGGGCAATCTAATATTCCAGCTGACGTACTAAAATATGCAGATGTGACTAGCCATTGGTACGGTAAAACTGCAAAGCCAGGTCGTAAAATGGGCCATATAAACGTATCGGCCACTAGCATGAACGACCTAGCAGATAAATTAGGTGAGCTTACTGAATATCTACCTGAGCAAGACTACCCTGGTATTTTAAAAGCGGCGGCAAATTTAATCCTTCATTAAATGGCTAACCGTTTTATTAAATGCCGAGCTTGCTCGGCATTTTTTTGCATTTAAAAAAGGCGCAAGGTTACCTAGATTGTGAAATAATGATTGAGTCTAAAATTTTACAGTGAAATTATTTAATGAAACTTAAAGCAATTTATAGCGCACTACTTGTTGCCGCTTCTTTTAGTCCTTTTTTTAGTAACAGTGCATTTGCATCAGACTCTCTTCGTGTTGCTACTTTTAATGTAAGTATGGATGCAACTAATCACACACCTAAAGGTGAGCAAGTTAAAAGTGATGCTTTAGTTAATGCACTTAAAGCAAACCACCAGCAAATTAAGAATATAGCGGAAATTATTCAACGTGTTCGCCCTGACATTATTTTACTTAACGAATTTGATTACATCCCAAAAGAGCAGGGAATTGAATACTTTAATCAACATTATTTAAATGTAGGTCAGCAAAAACAAGCCGCTATTAATTACCCTTACTCTTATATTGCCCCTGTAAATACAGGCCTAGCTACCGAGTTTGATTTAGATAACGATGGCAAGAAAAATGGCGTGATGGGCGATGCACAAGGTTTTGGTTTTTTTGAAGGCCATTACGGTATGGCTATTTTGTCAAAATACCCAATCGATTTTGATAAAGTAAGAACCCTTCAAACCTTTAAATATAAAGACATGCCAAATGCACAAATGCCCGTAATGCCTAAAACAGGCGAAAACTGGTATAACACACAAGAATGGCAAGCGTTAAGACTTAGCTCTAAATCGTTTTGGGATTTACCTATTAACGTAAATGATAAAACCATTCATGTTATTGCATCTCACCCAACACCTCCTGTATTTGACGGTGAAGAGGATAGAAACGGCAAACGTAACCACGATGAAGTAAGGTTAATTGCCGATTACGTTTCAAACGCTAAGTATATTTACGATGATAAAGGCGAAAAAGGCGGTTTAAAAACTTACTCTCGGTTTGTTATTTTAGGTGATTTAAACGCCGCACCAGAGGGCGATAAAGCCCGCACAAATACCACCGACCAACTGCTTAAAAACCCATTGATAAATGCAAGTTTTGTTCCAAAAAGTGAGGGCGCTAAAGAGCAGTATGCTGTGCCTTATGCACAAAATTACAGTGCTAATTGGCAAGCGCGTGTTGATTACGTTTTACCGTCAAACTACGGCTTAAAAGTTAAAGACGGTGGTGTGTTTTGGCCAACTAAAACGAGCAATGAATATCGTTTAATTAAAGACAGAAACGCATCGAGCGATCATCGACTGGTGTGGCTTGATTTAATAGTTGAATAACGCCTATTAACAGGGGATGCGCTAGTAAACTGAGCTTTACCCTGTTTAATGGCTATTTATCTTAAAAAATTGCAATAACTTGAGTGCTTCTGCTTAAATACGGCTTAATTATAATAACCGTATAGAAGCGCTATGATTTTTAATTTTTCTTCATCTAAAACGTTAGTGGCCTTAGCTGTTGCCTCAAGTGTCATGCTTGCAGGTTGTAGCGCGACCGCTAACACCTCATCAACACAGCAAAGTGCTTTACCAGCAACATCGGTTGCTGCGGTTGTAAACACGCCAGCAGATATCGGCTCACAAAAAATAACGCTAGAACAAGCAATGGCCGATCCGGATTGGATGGGCAATCAGCCAGAGAGCGCTTATTGGGCTAGCGATTCGGCTACTATTATTTATGCTCAAAAAGAGCAAGGTAATACACTACGCGATTTATTTAGCCAATCGGTTACTAGCCAAACAGCAGAGCAGGTAGCACTTAATAAACTTCATACTGTGGGTTCAAATAAAGCTGTTTATTCAAAAAATAAAACAATGGCGGCCTACACGTTTAAAGGCAATGTGTTTGTTAAAAACCTAAAAACCGGTGAACTTAAACAAATTACAGCGACATCAGCAAGCGAATCTAAACCACAATTTTTAAATAATGGCGATTTAGTTTACCGCCAAGGCAATGTATTTTTTAAAGTTGATTTAAAAACAGGCTTAACGAGCGAGCTTGCTAACTTAAAACTTGCTGATGAGCCAAAAGGGATTGAAGAGCCAAGCACGTATATTGCTAAAGAGCAGCATAAATTGATTAAGTTTGTGGCGCTTCAACAAAAAAATAAAAAAGATAAGCAAGCACGTAATGAGCAAATTAATGAACAAAACAATTCAATTGCTAACACGGCTTACTACTTAGGTGATGGTAATAAAGTTGCAGAAGCACAGCTTTCGCCAAATGGTGATGCGCTGTTAGTCGTTGTACAAAAGCAAACAGATTGGCGCGGTGATGACGATATTATGCCTAACTACATTACAAATGACGCCACTATAGAACCTAAAAAAGCACGCCGCCGAGTAGCCGACGCTAAAGAAGAAACCTCAAAGCTTGTGTACATCAATTTAACTAACAAAGAGCAAACATCACTTAGCTTTAATACTTTACCGGGCTTTGACGAAGATGTTTTAGCCGCAGTTAAAAAAGAAAACTATGCACGGAAAGGTAAAACATATAAGTCTAAAAAGGCGCCTCGTGGCATTAACCTTATTATGGACTGGGGTTTTGATCAAAGCCCAGTAGTATGGAACGATGACGGCTCGCAAGTAGCTGTCATGCTTGAAGCATGGGACAACAAAGACCGCTGGCTTGCGAACGTTGATTTTAAAAACAACAAACTTGTCTCGCAACATCGCCTGCATGACGATGCATGGATTGCTTACGCGTTTAACGACTTTGGTTGGTTACATAACTCAAACACGCTTTATTACCTATCGGAAGAGTCGGGTTACAGCCAGCTTTATAAAAAACCAATTAACGGCAAAGCAACCGCGTTAACACAAGGCCAATTTGAGGTTTCTAACTTAACGCTTACCAGCGACGACAGCGCAATTTATTACAAAGCGAATGTTGAGCATCCAGGCCTGTACGAAATTTACCGCGTTAACCCACAAACAGGTAATAGCGAGCAAGTTACTGACTTAAATGGCATGACTGATTACACGTTAAGCCCAGATGAAAGCAAGTTACTCCTTAAGCACTCTACAATTACCATGCCTAATGAGCTTTATGTAGCTGATGCTCAAGCCAATACAAAAGCAACGCGATTAACGCATACTGTGTCGGATGAGTTTTTAGCTAAAAAGCTAACTGCACCTAAAATTGTTGCTGTGCCATCGAGCCATACTGATCAACCTATATACGCAAAAGTGTACTACCCAGCTGATTACGTAGTAGGTGAAGTAGGTAAAAACCGAAAAGCGGTTATTTTTAATCACGGCGCGGGTTACTTACAGAATTCACACATGGGGTTTTCGGTTTATTTTCGTGAATTTATGTTCCATTCATTGCTCGCTGATGAAGGTTACATAGTAATGGATATGGATTACCGCGCATCTAAAGGTTACGGCCGTGATTGGCGCACCGCGATTTATCGTCAAATGGGCACACCTGAAACACAAGATTTAGCCGATGGCGTTAAATGGATGGCGCAAAATGCCAACGTTGATACCAAAGCAGTAGGTACTTATGGTGGCTCTTACGGCGGCTTTATGACCTTTATGGCATTGTTTACCGCGCCTGAGTTATTTCAATCGGGTGCGGCACTACGACCTGTTACCGACTGGGCACATTACAACACAGGTTATACGGCTAATATATTAAACCATCCTGATGTTGACCCGATTGCATATGAGCGTAGCTCGCCAATTTATTACGCTGAGGGTTTAAACAAACGTTTACTCATTAATGCACCCATGGTTGACGATAACGTGTTTTTTCAAGATTCAGTGCGTTTAGTACAGCGCTTAATAGAGCTTGAAAAGCAAAACTTTGAAACAGCTATATTTCCTGTTGAACCACATGGCTTTGTACAGCCTTCAAGCTGGTTAGACGAATACCGACGTATTCATAAGTTATTTAAAGAAACGCTTTAATCTTTAATTCTTAAAGTATAAAAACAAAAACGCCGCATTAGTTTAGTTAACTAATGCGGCGTTTTTATTGGGTTGAACAAAATCTAACTTTATTTTTTATTTTTAAAGTTCTTATTAAAGAGTTCTATAACCAGTGGTATGGCAAGCAGAGTCCCGCCAATTACACCAATTAAATGTGCATCAATAGCCACAGTGGAGTTAATAAGCTTTCCAATATCAGCATTAGGGCCGCTAAATTGCTCAAACGCTATTTTAATCCATACGCCTACAAATAATAAATAACCCGACTTAAGCCCTACAGTTATATCTTTAACTGCCCCCCAAATAATTACACCATGCAGTAGAGCACTCAATCCAGTGTAAATATGTATGCTTGGGCAAAACCAGTACACGCCGAGCCCACACCACAGCGCCAGCGCACTTGTATTAAAAGCGTAGCGAGTAGGTGATGTGTATTCGCCATGTAAAAGCCATATTAATAAAACACCACTGGCATTTAATCCCAAATGAGCCCAATTAGCATGAACAAATTGGCTAGAAAAGATTCGCCACAGTTCGCCTTCATCAATTAGGCTTCGGTTAAATTCAAGTAAATTATTTAAATCAAATGCAGCAAAAATGGTACTAAATAGCAGCAGAATAATAGGCGGTAATATATAACGTGGTTGAATAGGTAAATTAAGCATTTTATTATATTTTTTTAGTCAAAATTTTTGCATATTGTGCCCGTTTAACTTTAAGATGCCAAATACAACTACGTAATTAAGTGTTTTTAGTATTTTTATGCATTTTAAACTTAACTCATTATTTGCCATTGGACTGTGCGCAGTATCACTGCCTTCATTTGCACAGCAAGCAACTCAAATTGAAACTCGCGAACCTGAAGCCGCTACTGGATTAATCCATAAAAAAGTGGTGCAAGGTGATAAATACATGGTTGCTGCTGCAAATCCATATGCCTCAAGAGCCGGTCAACAAATTTTAGCCCAAGGCGGCAGTGCCGTAGATGCTGCCATTGCTACTCAACTAGTGCTTACTTTAGTTGAGCCGCAATCGTCAGGTATTGGCGGTGGTACATTTATGATGTACTACAACAAAGCAAACAATAAGCTGACTAGTTTTGATGGCCGCGAAACAGCACCTGCAAATGCAGACGAAACGCTGTTTTTAGATAAGCACGGTAAAGCCGTTAAATGGATTGAAGCTGTAGTAGGCGGACGCTCTGTTGGTGTACCTGGTATTTTACATGCATTTGCAAGCGCACATAAGCAATACGGAACATTACCATGGGAAGCGCTTTTTAAGCCTGCTATTGAACTTGCAGAGCAAGGCTTTGTAGTTTCGCCGCGTTTACATGGCTTATTAGCCCGACAGTTAAACCCTGGCGTGTTGAGCATGCCAATTATTAACGAATACTTTTACCCAAATGGTAAATTAATTGAAGTGGGTAGTGTTAAAAAAAATCAACCTCTTGCTGATTTATACAAAGACATTGCAAAGCAGGGCATTGATGCATTTTATAAAGGCGAAAATGCTAAACAAATGGTTAATGCGGTACAACACTCTAAAATTGCCCCTGGTAAATTAAGCGTACAAGACTTAGCTGATTACAAAAGTAAAGAACGCGATGCGGTATGTATTCAATATCGTGCTTATAACGTGTGTTCTATGGCACCACCGAGTAGTGGCGGCGTAGCAGTACTACAAATGCTTGGCCTACTTGAGCATAAAGATATGAGTGCACTTAAGCCAAACGGCGAAAAGGCGATTCATTACTTTAGCCAAGCTTCGCGTATTGCATTTGCCGATCGCGATATGTACATGGGCGATCCCGATTTTACCCAAGTACCTACACAAGAGCTCTTAAACAAAGATTATATTGCCTCACGCGCTAAATTAATTACCGAAACAGACCAAAAAGCGGTAGCAGGTAATCCTGTAGGGTATTTAAGTTATGCAATGGATGATTCATACGAGTTACCTTCTACCTCACATGTCTCTATTGTAGATAGTAAAGGTAACGCCGTTTCGATGACCAGTTCAATTGAAATGGCGTTTGGCTCTACGGTTATGGTTAATGGCTTTATTTTAAATAACCAACTAACTGACTTTTCGTTATCGCCACGTAAAAACGGTAAGCTTGTAGCAAACCGTGTAGAGGCTGGTAAACGCCCGCGTAGCTCTATGTCACCGGTAATGGTATTTAATAAAGATGGCAGCTTACGTTTAATTATAGGCTCACCTGGCGGTAGTCGTATCATAGATTACGTTGCACAAGTTGTTGTGGGTGTTATTGACTGGAATTTATCAGCACAAGACGCTATTAACTTACCGCGTACAACAAATCGTAACGATTACACCAGCCTTGAAAAAGGCACAACCATTGAAGCCATTGCGCCTGCGCTTACTAAACGTGGCCACAATGTACGTATTATTGATTTAAACTCAGGCTTACACGCAGTTGAAGTTAAAAATAATACCTTATATGGTGGTGCGGACCCTCGCCGTGAAGGTGTTGCGTTATCTGATTTAACTGATAATAACGCCACTATACAATTTTAAATTATGTATAATATGCATGTGGGCAGTGAAGCCCGCATGTATTTTCTCTCAATGGTCTGACTAGCTTAATTGTCGTTGCAATTAAACCTTTAACACTGATAATGACAGATCATAACTTAAGACTCCGTTAAAGCCTGGAAATATGACAACTAATACTGATCCTAACTACTTATATATTCATCATTCTGGCCCTGGCCTAATTGAAACACCGCTATTAAATAAAGGCAGTGCCTTTAGTAAAAAAGAACGCGAAAATTTCAATCTTGCTGGTTTACTTCCTCCTCGCTTTGAAACAATAGAAGAGCAAGTTGAGCGTTGTTATCAGCAGTATTCTAGCTTTACCGACAACCTTAATAAGCATATTTACTTACGTGCGATTCAAGATAACAACGAAACACTTTACTACCGTTTAGTGCGTGATCATCTCGAAGAAATGATGCCAATCATTTACACACCGACAGTGGGCGACGCTTGTGAAAAATTCTCAGACATTTATCGCAGCGCACGTGGCTTATTTATTTCGTATGAAGATCGTTACCAAATTGACGACATTTTACGCAACGCTACCAAAGGTAAAGTAAAAGTGATTGTTGTAACCGATGGCGAGCGTATTTTAGGCCTAGGCGATCAAGGTATTGGTGGCATGGGTATCCCAATTGGTAAATTGTCACTTTACACTGCGTGTGGCGGTATAAGCCCAGCATACACATTACCTGTAATGCTTGATGTGGGTACTAATAACGAAAAGCTTTTAAACGATCCTATGTACATGGGTGCACGTCATAAGCGTATTGCTCAAGACGAATACGATGAGTTTTTAGATTTATTCATTAAAGCGGTTAAACGTCGCTGGCCAAATGTATTACTTCAGTTTGAAGATTTTGCACAACCAAATGCAATGCCGTTACTTAAGCGCTACCGCAATGAAATTTGTAGCTTTAACGATGACATTCAAGGTACTGCGGCTGTAACGGTCGGTTCTTTACTTGCTGCGTGTCGTGTTAAAAATTCAACCCTAAGCCAACAAAAAGTAGTTTTTGTGGGTGCAGGTTCTGCTGGTTGTGGTATTGCTGAGCAAATTATTAGCCAAATGGTTTTTGAAGGTATTACAGAAGCTCAAGCGCGTAGCCAAGTATTTATGGTTGACCGTTTTGGCCTACTTTCAGAGGGTATGGAAGGCTTACGCGATTTCCAACAAGCACTTGCACAACCGCAAGGCTCGTTAAGTGATTGGACTTACAGCGGTGAATACGCATCACTTCTTGATGTTATGCACTGTGCACAACCAGACATTTTAATTGGTGTTTCAGGCCAACCTGGTTTGTTTACTGAGCAAGCTATTCGTGCAATGCACGCCGGTTGTGAACAGCCAATTATTTTCCCATTGAGTAATCCATCTAAGCAGGTAGAAGCGCATCCTGCTGATGTGATTAAGTGGACTGACGGTAAAGCGCTTGTTGCAACAGGTAGCCCGTTTGATCCGGTTGAACACAATGGCGAAACGTTCCCAATCCCACAATGTAACAATAGTTATATTTTCCCGGGTATTGGTTTAGGGGTTATTGCCGCTAAAGCGACACGCATTACAGATGCTATGTTAAGTGTGTCTAGCGAAATGCTTGCAGAGTCGTCGCCGCGTGCCAACACAGGTAAAGGTAGTTTATTACCAGCCCTGACTGAAATTGAAACGCTAAGTAAGCGTATTGCATTTGCCATTGCTAAAAAAGCAATCGAAGAGGGCGTTGCTCTTGAGATTACTGATGATGCGTTATGGGCAGCAATCGACAAAAATTACTGGTTACCAAAATACCGTAACTATAAACGTTGTAGTGTTTAATTAGGTTTATACGTAATTAAAAATAAATAACGTTGTAGGCACAGTTACAACGCTTAACAAAAAACAGGCAATTGCCTGTTTTTTTGTGCTTGTTCATATTTAATTAACCACGTAAGGTCTTTAATAGCATTTACAAAATTAAAGGATCGACTTAATGAAAACACTGACTCTTGTTTTAGGTAGTGCACTGGCTTTAAACGTACTTAGTTTTGATGCACTCGCGGCAGCGACTCCCGATGCTCCTCATATTTATGTTAAAGGCGAAGCTACTCTTACTACAATGCCAGATTACGTACAGCTTAGCGTAGGTATTACTGAAGTTGATAAAGACTTAATTGCTGCTAAAAATAAAACCGACTTAACCATCGCTAAAGCAATTAAGCTCGTTAAAGAAATTGGTGTTAAAGAGGGAGATATAAACGCCGGGCAAATCTCAATAAACCGTGATAGCCAATACAACCGCACTACCGGTAATCAAGAATTTAAAGGCTTTAAGGTTTCTCGTACATTAACTGTAAAGCTTAGCGATATAAATAAATACCCTGAGTTACTACAAAGCTTAGTTAACAACGGTATTAACGAAATTAATCAAACGCAATTTTTAGCAAGTAACTACAACGAGCTGCATAAAAAAGCGCAAAAATTAGCAATTAAAGACGCACGGGATGCAGCAAAAGAGTTTAGTGAAGATTATGGCGTTGATTTAAAAGGGTTGTACAGCGCGTCACTAAGTCCACTCAATGTGCAGTCGCAGCCGTATATGCGCGCAGAAAAAGTAATGATGGCTGATAGCGCACCAAGTAACTATGTACCTGATGCCTACCATGCTGGAGAGATTAAAGTTACTGCCTCAAGCTATGCTGTGTACTACATAGATTAAAATATAGGTTCTTCCTAGGGACGATTAACTCTATGTTGCTCGGTTTTTACTTAGCCCACTAGGTTACAAACCTCGCGCCGCGATTTAATCGCCCCTAGATTGAACAAATTTCAATCCAAATAATTCAACACGCCCTAGTGGTGCTCAAAACGTGCCACCAACTTCTCACCTTGCTCTTGGCTAATACGCGCTATAGAGTTGAGCATATTAGTCACTTCGCATCTGTCGTATTCATTAGTTACATGTTCATTTATGTCATCAACAATTGCATTTAAATAATTAAATAAACTGTTTCGTGCATCGGTATCTTTATGGGCAACAAACAAAATATTTTTAAATGCCTCAAGCACGTTTGTCATTACGTATGCATCGCCTTTGGCGTAATTACGCAGCGGTGTAAAGTTGTCGTGTAATAACTCATCAAAGCTTGTTTCATGAAGGTATAACAATGGGGCATTATCACTGTGCTTAAACGAGTAGTTAATATCGTTAATTGACAGCCTTTGGATAAGTAAAATACTCAGCATATCAATTGATTTAACCGCAGTACCGGGATCGTTTATGCCCGGGCTCATTGCCTTAACCGCAATTTCGGATATTTGCGTTAACCCATAACGGTAATGATCGCTAATGTACTCTTCTATATAAAAAATAAAGCAGTCGAGAATTTTATTTATCAGCTCTTCATCGTTTGCTATATCTTTATTACATTTTAAAAACGGGTAGCCTTTAACTGTAAAATAGCCTTGGTTAACAGAGATATACACCTTTATATCTTGCTCTGCCAAAATGGCACACAGCTTATCGGTTTGCACGCCTTTATAATACCCTTCAGTTTTACTGCTAACCGAATGCCACTTGCTAAAGCCTGGAAAGTCTTCAACTGGGTTCTCTTGCTGTCTTTGTATTATTGTTTTAATTTCGTTTTTAGTTTGGCTAAACAAGCCATTTAACACGTTATCAACCTGAATGGCGCGAGAGATTGAATGTATAAAAAATACAAATAAACCTAATGAAATCAAGCCAAAAATAAGTGCAAACAGTACACCAATTGAAGGAATAGCCGTACTGCCACCTTCAAGTTTATTAATATTTATAAGCATAATAATTGAGTAAATTATGCTGCCTAAATAAAAGCCCAAAACCATTTGGTGTGATTTACGCGTAATAAGCCCAGGCACTACGCGGGGCGATAAACTCGCACTGGCCGAATTTAAAACCACCATTACCATCGAAAAACTAAACACGGTAAGCGAAATAATACTCCCCGCTAAAGTGCTTAAAATAGTACGCGCGTTTTCGGCGCTATCAACAAGTAAAACCGATATAAACGATTTTAGCTGCTCAATAGGGGCTAAATATTCAACCGACATAGTTATAATGGCAAATACTAAAAAGCCCACTGAAAGCATAGAAGGGTAAAAGCCAATACTGTTAATCATTTCACGGTAACTGTCGGCTACTTTGCGAGGTACAAACATAAAATCCTTATGTATTTTTCTACTTACTTAATACCCTTAGCTTAGCATAGGCATTTATTAAACTTCTGATAATGCTGCTCAAATTTATATGTTATTATCACGCCCACAATAATAAAGCGCATGCTTATGCGATAAAAATAACAGGAAAACGCTGTGATCATTTCAACTTATGCTGCATTACTTGCATTCTTTTACATTTATTTGAGCTTTAACGTAATAAAAGTGCGCCGCGCGGAGCAGATATCACTTGGTGATAATGGTAACGCAACGCTGCAACGTGCTGTGCGTGCCCACGCTAACTTTATGGAGTACGTGCCAATTGCTTTAATTTTACTTTTTTTGGCAGAGTACCAAGGGCTTGCTAGCCATTACTGTCATATATTAGGTGGTGCGTTATTAATAGGGCGTGTGTTTCAAAATTTAGGCATAGTAGAAAAAAGCCTGAAATATCGCCAAATTGGTACCATTACTACATTTTTGGTGATTATTGTTAGCGCCTTTGTATTGCTAGTAACACGTGGCTAATTAAAGAAAAGTTAATGAGCAAAATATTTATAATAGGTTTACCGCGTACCGGCACTACTAGTGTGTGCCACGCATTTTTAGAGCTTGGTATTACAACAGCGCATACCGCATATACTAATGCTTGTTTTGAAAATGCTAACGCGATTGCCGACACTCCCATATTTAATGACTTTAAAGCGCTTGATATTCATTACCCAGACTCTAAGTTTATTTATTTAGAGCGCGAACTTGGTGCATGGCTTGTATCAATAAAACAGCTTTTAACGCGTATGCACACTAATTTAACCCGTGGCGACGGGGGCTTTAATATTCATATAAAACGTTGTTATTTAAATACGTTTAGTGAGCTTTCGCTTAATAATATTAGCGACGATAGTTACTTAGCAGACTGTTATAAAAAACATTTTAATGATGCTCAAACGTACTTTAATAACCGTGACAACGATTTTTTATCCATTGATATAGCAAAGCCTGATAGCTATAAAAAGCTATGCAATTTTTTAGCGTTAAAAAGTGATAAAACTGATTTTGAAAAAATGAATATGGGCGGCAAAGTTACCGCGTGGAACGATATTAAACACCCGTTAAAAGTTGAATCTACGGCTAAAGGACGGATAGATAAATTACTGCCTTACAAGATTTTTTAAATCAAATACGTTAAAATCCCCGCATTATTATTTAAGTTGTACAGAAAATGTTTGAATTAAAATACCACACCCCATTTGAATGGACTGAAGTTGTCCTTGCTGACTTTAATACTTTTTTACAAGATCACGCCGCTGCAGAAAAAAAAGCATCGGGTATGGCTATGTCTATGCTTTCGCATTATCCAGACAAACGTAAATTAGTAAAAGCTATGACCGATTTAGCGCTAGAAGAATTAATACACTTTAAACAAGTACTTAAATTGCTTTTAGAGCGAGATGTAAACTTAGGTGACGACAAAAAAGACCCGTACATAAAACAAATACGCGCACTGTTTAGACATGGTCGTGATGGTTTTTTAATGGACCGATTACTGGTTGGCGGTGTAATTGAAGCACGTGGCCACGAGCGTTTTTCTTTAGTTGCACAAGCACTTCCTGAGGGTAAAGAAAAAGATTTTTATGTTGCTATTGCTAAGTCAGAAGAAAAACATAAAAACCTATTTGTAGAACTCGCTTACGAATACTTTGAAAAAGAAGAAGTTGATGTTCGTCTAGAAGAGCTGCTTATAGCTGAAGCTAAAATCTGTGAAAGCATCCCGTTTACAGCCGCTTTGCATTAATTAAAACTAGCGTAAAGCGTACTTTCACTCGCTTTGCGCCACACACCTCTGCTCTTATTTCTTTGTTAACCTCTTCATGAATTGTTGATTTGCAATTTGCGAATCAAAATAATAAAAAACACGTTTATACATCTTAATCCACTGATTATAAATACAAAAGCCCTTGGTCTCATACTTGCTACCTATACAGTAAGCAAATTGAGGGAAAGGCTTATGTTAAAATTTATTTTTATACTATTACTAATATCTTTTACCGCTATGGGCAGTGAAAGTCATTTAGATTATATAGAAAATGCAAATGGTGAGCGGGTACAAAAAGTATCGCACTTAGTTAAATGGACGCATACTCGCTTTGTGTTTACCCGTGATATTTCTCGTATTGCACTTGGCCACGAAACAACACTTGATGTGAACGTGGTAAATGGCCGTGAGCTACTAATTTTAGCTAAAAAGTTGGGCCGTACATCTATGATGGTGTGGTACGACGATAAAAGCTCTGAAACATTTTTACTTGGCGTAACCGAAGACTACAGCGTACTAGAAAATGCCTTAAACGACATCCATCCTGACGTACAGCTAACCATAGCGCCTGATCGCCATGCTGTTGTATTACGTGGTGAAGTACCTACTATAAATTATCGTCATGCCGCTTATGAAGCTGCAAAAAACTACCTTTATGCCAGTAGCTCACAAGCATCACAACCCGTTATCACCTCAAATCCTAACCAAGGTATGTTTAATTCACTTGCTCAACGCTTGCAAGGCTTGGGTAACGCAAACGGCGGCAGCTCTCAAAACTCGAGTAAAGTCGCTATTATTAATTTAATAAAAGTAACTCAAGCACCCAAGCCTAAAGAAGAACGTATTAGCGAAGTAATAAAATCAATGGGCGCAGATAAAGTGACCATTAAACGCATCTCGGTTGATGAGTTATCAAATGACGACAACGATGTTTTTTTACTTTCCGGCTCTGTAAAAAACCAGATAGAGCTAGTGCGCTTATTAAATACAATTAATAAATTATTCGAACCAGAGCAAGCATTACAAACTCAGGGTTCTCCTCTTGATCCTAATAATTTAATGGGCGGCGCAACGCAGGATAAAAGTTCAGGTATTGAAGTACTTGCCAACGAGTCAGGCGGTTTAATAAATGATGCTACCTCAGGATTAAATTTAAGTAATGTGAGTTCTAATATTGCAAGAGCAACGTTGCTGTCAGTGGCTGGCGGTAAAGTTTTGTCGAGTATTGAAGTTGAAGATTTACCGCAAGTGCGTGTATCGGTGCAGCTATACGAAGTAAATCAACGTAGGTTAAAGCAATGGCGCCCAGATATTAGCGTGCTCTCTAATGGATATGAAAAAGAAGCGGGTTTATTTGGCCGTGACGGTATGACTAATCGCGAATCTGGCTCTGCAACAATAGAAAATGCGCTGCAATTAATTGGTGGTCAATTAACTAATAACTTACAGCTTTCTACCTCACAGTTTGCCATTGATATGTTATTTTCATTACTTGAACAAGAAGGTATATCGCGAACTCTTTCTCGCCCTACAATCACGGTTTTAGCCGGTGAAAGTGCCGTGTTTAAAGTCGGTGGTGAAGTACCTGTACCTACAAGTTATAGCCCATCTGGAATTACAAGCGGTCAGCAAGGTAGTAGTGGGTCGGTGTTTAGCGGTACAGAATTTAAATCATTTGGAGTTGAATTAAATGTACGCGCCATGGTTGACGACAAAGACAGAATAACACTTGATCTAAACCCAGTAATTTCATTACCCGATACCACGTTAACCGCCGAAATTGCACAAAGTACAGGCAGCAGTTTAAACAGCAGTGCATTTAATACACGCAGCATGCAAACATCAACACGTTTAAAAGACGGACAACCTCTTATTATTGGTGGCTTAATTAGCACCGATAACAATGCAAGCCACGACTTTGTACCTGATGGCAACGGCAATAGCATGCTAGGAAAGTTAAGCGAAACAACCAGCAAAAGTGAAAACAACCGCGAGCTTATAATTGTTGTAACTCCAAATCTGGTGCGTGAGCCAATTAATACATTACGTTCGTGGGAACAGGCAAATATAGACACCCAGGTACTTAGCTATATACAGGAGCAAGGGCTATGAGAATATTTTATATTATTTTACTGCTTACTTTATCGGGTTGCGCTCATATTGATTACAAGCCAACAGTAAATCCTTACAACGCGCTGGGTGACATCGTTAAAAAATACCAATTAAATGCCCAACCATTAAAGTGTGAAGGTATAAATGCAAGTAACTGTTTGAACCTAGTGCATGAGGTGAATCAATTAATGCTTGAACACCCCGATAACACGGCAATACTGTCGATATCGGCCTACGTACTTTATAAAAGTGGCCGTGCTAATCAATCTCAACAAGTTATAAACACTCTACTTAATAAAGCTAATCCACCATTAAATGCAATTACTTTAGGGGTTACGTTAGCAATAGAGCAAGGTAATTTAGCTAAAGCAAAAAGCATTGCTCAATACGGCGTAGATGTTTTTGGTACACATGCTTCACCATACCTGCAAATGGCCTCTATACATTATGCTCAGGGCAGTTACGTTATAGCTTCAAACTACTTAGAGCTTTCGGTTAAGTTTGGTTTAAATAGCACCGCCTATTTTTACCATAAAGGGTTAATTGAAGAAGCTAATACCAATAATTTATTGGCTTGTGGCTACTATGAGCAAGTTTTACGTGCAGAACCCACGCACAAAAAAACACTTGCTAGGCGCGGTAAACTCTCCGTTTTAGGTAATTGTTATTCTTAAGGCCTTCGGGCCTTTTTTTATACCTAAAATTTGGCATTATTAAGGAGCCAAAACCACTTTATTATTTATCAAAAATAGGAGTAAAGCTTACGCTCATCCTACGTTTTATACGTAACCTCACAAGATTGCTTTTAATATTTACTCCTTACACTATCCATCAGTTTTAATAATACTTTCAATAACGTAAACCTAGCATTAAGTATCTAAAAATTATTTTTTAATATTGATTTGCATTTTGCAAATCAAAAATGAAAACATCTAATAAACAATAACCATTAAAAACATAACCAACTGTATTTAATGGTTATTTATAGCTGGCATGGTCCTCGCAATATGTAAAGTGAGCATAAGCTCTTCTAATTTAAAGGCTACGATTATGAAAACTATTAAACATAACTTAAATAGCAAAAAGCAAAAAGGTTTTGTACTAACGTCAGAGCTAATCATTCTTTCTACTTCAATGGTAGCAGCACTTGTAATTGGTTTATCTACATTACGTGACTCGGTAACCAGTGAACTTGAAGATGTAGCTGAAGCAATTGGCTCACTTGACCAAAGCTATGTATTTGACGGCATGATTAACGCCGAAGGCACAGCTGAAGTGTCTGGCTCTGGGTTTGTGGATTCAGTTGATGTGTACGCAGGCGATGGCAGTTCATTCACTTTTGTTGCATCAGACTTTAGTGAAAGTGCCGCACTTGTTAATGCAACACCAAGCGGCGATGCTGCAACACGTACAGCAGCAGGCGGTTCACAAGGTAACTAACGCAAGGTACCCAATATAAGGCAACCAGGTTTGAATACCAAGCTTAAGGCTCACTGCCACAAAAGTGTGGCAGTGAAAGTTACTCTGGAGGAATATTATGAAAAGTAAAAGTAACAAAGGCGCAACCACTGCGGCTCTCACATTACTCATCACCTCTGGCATGTTAGCTTCGGCTTTGGGCATTAGACAGGTAAACGATGAAAATAGCGTAACAGCCTGGGTAGTAAACAAAAATATGTCAGCCGGTCAAACAGTAACCGTTCACGATGTAGAGCAAAAAAGTATAGATCCAAGTAACTATTCAAATATTGCACTGAGCGTTCAAAACCCACGTGCATTAATTGGTCAAAAATTAGCAACTAACAAAATGGTTGAACAACCCTTGTTCGACACCGATTTTATTAGAGCGAAAAGCCAAAATTTATCAGAAGCCATACCGGCAGGGCGTGTTTTATATACTTTAAAACTAAACACCTTAGATATTCCGCTTTCGCGCATACACAAAGGTGACCGACTCGACATAGTCGCTAAAACTAATCGCTTAGTAAGAACAGTTGCCCGTGATGTACAGCTTATTGGTGTTTCAAAAGGTCCTAAATCGCAAGCCGCTAAAAGTGGCGTAATGGATAATTTAGCTAAAGAGTCTAATTCTGCTGCGGGCGGTGTTTCATTAGTCCTTGCGGTACTTCCAAAAGATGTTTATTCGTTGGCGGGTATAGATAACGCCGACAAAGTTTCAATTATTGTGCATAGCGCTTATGACATTGAACAGGGTCGTTTGCAAAACTTTTCACGCTTACAAACCAGTCGCACAATCGAAGTGGTTAAAGGCGTTAAAAATGAAGCTGTATATGTAGCTAAGTGAGTTTTTATGTTTAATTTATCAAGCAAACATGAAGAAGTTCAAACCAGTTTAAGTACCTTTGAAGAGCTTAAAAAGCTATTGCACGATGCCGTTATCGAAGAGTACGAACAAGAGCCAACCGCGCTTTTATCAAGTAATGTTCTCGAAAAAATCTCTGCTTTGTGCAGTGAAATTCCACAATTTAATCAATCTTCATTTAACCAACATCAACAAGAGCAGGTTGTTCAGGCTGTATTTGATGAAATTCAAGGCCTGGGACCTATTGCACAGTTTATGCTGGACGATCAGGTAAGTGATATTTTAATAAACGACACGCAAGATATTTGGATTGATAAACAAGGCAAACTACTTTGCACAGCCAGTAAGTTTGATGACGAACGCCATTTACGCCGATTTGTTGATCGCTTACTTGATGGTTGTGGCCGACAAGTCAATGCGCTTATGCCAATTGTTGATGGCAAACTAAAAGATGGTAGCCGTGTTCATATTATTGTACCGCCTGCGTGTACCAGCGCAGCTATTGTGTCTATTCGTAAGTTTAACCATAAAAAAATAAACGATGACTTTTTAGTTAATAACCATTTTTTAGATAAAAACATCTTATCATTTTTAAAAAGTGCAGTTAAAACAGGCGTTAATATTTTAGTGTGTGGCAATGCCGGGGCTGGTAAAACGTCATTATTGAACGTACTTGCCAACTCAATTAATCCAAATGAACGTGTTGTAACCATTGAAGAAAGCGCTGAACTTAATTTGCATCACAACCACGTTGTGCAATTAGAAGCCCACGACACAAACAGCGATGGTAAAGGTGCAGTTAGCCTAAGAGATTTAGTAAAAGCAGCCCTTAGAATGCGCGCAGATAGAATAATTGTTGGAGAGGTACGCTCAGGCGAGGTAATCGATATGCTCCAAGCAATGAACTGTGGTCACCAAGGTTCGATGACGACCATACATGCTAACAGCGCAAATGATGCCGTTATTCGTTTATCTACCTTAGTGCAGTTACACAATGCACAACTGAGCGATACCCATACAAGTTCGCTAATCGCGTCGAGTATTCAACTTATTGTGCATGTTTCTCGCTCAACTAATGGCACCCGAACTCTAAAAAGTATTGGTGAAATTAAGCGTGTTAATGGCGGCGCACATTTTAGCCCGCTTTATAGTATTAACGAAGCAGAGCCAGTACAAAGTGAGTTAATAGATAACTCAAGTGTTATTGAGTTTATGAAAGGCCAAGGCGCAAATGCACAAGAATTAAAAGCATTACTGCACAATAACCCGGAGGCTAACAATGACTAAACTTGATTATTTATTAGCTATAGCGGCGGTTATAACCTTTGTACTTGCAGCTAGTGTGTTGGTTTCTTTGTATGCTAAAAATAAAAGCAACCAGAGCGCTAAAAAAGTAGATATTTTAGAAGAAAAAGACGTACTTACTTTGTCACTACGAGTGCTAGGCTTAAACATAAGTAACGCTTGGTTTATAAGCATGGCGTGTTCGCTCTCTAGTAGCTCATGGTTTTTAGCTAAATTATATTATCCAGAGGCATCAACCAGCGCGTTTATTATTTCAATCGTGGTTTTTGTAACCTGTTTTATAACTGTGATTGACTTGGCTCATTATAAATTAGCAAAATTTGAGCATCATTTTTTAGAATTTATTGAAACCGTACAATCGTGTTTAAGCACTGGGCTATCGCTACAGCAATCAATGCAGTTTGCTGATGAACATGCAGACCCATATATAAAAAAACAAAGCACCTTACTAATACAACGCATGAGCATGGGTAGTGATGCCGAAACGTCGTTTGCCCCTTTAATTGAAAGATACAACTGCGAAACCGTAAGATTGTTTGCTCATAGCATCATTACACATACACAAAGCCAGTGTGATTTAACCGATATGCTAAAAAGCGTATGCAACATGATGTCGCTTCGGACCCTCGACCGCCAACAGCTAAAAGCTAAGCTTTCGGGCACTAAATACGCTGCTGTATTTAGTGGTTTTTTACCTTACGCACTAATTCCTTTATTTAGCTATACCGATCCAACCTGGTTTGAACCATTATTAAACGACCCTAATGGGATTGCATTTATAACGGTTGCGCTTCTTTGTCAGCTATTTGGTTTTTTATGGCTACGCCTTAGCTTAAGGGTAACATTATGATTGATATACTTTTACTTATCGGACTTTTAGTAAGTATGGGGTCATTTATCCATATTCATAGGCAATCTCTTAAAGTTGAATTAGATAAACCCGATACTAAAAACATTAATTGGTATCCGCTAATCATCATCTCTAAACGTCAATTAAGACAAGCAGGAATTCAAATTAATAAAATATTAATAAGCCTGTACTGCTTCAAAGTGGCTGCTACTTTTAGTGTATTTACGGTTATAGAACTAACAGGTTATGAGCTGAGCCAATCGATTAAATTATTACTGTGTTTTATGTGTTTTTTTGCACCCGAATGCTGGTTTTTATTACGTAAAAATCAACGTCAAACCACTATTAATAATAGTTTAGAGTTTTTTTTACGGGTTTTACTGGTTTACATGCGCGCTGGATTTTCACTAGAGCGCTCATTTGCACTGGCGGTTGATCATGGATTAAGTCAAAAACACCCATTATACAAAGAGCTAAAGTTATTTTTATTCGAACTAAGCGCAGGTAAAGATCGTGAATTTGCATTTAATTCACTTTTTGAAAGAACCGGCGTATTAGGAATTAAAAAGCTCGCCAACTTAATGTTAATAGGGTCAAAACTTGGTACGCCACTTATCCAAGCAGTAGAGGCTCAACTTGAAGGCATAGCTCTAAAAAAGAACATTTTACTCGCTAAAAAAGTAAACAAAAAAGCGATGCACACAACCTTTCCCATTATCTTAATTTGTTTTCCGATGTTTTTGGTATTGGTGTTTTTTCCCGCAGCATTACAAGTAATGAACGTACTTAAAATGCTTGTAGAAGTGTTATAGGAGCCTGATATGAAAAAGCATTATCAACAAGGGTACATACTTACTATTGAGCTTATATTAATTATAACTATTTTAATTATTGGCTCAATTGGCGGGGTGATTTTAGTCAGGGATGCCCTTATTAAGCGCCATCAAACTAAGGTAGATAATCAAATTACTGTAGTCGACGCTAATAATAGACCACTCGGTATTGCTGTAAGTTTTGATGAGCACCAAGCACCACTCATTTTTTATACAGACCGTGGAGCAAACAACACGTACAGGGCATTAATAGGCATACGAGACGATAGGTTTACCTCGCGAGAAGCTGTTTATTACGATGCTCCAAATTGCCAAGGTAACCCGTGTTTAAAGGGCTTAAGTGACGAAGCAACAGACAGCCAAGGTGTTAGCAAGTTAAATAATACCGGTAATGTAAGTTATATAAATGCGCTGCAGCAAGGTCCAAATTATGCAATAGGGCAGTTAGGTAATACCGTTATTGGTCAGTTATTAAGAAGCACGCCACAACAATGCCCAGCTAATAGTGAACAAATTCTATCTCGTTATGTATCGCAAAAAGTAGTAACAGGCTCACCTTGTGAAAGCTTTGAAATAGATAAGCAGCCGGCCGACAGCAGTTGTTTAGTTGGGGTAACAGCTCTAGGTAATCCACTTTTAGGTACAAGCGATCAAGGTTTATCGCAATCGTGTGATACATGCCAAACGGGGTACGAATCGCAAGGTGACATACTTGATTTATATTTACCTCAGGTAGAACCGCTTTTAAATACAGCCCTTAATGCGCTGTCATTAGTTGGTATTGGAACAAGTGTTGATATAGAGCTAGGCACTATATGCTGCCCAGAAGGGACACGCTTAGAAGAAGATGAAAACATTGTAGAGACACTCGTCTTCACTATTTTACAAACTACATTTGACCTCGCCGGTATTGATTTAGTAAATAACCTTATTATTAGTGAAACACTGAGCTTAATAGGGATTGAGCCAGGCATTACATATTGCAAAACATCACTTAATTTAGTTAATGCAGAACAAGTAATTAATATCACTACAGGCGAACCTGCACTTAGTAGCTTAACACCACCATTTAAAGTTTTACTGCCAGTACATAGCGGCCAAAACAGTACAACGTGGATACATACTCCCCCAAAAGGGGAAGGAGAACGTCAATGAACGCCTCAAATATATTTACCTCACATGCTAATGTAGCAGATACACAAACTGATGAAATATCAACAGAAATTAAAGAAACGCTAACACTACTAAAACAGTTTTATGATGTTTCAATTGTTAAATTTATCGATTTTAGAGAAGTTTATTCAAAGCAGTTAATAACCTGCAGCGATAAAGAAAGCGTCGAAAATGAGTTATTAAGCTATCAAAAACGCTGTACACAAGAAAAACTATATCTATTTGAAGATACTTTTTTTGATGATGTATCAAACAACACGCACAAATTAATTCGTTTTTATGCACAATATCCAATTTATAGTGTCACTAATAAATTAATTGGCGTAGTGCTGATGGCCGATTTAGCACCTAAAACATTAATAGGTTCACAAAAAGATCAGTTTATTTCATTTGCTCAATTATTACAGACACAGTTAAATAAAAATTCAGATTCAGTAAGTAATCAAAGTACTAAGCCTGCGAAAAAAAATTATGGTGAAAAGTATATTCATGTATTTAGTTTAGCGCCCGTCGCATTTTTAATTTCATTAGTATTATGCTCATTCACTGCATTACTTCTTTATACTATTGAAAAAAAGGAGCTGCAAAGTAACTACAATCAACAAACCCAGCAATTACGTAAAACGTTATTTAATGCATTAGAGCGATTTGATAATCAAGGATTGTATATATCTCAAAAAGATTTAGTTATTGCAGGCTTTTTACAAAGCCAAAATAACTATACAAAAGAGCAGCTTAACAATTTAGTGCAGAGTCAGGTTTCACAAAATTTAACTTACAAAGGGTATGTTGTGTTTGATTCTGAGTATAACCAGCTTGCACTTTGGTCAAAAAATAATTTTGATTTAGCCGCGTATGGGTTTACAAACTGGTTAGAAAAATTTAATAAAAGAGCAAATAAACAAGCAGTAGAAGTATTTACGGTTGCTGATACGGCCTTCTTAATTTCTGAAATAAAAATAAAACAAGGTTCTATTTATACGCTTACAGCATTTGATTTAAGTAAGTTTTTAAAAGCCGTTATTGGCAAATTAAACACTGAAAATTATAACGTTTTTATAGCAACACCACAGTTTACTTTAGGAAAACAAGGAGAAGTAAACCCGAGTATAATTAAAAATAGTATTAGCGCTTTAAGCAGTCGTTTCCCTCCTACTTGGCGCTTGCATGTGCAACCAATGAATAAAATAGTACGACCACAAATAACTAAATACAGTTTAATTAGATTAGGGTTAATCTCTTTTTGTGTATTCGCGTTTGTGTATTATTTTTTACGTTTGCCAAGGCGTTTACACAGTGAAATAAAACAAAAAAATCAGTTAATACTCAATAGAGAAGAGCTTTTTTCAAGTTCTCTGGATGCACTGCCGCATGGGTTTGCTATTTTTAATAGCCACGAATTTCCTGTGATTACCAACAATGCTTTTAATCTTTTATTTGCACAGGTGAATAAACAAAATAGTCAGCTATCGTATAGCCAGCTGATAAGTATTGCGCAGCAGCATAATATTATAAATCACTACCACGAACATCATAAGCTTGATGATGACCGTAACCAATTAATAGATATAGGTTTTACAGACGGGAAGTGGATAACTGTATTACAAAGACATACAGATTTTAATGGTTTCGTTTGCTACTTTAGAGATGATACAGAGGCACATCAAAAAGAATGTTTACTCGCTGATGTTCTCGAAAAATCAAAACAGACAAATCAATTAAAAGAAAAATTTGTTACAAGGCTTAGCCGTCAGTTAAAAACGCCTTTATCATCTTTAAAGTCATTAGTTGAAATATCTAAAGATCCAATAAGCTTTAACGAATTTAAAAATAATGTGGGGAATATTTCTGATGCATGCGACCAGCTCGAAAGTGTAATTCAGCAACTCGTAAATATAAATAAATCGGAAATAGGTAAGTTAAAGCTTCAGGCCAAAAACGTAAACCTAAATCAAATGATCAATAATAATATGTCGATTTTAGCTAAAGAGGCTGAAAATAAAAGAATCGTTCTTAAAAATAATATTACGCCTGAATTAACGGTCGCAAGCGATGAAAAGTTAATTTCTCAATTGGTTATTCAATTAGTGACTGAGGTTTTGGATTCATCAAATAATACAACGCTTTCAATTAACGCTCAGATTAAAAATGAAAGTAAACGTAATTACTTATACCTCGATTTTTCATTAAGTAATTTGATCGACAGTAGTAACTTTATAACTGAGCTTAAAAGTATATCGGGTGATGATATAACGCGCTTTATAGATGATAAAGACGTGTCATTAGAGTTAAAGTTTTTTATTTCAATATTTAAAATGTTAGGTGGTAAAGCGATAACGGTAAGTAGTAACGCGAATAAATCAACGATATCACTTTCTATGTTGGTCAACATAGCAACCAAACAAAGTAAAGGTAAAGACAACGAGCAAGAAGTACCAAGTAGCTCGTTAACAAATAATGATTTAGTAAAAGCGAGTTTAGTAACTAACAAACACCAAAACACGCTATTACTGGTTGATGACGATCCTCTTGTTGAGATTGTAATTAGAGCGATGCTAAAAAATGAGAATATTAAAATAGATTACGCGCGCAGTGCAATAGAAGCGATGTTGATGGTATCGCAAAACAGTTACGACATTATTTTAATGGACATAGTAATGCCAGAATTGTCGGGAACTGACGCTATGTTAAAAATTAAAAAACACAGTGACAATTTGAAAACTAAAATAATTGCTCATACATCGACACCCGATACAGATTCAAAATACGTTAACCAGGGCTTTGATGACATGCTATTAAAACCAGTAAAACAAGGTGTATTAATAAATCAAATAACACGCATTTTAAAAGATAAATCGTTATAAATTAGCGTATATTACTGGAACAGTAATGAGGTAAAACATGAAAAACACTATTGAAAATATGGCTGAAGTTATCGAGTTTAAAGTAACGCCAATAAATAAAACTAAACGACTGCTTTTAGTAGATGATGACTTGCTAATAGAAATAGTAATTAGAAAAATGCTTAACGAAGAAAATATTTTAATAGATTTCGCATCAAGTGCTATAGAGGCGCTACTTATGGTTTCTCAAAATATTTACGATATTATTTTAATGGATATAGTAATGCCGCAATTTACAGGCACCGACGCAATGCTAAAAATAAGAAAGCATGCTGACGCATCAGCAACAAAAATTATCGCTCATACATTTAGTGAAAACGAAAATAGTGATAACAAGTATGTGAAGCTTGGGTTTAACGGCTTGTTATTGAAGCCAGTTAAGCAAAGTGTATTAATAGAAAATATTAGATATTTTTTGGAATGATAAATAGAAACAGTAGGGCGGTTAACTATTTTTTATTTATAGCTTACTAAAAAGTTAAATTATAATTTTTGAAAGCACTAATATTTATTAGTGCTTTTGCGTATATGAACCATTAATGTATTTAAATTTGTAAAAGTTCTTTAATAAGAATAATTATTTCAAATTATTCCTTCAAAGTATTACAAACTACGCTTTTGTAATTGTTGCATGTATACGAGGCATCGTTTCACACTTCTTAAAGCGGTTTGATAATCACAATTATTAAACACTGCAATATTATAAAGTCAGTAAATTTATTTAGCCTAGAGCCCACGTAGCACAGGGGTTTAACTTTTAAAACATTAAGATTTTTTAATAACTAATAAATACTCATATTGGGACGGAATTTGCTTTATAAGGCTATATTCTAATTTTATAGTTTACTAAATATTATAATTTTTAAAGTTAAAGAGGCAAAATTATGAACAAGACACAGTACGTTACAGTAGAAGGTCATCAAATTGCTTATCAAGAAATGGGACAAGGAACACCTTTATTATTGATACACGGAATACCAACCAATAAATTTTTATGGCGAAATGTGATGCCAAAACTTGCATCAAAATATCGAGTAATAGCGCCTGATTTACTAAACTTTGGTGAATCTGATATGCCAATTAACACCGATGTATCTATAAATGCGCAATGTAGAATAATGTGTAAGTTTTTGGAAGAACTCGGTATTTCTAAAGTTAATATTGCTGCACATGATATTGGTGGTGGTGTTGCTCAATTAATGGCTGTAAATCATCCGGATAAAGTGAACGGGTTGGTTTTAATTGATAGTGTATGTTTTGACTCTTGGCCAATACCAGAATTTGAACCTTTGCTAGAACCAGGTGTAGAAGAAAAAACAACTGTAGCTGAATTTGTGGATACATTAAGAGATTTCATGCCCAAAGGTGTTTACGACTCGAGCGTAATGACTGAAGAGTTGATGAAAATATACTTAGCACCATGGAGTAATGAAAAAGGAAAAGCCGCTTTATTTAGTAACATGCGCAGGCTCAATAAAGAATATACCGAAGCTATTACAGGCGATCTTAAAAGCTTACCTCATGAAACACTCATAATATGGGGTAAAGAAGACAAGTTTCAAAAGCCAAAGTATGCGCCAATGTTAGAAGAAGCAATTCCAAATTCATCATTGATTTGGATAGATAAAGCCGCTCATTGGGTTATTGATGAACATCCAGATAAAGTGTCTGAGCTTATTAGTGAATTTATGAATAATAAAACATTCTAGTGAATTACTAGGTTTATTAAAAAGCTATTTGTTTCAATACGTTAAGTTTGATTGGGTAAAGTGGCGAATAGGCAATCATTGTAATACCGCTTGATTATATTAATAACCAAGCGGTATTTTTATATGTTCAAGAAGCTAATACCGTAAATGGGTAAGGCACTAACTATTAAGATAAGTAGGTTAATGCTTATTAAACAGTCAAAATATCGCGTTTATACGTTAATTAATGAAGGTGAGTAACTTGGTTATGTATTTATTTATGCTATTTAACATAATATAAATTATAGGTAGTTAATGTATATATAGTAAGAGCGCTTAAATGCGCCCTTACTATGTCCAATACTAGACGGTATCGGACATTAAGTGATTTTATTACAATAACAGATATTACTAATACAGATACTTTATTTATCAATTTGTTTAATCAATACTTAATAAACGCTCAGCTGTATATTCGTTAGTAATTAATCCGCTGATCATGTTTGACCTTACTGCGCCCAAAATGGCTAACACTTTTTCTTCACCAGCAGCTATCGCATAAATCTGTTTGTTAGCATTTGTTTTTAATGGCGTACTTGCTACACGCTGATTAACTGTGCAATCTAAAAGCTTACCGTTTTTATCAAACACCCAACTAATCATTTCACCAACGGCACCAAGATCTTGTAACTCTTTAAGTTCTTGCGCATCAATAAAACCATCTATATGTAATGGCGATTTTTCACCTAAGCTACCAATACCCACAAATGTTACATCGGCATCTTTAGCGAGTTTTAAATTACCGGTAATATTTTGTTGTGCATGTAACTGTTCTTTTTCTTCAATACTTCTTGGTAAAACTGGCAATGGCATTGGGTAATGTTTTGCATTGGTGTGTTCGGCCATTCTTACTACAACATCATAAGGTGAAGCCGATCCATCCAAAGCCATATTACCTAGCATTGCTACAATTTTATGTTGCGGACAATCAACAGTTCTTAGCTCATCTACACATGAACGTAAAACTCGACCGGTTCCCATAGCAAGTACTTTGGGTTGTTCTGATTTTAAATGACGTTCTATTTCAGCCGCGCCAGCTTGAGCCAAACCTAATGTAGACGATGGTTCAGACGGATCGCTCGGTACAACTTCGCACGAATCTAACCCAAAACGGCTTTTTAATTTTTCGGCCAAATCCATACATTTGGCAATCGGGTGGTCAAGTCTAACTTTAATTAGACCTTGGCTCACAGATAATGCGACCATTCTTTGTGCAGATTGACGAGATATATTTAGCTTTTTAGCAATTTCATCTTGTGTGTTACCGCCAACATAATATAACCACCCTGCTCTGGCTGCATCATCTAGCTTTCTAATTTCTGTATTTGATAGCTTTACCACGTAAACCTCTTAAAATATAAGGAAAACTAAATCCTTATTTTCATTACATAATTTTAATTATATGTGCTGCTATATAAATTATTTTATTAATTTTGGAATATCTATTTATCAATAACGTTTTTGTTATTTATAATTGTAAATATACCATTCCTTAATAAAAAATACCTAGGTTTCATAGGATTATGTAATTAGAATTTAGTTAATAGCACCCTTATAAAGGTGCTATTTAAGGTAATTAAAAATTGGCTTTAGCGAATAGTTAAACCGTTATTATCAAACTTTAATACTTTATCTGCCGGTGCGCTTAGGTAAATACTGTCGCCATATTTTAATGGGCAATCACCATCCGCTTTTACTGTTACGGTCCCTTTGCCTTCAATATTTATATGTAAAAAGCTCTCCGATCCTAAATGCTCAATTACACCTACAGTTCCAGTCCAAGTACCTTGCTCAGTAGAGAGTGTTATATGCTCTGGTCGTATACCAATACAGCTAACATTCGCATCTTCATTTTGTGGAGCATCTATAAAATTCATTTTTGGCGAACCAATAAAACCAGCTACAAATTTGTTTACAGGGTTTTTATAAAGTTCTAAAGGTGTGCCTACTTGTTCAATAATACCGGCATTAAATACCGCGATTCTATCTGCCATTGTCATGGCTTCAACCTGATCGTGTGTAACATAAATCATTGTTGTAGCTAAACTTTTATGTAATTCAGATATTTCTAAACGCATATTTACACGTAGTGACGCATCAAGATTCGAAAGTGGTTCGTCAAATAAAAATGCCGAAGGCTGACGAACAATTACGCGCCCTATCGCTACACGCTGGCGCTGACCGCCCGATAATTGCCCAGGCTTTCGGTCTAAATAATCAGTTAAATTTAGAATTTTAGCGGCGTTAGCAATTTTACTTTCGATTTCTGCAGGGCTTACCTTGGCTCTTTTTAAAGGAAAAGCAATATTGTTACGCACTGTCATATGCGGATACAACGCATAGGATTGAAACACCATTGCTAAGCCTCTTTTTGCAGGCGGTGTTTTTGTAGCGTCAATGCCATCAATTTCTATATTACCACTGGTGGTATCTTCAAGACCTGCGATCATACGAAGTAATGTAGATTTACCACAGCCCGACGGACCGACAAAAACGATAAACTCACCGTCTTTAATTTCTAAGTCGAGCGGTTTAATTACGTTTACTTCATCAAAGTTTTTAGTGACTTGTTTTAGTGTGATGCTGCCCATGTGTATTCTCCTATTTTACTGCGCCGAAACTTAATCCACGCACTAATTGTTTTTGACTAAACCAACCAAGTATTAAAATTGGCACAATGGCCATGGCAGATGCTGCCGATAACTTAGCGTAAAATAACCCCTCAGGGCTTGAGTAACTGGCAATAAATGCCGTTAAAGGTGCAGCATTTGCAGCGGTTAAAATAAGTGTCCAAAACGCTTCGTTCCACGATAAAATAACATTTAGCAATAACGTTGAGGCTATACCTGGTAAGGCTATTGGCAATAAAACATGAAATATTTCTTCACCAATTGTTGCGCCATCCATACGTGAAGCTTCAAGTATTTCGTTTGGTATTTCTCTAAAGTAGGTGTAAAGCATCCATACCATTATTGGTAAGTTAATGAGTGTCATTACAATCACTAAACCTAATTTTGTATCGAGTAACGCAAAGTCACGAAACAATAAATAAATCGGAATAAGTACGCCTACTGGCGGTAACATTTTGGTTGAAAGCATCCACATTAATAAATGCTTTGTTTTTTTAGTTTGTACAAAAGCCATAGACCACGCAGCAGGTACAGCAATTAATAACCCCAGTAAACTTGAACCTAGCGATATAACTACAGAGTTCCAAAAATGGGTAAAGTATGGTGAACGCGACAGTACATCGCGGTAATTTTCGAGTGTCCAATCGAATGCATATAAGCTTGGGCTTGCTGAAATTGCTTCGGCTTCCGTTTTAAAACTGGTGATGAGCATCCATAAAATTGGAAAGAAAATCATACCGCTTATTGTCCATGCAGCAATGGTATAAATTAGTTTGGAACGACGGCTATCTTTTATAGTCATAATTAACCCTCCAAGTTTTTGCCAATTAAGCGCATTAAAAATATAGCGACTATATTTGCAATAATAACTGCAACTATGCCCCCTGCCGAACCGCCGCCTACATCAAATTGAAGTAGTGATTGCGTGTAAATTAAGTACGTTATATTGGTCGACGAATAACCAGGGCCGCCACTAGTTGTAACTAATATTTCAGCAAAAATTGACAGTAAAAATATAGTTTCGATTAAAATAACCGCAGTTACAGCACGCGATAAATGCGGTAAAACGATGTAAAAAAACTTACTAAATGGGCCTGCTCCGTCCAAATCAGCCGCTTCTAATTGCTCGCGGTCTAATGATTGTATTGCTGTTAGTAGTATTAATGCTGCAAACGGTAACCACTGCCAAGACACAATTATGATGATTGAAAATAACGGCATTTGAGCAAAAAAGTCGATAGGTTCAAAGCCAAGCCAAATCGCGAAATGTGCAAATAAGCCATTAACTGGGTTCATTAGCATGTTTTTCCATACCAATGCCGACACAGTTGGCATTACAAAAAATGGGGCTAGCACCATAATGCGAACATAGTTTCGTCCCCATATTGCTTGGTCTAGTAAAATAGCTAAGCCAATACCACCACAAATAGTGATAAGTAAAACCCCAGTTACTAAGTAAAGCGTGTTAAAAAATGATTCAAAAAAAGCCGGATCAGTTAGAAAAAACTCATAGTTTAAAAAGCCTACAAACTCTTTATCCCCAGGAACGAGTAAGTTGTAATCAATAAATGAAAAATACAGTGTCATACACAGCGGAACTATCATCCAAGCAAGTAATAAAATTACACTAGGAAGAAGCATAAACCGAGCAAGCGTGCGCGAGTTAGTTGTTGCCATAAAGGTGACCTTAAAAAAGCCAATTCTATTTACTTGTTAACTATCAAGTGAAAATCAGAAACCCTTGATAGTGTTTATAACTAACAAGTAAATAGAATTGACATAAAATATTGGGTAAGTTTGAGTACTTACCCGCCCATTACATGCTATTTAGGATAGCGAGCTTTACGCATTGTTCGCTCAACGAGGTGCTGAGACGTACTAAGCGCTTGCTTAACGGTCATTTGGCCAGTTAATGCTGCTGAAAATTGTTGCCCAACAGCTGTACCAATTCCTTGAAACTCAGGAATAGCAACAAACTGAATACCTACATAAGGCACCGGTTTAACGGTTGGATTTTTAGGATCTGCAGATTGAATAGAATCTAAGGTAATTTGCGCAAACGGTGCTGCGTCCATGTACTTTTGATTACTGTAAAGTGATTTACGTGTACCTGGCGGTACTTTTGCCCAACCTTTTTTGTCGGCTACAAGTCGAGTGTATTCTTTAGATGTTGCCCAGCTAATAAATTTCATTGCGGCATCTGGTTTTTTGCTGCTTGCCGGTACGGCTAAAGTCCAAGACCATAACCAATTACCGCGTTTACCTAGGCCGTTATCTGGCGCAAGTGCAAACCCTACTTTATCGGCAACTTCTGAGTCTTTTTTGTTGGTAACAAATGCGCCTGCAACGGTTGCATCAATCCAAATACCACATTTTCCGGTTTGAAATAGTGCAAGATTTTCATTAAACCCGTTTGCAGATGAACCAGCAGGTCCCGACTCTTTCATTACATCGACATAATACTGAAGGGTATTTTCCCACTCTGGGGTATTAAACTGTGGCTTCCAGTTTTCATCAAACCAACGCGCACCAAACGAATTAGCCATGGATGTAATAAGCGCAACGTTTTCGCCCCAACCTGCTTTACCACGTAAACAAAGACCATAAACACCTTCTTTTTTATCTGTCACCGCTTTAGCAGCTTTGCGTATAAAGTCCCATGTTGGTGCTTTAGGCATAGTTAGCCCTGCTTTTTCCATTAAGTCAGTGCGGTACATAACCATTGAACTTTCACCATAAAATGGTGCAGCATAAAGCTTATCGTTAATCGTTAAACCGCTTCGGATTGCCGGAATTAAATCGTCTAAATCGTAGTTTTCACCTAAATTATCCAGCTCTTTTAGCCAATTTTGCTTGCCCCAAATTGGTACTTCATAAGTACCTATGGTCATAACATCGTATTGTCCGCCTTTTGTTGCAACATCGGTAGTGACACGTTGGCGAAGAATGTTTTCCTCTAGAGTGACCCATTTTAGATCTATATCAGGGTTTTGGCTGGTAAAGTTACTGCTTAATTCTTTCATGGTGATCATGTCACCGTTGTTAACAGTCGCTATTGTAATTGTTTCTTTTGCCGCAGCGCCCATGCTTATAAAGCCACACGCGAGCATAATTAATTTATTTTTCATCGGGTATTCCCCATACACATTATGTTTTAACAAGTGCTATTAAATTTCAATCTATTACCAATTCTATTTATGGCAGTTTTAACGCATAAAACTGCCCGCAAAGTGCCTTTTTAGGTCCTTTGTATAAATAGTTAGACTATTTGGATAATGATTTAAAATTTAACAGATATTTCAGAAGTGAAGCCGTCAAATCCTTTACCGATTTGGCCGCCCGAATTAACACCTTCTTCTTGGTTAACATACTCAACTTTTAAAAGCGTTTTATCGTTAAACCAGTAACCTGCGGCTACTTGAATACGCTCTACTGTGTTGTCTGTTTGTTCAATTAAGTCGGAAGTGTTTTCGGCTTCTGCATAACGAGCCGCTACATATAGCTTTTTAGGGATTAGATATTGTTGTGCTTCAAACACGAAGTACTCAACCGATGAGTCGCCTTCTATTACACTGTTTGAATCAAAAGTAGTGCCATTTTCATCTACTATACCGTTTGTACCAAAGTAGGTAATACCGGCAACTGCATTACCAGCGGCATCTGCAAATGTGTAGTCATCAGATGATTTACCAACCATAAAAATTAAGCTAGTTTCGTCAGATGGCTGATAAGCTAAGTTAAGCTGGATGATTGATTGCTCAAGCCCTGGCATTGCACCAACGTGAGTGTCACGCTCGTTCGAAGGTGACGCTGAGAAATTATAGTTTTCACCATCGCCAAAGCGATAGTTTGTTGTGGTTACACCATCAAGACTGGCTACACCATTTTCAAAACGTAACTGGTCGCCTTGATTCGCCTTTAATAAGTTTAAGCCTGCTTTAAAGCCACCTTCAAATTCTAGAGTACCTTGAAGTCGGTAGTTATAACCTCTGTCTTCTTGAAATGCTTCACCGAAACTTGAAGTCGTAATGTGACCTGTAACATTATAAGCACGTACTACACCACTATCGAAAGTTTCGCTGTAACTTAGCTGTGCACCGTTTTCTGCGGTTGCGTAATCGGTAATACCATTACCAATAAGTGCATTACTTTGGTTATCTGCGCCGTCTTGAAAGCCTTTAAATTGAAAAGGTGATCCACCAATGTTACCTAAACGCAGTGTTAAATTTGCGTTTTCTTTTGGTGTGCCATAAAGGCCTAGTAAGTCAAATTCAACACCTGCAAAATCGTTGTGAAATGAAAAGTCACGATCTTCGCCACCAAAGTCATTAGGCTCTTCTGCAATATCTATATCGGCAGTAATGAACTCGTTAATATGAAATTTAAGCATTAGATTTGCTCTAATACGGCCAAAACCTGATTCTTGTTCTTCATCTTCTGGACGAAATGCGCCGTCTTTAGCCTGAATTGACTGAAAGTTTTGCATTAGTAAAAAGTCTACGTCAACGCGATCTAAATATTCAGAAATATCAGCCTGTGCTGGAGCCGATGTAGCCATAGCTGCCGCTATGAGAGAAATTGCAAATTTAGTCTTTTTATTATTCAACATAATAAGCTCTTTATTTAGTGTGGTGTGTGATGCCAACTTTATTAAATTGCATATTCATTTAATGAAATTGGTATTAATTCAGTGTGTGTAGATGAGGCTTGCTGAGCAAAACATTAAATAGATAATGAAATTGCACTTGTGAGCATAAGCCCATCTGCTGAGCATAATCACAGAATGAATTTAGAAGGTCAACGATTTTTTATTACAAAACGTTTACAAAAAATCGAATTCATATGTAAATATTTTTGAATCAATAAGTTAAGTAGCAAATTTGTTACATCAAATTTTGAAGAAATAAAGTGTAGGATTAAGGGATTTATTGTAGATACGTCATTATTGTTCAATACAATTAATGAAAATATAAGTTAGTAGAAGATATGAGAGCAGATAATCCTTTAAAAATACGTTGTTGGGCAAACCTATAAACAGTTTATTTATTAGTGTTTTTTAAGTAACGTTCTTGAGCTTATGATGGGGTTAGCTTAGTATTAAAGCACTTAGATGTATTCAAAATAGAAGTAACCTACATATGGAATTTGTTCGCCCGCTGGAGCCCATCCTCATTATTGATGACGTTAAGGAAATTCGTGATTATCTAAACCAAATTTTAACTGACTTAGGGTTTGAAGATATATTAGAAAGCGCTGATTTTAGCTCTGCTAAACCTATTATGAACAATAAACCGCCAGGCGTTATATTTGTAGATGTAGATTTACCTGACTCTAACGGTGCAGATATATTGGAATACATTAATAGTGCTTACCCGCACACTCATGTTGTTATGTGCTCTGGCCACAATAGTCTCGAAAACGTACAAAACACGTGGGAAATGGGCGCTAAAGGCTTTATTGCAAAACCTTTCAATACAAAAAAAGTAGACACTGTAATGAAGCGTCTTGAAATAATAGAATAATAATAAGGTTAGCATGCATAGTACTGTTACTGCGATTATAGACGATCTTTCGAGTGTTATATTTGGTAAACAACAACAAATAAAACTGGCACTTACATGCTTATTTAGCGAAGGGCATTTACTCATTGAAGATTTGCCTGGCATGGGAAAAACCACTCTTTCTCATGCATTGTCAGCTGTGTTGGGTTTATCGTATCAGCGTATACAATTTACCAGTGATCTTCTGCCTGCTGATATTTTGGGTACTAATGTGTTTAACTCTACCGAGCACAGTTTTACGTTTCATAAAGGCCCTATTTTTAGCCAAGTTGTTTTAGCTGATGAAATAAACCGCGCAGGACCCAAAACACAAAGTGCGTTGCTTGAAGCAATGGAAGAGCAACAAGTAACAGTTGATGGAAAAAAATATACGCTGCCAAATCCATTTTTTGTGATAGCAACACAAAACCCGCTTTACCAATCAGGTACCTACCCGTTACCTGAGTCGCAATTAGACCGTTTTTTAATGCGTATTAGCTTAGGTTTTCCACCTAAAGAAGCCGAAAAACGCTTAATTTTGAATATGCAAAAACGAGATTACAGTCAGTTACCTAAGCGTATTAACCAACAAGAGTTAGCGGCAATTCAAACCCAGATAAGCCAAATTACTTTAAGTAGCCCGGTTATTGACTACATTATAGAGCTTGTTAATTACACACGCACAAGCAACGCTTTTGCATCTTCGTTATCACCGCGTGCCAGTATGGCTCTTGCTAAAGCGGCTAGGTCGTGGGCCTTTATTGATGGTCGTGATTTTGTAATGCCAGAAGATGTTCAAGCCGTATTTGCAAGTGTGTGTCAGCATCGATTAGGTTTGCATAATGATTCAGGTGAAGCGCAAGTAAACGATATTTTAAAAAACGTATTAGTTCCGGTATAAACTTTTATGCCAAAAAAAACAGCTAAGCGCCCTTCTTTATTTAAGTCATTTAAGCGAAGTGTATTTAATAAGTTATTAAAAAATAAGCATTTAAAAAACTCAATTACACTTGAACACAGAACAATTTATGTATTGCCATCGTCCCTAGGTTGGTACTTTGTAATTGTGGCTATTTTAAACTTTGTAATGGGCATTAATTATCAAAATAATTTAATTTTAATAATGTCTTATCTTATGTTTGTGGTGATGATTATTGCTGTATTAATGGGCTACAGTAACGCTAAAGGCTTAACGGTTAAATTTAAAGATGCATTTAACAGCTACGCACCCCAAAGACCGAGTATTGTATTTGAATTACGAAGCCCTTCACTAACCCAATCTATTAATTTAACATATCAAGGTAGTAAGCAAACTCACAAACATACCGACGAAGTTGATAGTAAGACTCAGTTACTTACACTCAACTTACCCTACGGCTCACGCGGTAAGTACTCAGTGCAACGTATTAAAATAGCGAGTAACTATCCCTTTGGTTTAATAACTGTTTGGAGCTACATTCAATTACAAGAAGATGTATTTGTATACCCGTCGCTTGAACAAGTACACAGTGATGCGCATGTTTCTATGTGTGATGAGCAAGCCGATAAAGGTATTTCTACACAATCTGGTAGCGAAGAGTTTGAGTCGTTAATCCCACACTTACCTGAAATGGGCTTGCAAAGAGTCTCTTGGAAGCATTACGCAAAAACACAGCAGTTGTTAGTTAAAGAGTTTGTAGACTTTAAAACAGCGAATGCGCTCTTCGATTTTACGTTGATGAATGGAGATACAGAACAACGTTTAAGCCAGTTATGCTTTTTAGTGTGTGAAGCAACCGAGAAAAACACCCCTTTTATGTTAAAGCTACCGAATAAAACAATAAATACAAATACCGGACAGCAACATAAGCAGCAATGCTTAGAATTATTATGCTCATTTAATGGTGATGTGTAATGGACATACTTAAAAACGAAAAAGTAATAAATTATTCGCTGTCTTTTATATATGCATGTTTAATTGTATTTTTTGTATCACATTTACCGCTTGCTTTTGTAGGTGTACTTTCACTTATTTGTGCATGGAACTTTTACATAACGCTGAGTAATAAACCAAAGCCAAATGCTTGGCTGGCAAATATACTCGCAGGTGTGTCACTAGGTTTAATGCTCTACACCGTAGGCATGTCGGATACGGTTATTTTATTTGTGGCCATGCTGCTACTTGCTAGTTTATTTAAGCTGCTGCAGGCTAAAACCAAAAAACACTATCATGTAATTACAACGCTTACGTTTTTTTCACTCTCATCGGTGTATTTATTTAACCAAAGCATTTTAACGACTTTAACTGTAAGTGGTTTATACATATTAAACTTTGCAGTACTTGGCTTACTCGAATCCAAACATAATTTAAAAATAGCCTCTAAGCAAAGTGGTAAATTACTACTTTTAGCACTTCCTTTAGCTATATTTTTACTGCTTTTTTTACCAAAAATGCCCGCCTTTTGGCAGCTTCCTGGGCCTAAGCTTGCAAAAACAGGGCTTTCTGAACAAGTCGACCCATTCGATATTGCAAAGCTTTCAAATTCTGACGAGCTTGTGTTTAGAGCTAAATTTAACGAAGAAAAACCTGTAGCGCCTTATTATTGGCGAGCAATAGTTCATGATGAATTTAATGGCAATGCGTGGTTTACGTCTGACTTTTTAAAATATAATAATCTAAAAACAAATACCCAGAGCGAAAATAATGAGCAACTTATTGCAAGCTACTCAGTTATTACAGAGCCTGCTACACAAAAATGGCTCTATGGTTTAGCGTATTCCAGTAGTAACTCACCAAGTGTTGAAAGTAATTCGCTAGGCTTATTGCGTAAAAAAAGTCGTCAAGCTAAAAACTTACAATACGATGTAAATAGCTTTAACTTCACAGCTTTACCGCTTGGCGAATTTGAAGAAAAACGCTACAAATACCTCGCTTATAAAAAGAATGTAAAAACATCATCACTTGCTAAAAACTTAAAGCAAAATACATACTCTGACCGCGATTTTTACAATAGCTTATTACAATACTTTGCAGGTACGGGATTTACTTATACGTTAACACCCACTCCTATGAGCGGTGATAATACAATTGATCAATTTTTATTTGAAAACCAACGTGGATTTTGTGGTCATTATGCAAGCGCCGCTGCGTACATTTTTAGAACCGCAGGTATACCCGCTCGATTAGTAAGTGGTTATTTAGGCGGTGAATTAAACCAAGATAATAATACGCTAACAGTTCGCCAGTACGACGCACATGCATGGGTAGAAGTATATTTACAAAACGAAGGTTGGGTTATTTTTGATGCAACCGCTGTTGTAGCACCGGAGCGTTTAAATGGCTCACTTTCGCAAAACGAAGAGCTGAATGACGAATTTAAAAGTAATCTTGATTTTGGTTTAGTGAGTTTAAGTAATTTCCCCGCTATTAATTGGTTAAGGTTGGAACTTGAAAATCTCGATTATCAATGGTCTAGCTGGGTACTTGGTTTTGACGAAGAAAAACAAAATGATTTTTTAAAATCAATTTTTGGTAGTAAAAACATTTGGCTTGTACCATTAATGGTTTTATTAACAGCTGGTTTTTGTTTTGTAAGTTATTTTGTTTTTTTAAACTTACCAAAACGCCCGGCTAAATTAGCGCCTATGGTTAAAGAATTTTATGAAGTAAAAGCATGGGCGAAAAAACAAAAAATAAATACACCCGATAATTTAACACCGAGTCAGCAGTTACATTTTTTTGCTGACAAATTCCCTCGTTCTGCACAATCTATAAACACATTTAGTCAGTTATTTAACCAAGTACGCTATGGTAAAAAACCTTTTACGAAAGAGCGTAAAACTCAGGCTAAAGATCTGATAAAATTAATTAAAATTTCCAAATAGAGAATACTATGAATGCTGTTGTTATAGGCGTTATTTTAATGCTCGGGCTATCTCTGGCTCGCGTTAACGTCATTGTTGCCATGATCATAAGTGCTTTAGTTGCTGGTTTAACCGCAGGCTTGGGTATAAAAGAAAGTGTTGATGCATTTAATTCTGGCCTTTCTGCCGGAGCTGAAATTGCACTAAGTTATGCCATGCTCGGTGCTTTTGCTGTTGCTATTTCTAAGTCGGGTTTAACACGCATTCTCGCTGATAAGTTACTTGCTAAAGTAAATGCTAAAGGCAGCGGGAATGAAACGTTTTTAAGTTACTTCATTTTATTAATTATTTTAGGTTGTGCAATTTCTTCGCAAAACTTAGTACCTGTACACATAGCGTTTATTCCTATTTTAATCCCGCCGTTACTCGTGGTTTTTAATCAGTTAAGGTTAGACAGGCGTGCTATAGCGTGTATTTTAACATTTGGATTAGCAACCTCTTACATGGTGCTGCCTTATGGTTTTGGTGGTATTTACTTGTATTCTATTTTGCATAAAAATCTAGTCGATAACGGCTTAGACATTGTAAATACACAAGTCCCTATGGCGATGATTATTCCTGCATTAGGCATGTTTATAGGATTACTTATTGCGGTATTTATTACCTACAAAAAACGCCGCGAATACACCGAGCTCCCATTAACAACTCAGAGTAAATCGGCCGAGGTAGAAAACCCTAAAAAAGTAATGATTGTAGGGCTATGTGCGGTACTTGCCTCACTTGTTGCACAAAACCTAAGTGGCTCAATGATTTTAGGCGGTTTAGTAGGTGTAATGATATTTAGTGTATTTGGTGTAGTTAAGTGGGAAGAAAACGGCGACGTATTTAGTAAAGGCGTTGCGATGATGGCGATGATTGGTTTTATTATGATATCGGCACAAGGCTTTGCATCGGTTATGCAGGCTACTGGCGACGTAGCGAGCTTAGTACACAGCTCAGCCGCACTTTTTGATGGTAATAAACCTTTGGCCGCCGGTGTTATTTTGTTAGTCGGGTTATTAATTACAATGGGAATTGGTAGCTCGTTTTCAACAGTGCCTATTATTGCAACTTTGTTTGTTCCTTTGTGTTTAGACCTCGGGTTTTCTGTTATGGCTACCGCTGCACTTGTTGGTACTGCGGGCGCTTTAGGTGATGCAGGCTCCCCTGCTTCAGACTCAACGCTTGGCCCAACATCAGGTTTAAATGCAGATGGCCAGCACGACCATATTAGAGACTCTGTTATTCCAACATTTATTCACTTTAACATTCCGCTGCTGATATTTGGCTGGATTGCAGCAATGGTACTTTAAAAAGTATTTACGTAAGTGTAATTAAAAGCTGAAGATAACCAAAAAGGTATGTTAAAAGCATACCTTTTTAGTATCCAAATCCAACAACTCTCACCCCTATCAATTCTCTCCCAGTTTGATTACTTTTTTTTAGTTAACATTAACTCTGTTGTTGAGGTTATATTTAATGAATATCAGTATGATGTGTTCCTTTGAGGGTTTTATATAAGCACCAATTAAGGTGCTTATATAAATTTACTTTACCGCATATTTAAAGCTTTAAATTAATCAAAACCATAAATCATTTTGTCGCATACTACCGGAGTCGGTCTGTGGTTATCATCGACTGCAACAAACGTAAAGCTACCACTAATGGCAGAGTGCTTATCATCTCTGTGCATAGTTTCTAATAGTATATCTACATCAACTTTTAAGCTGGTGTTACCTACATGGACTACTTTAGCAATTAACTCTGCAAAAGTACCTGCTGGTATCGCTTCTTTAAAATCAACTCTATCGGAAGATATGGTAACCAAAGGTTTACGACAAAAACGCGTAGCAGCTATAAATGCCACTTCATCCATCCACGCCAGTGCATCACCACCAAATAAAGTATTGTGATGATTGGTACGCCCTGGAAACACTGTTTTAGTTACCGATGTGGTTGAATCTTCAATGCGTTGAGCAATTATTTCATCGCGATTTACGTCAGTCATAATCTCTACTTTTTGTTTGCTAATGTATCTTGCATTAGTAATGCTGGATCTAGGCGCTCGCCTTTCCAGTTAAAACGCCAATCTAGGTGAGGACCCGTTACACGCCCTGTTGCACCAATTTCAGCTACTTTGTTGCCTTGCGTTATTGTGTCACCTACTTTTACATCAAGCTTACTCAAATGAATGTAAGTTGAGGTAATACCATGTCCATGGTCAATAATTAATGTACCGCCTGAGTAGTATAAATCAGGTTCAGCAAAAACCACTGTGCCACTAATAGGCGCGTAAACAGGTGAGCCTGTTTTATTCGCAATATCTAAGCCAAAGTGCGGACGACGAGGTTCGCCATTAAAATAGCGCTGACTACCATAAACACCCGATATACGCCCTTCTGCAGGCTTTAACACAGGATCTAAAAAGTACAGTAAATCAGAGTCTACTTCTCTCGCTTTACGAACAGCAACTGCTTCGCGGCTTATACGTGCACTGACTTCTTTTGCCGGTGAAACATACTTCTTAGCCACGCCGGTAATTTTATCAATTTCATATTCACGCTTAGTTATGGCTAGCGGCTGAGAATGCGATTTACCCGTGTTATCTACCCATTTTAAAGTATGAGTCGTTTCAGCGTCACGCCCAAAACCAAATACAAAGTCACCATTTGGCGAAAGTTTTAAGCTTTTGCCATCTAAGCTTACTGAATTAGCGTTTTCTAGCTTTCCAGTAACTAAACCGCCTTGTGTTAAATGCCCTTTTAACTCAAGCGCCATAGCACTAAAGCTAGCAGAGGCAACAAGCGCTGTTGCTAAAAGTGTTTTAAACATAACTAATCGATCCTTTTCCAACACCTTCATAAGCAGTCACTTTCACTGCTTTTTCTGGATATTGGGCTTTAATTTGGCCAGCTACATGTTCAGCAATACATTCAACAGTGGTGTCTACTGGTAAAATGTCGCAACGGGATTCGCTAATCGCCATTTCAAAATAGCCTTGTGCCGACGTGTAAGCAAAACATACATCACCCGCTTTGGCTGTTATGTGTTTTAAATCAGGTGCGTTAATTTGATCTTCACTGGTGGCTAAGTAAATATCTTCCCACTTTTGAGACCATTCTTTTTGCAAGCGCGGCATAGAGATGCCATCTAGGCTAATACCAATTTGAGAACGATGCCCATGAATAATACGTTGGCAATTACCGTCATGCTTTTTAAGGCCATGGCTGTAATGATAGTAAAAGCTTTGGCTGTGCTCAGGCTTAAGAGACAGCTCAATTTTTTCAATGTTATCTGGTAGCTTCGGTAAAATAGTCGCAATTAAAAATTCAGTAACCGATTCAACAGTTACTTCGTCTGCGTTAATCATGCAATAAGCTTGATGAGGAGCGCTCATAGCTAAGTGGTTGTTTTCACCAAATGTGCAATCGAGTGTTTTATGCTCGTCAAATTCAGATACAGTGCCATTAAGGCCCGTAGGAATTGCTAAACGGTGATCAATACACTCATCTATAATGCCTTTAATTTGCTTTTTAACTAAACCAAAGTCTAAAACCATAGACTCTTCGTTAAGTTTACCGTGCAAAGTTAAATCAACAATCCAGCTCTCGCCAACGGCGCCGCGTTTGTTACATAAGTAAGAAAAATCAATCACAGTTAGTGAGTTAACAAAAAGGATCATAAACTTCCTTTAGACTGGTTATAAGACAGCGTTAATTATAATGATTTCTGATTGTAATTGCGCGGTTTTATAGTGCAAAAACCAATCGCGCTGATTGATTGATGATTTAATATGCAATATTTTGATTTTTTAACTGCTCCGAGTTGTTTAGCGTACAAGTGTACGCTAAAGTACTTGGCAATTTCTAAGCGAAGATAAGTGTTATGGAACCTAAAAATAGCTATACAAAAGAAGATTTGATCCTGTGTGGTCAAGGTGAAATGTTTGGTGAAGGCAACTGCCGTTTACCAAGTGACAACATGTTAATGATGGACCGCATTACCTCTATTACTGCTGATGGCGGAATTCATGGTAAAGGCGAAATTGTTGCTGAGCTTGATATTGACCCTAGCCTGTGGTTTTTCGATTGCCATTTTAAAGGCGACCCAGTAATGCCAGGTTGTTTAGGATTAGATGCTATGTGGCAACTAGTTGGCTTTTACTTAGGTTGGTCTGGTGGCCCTGGTCTTGGTCGTGCGCTAGGTGTGGGTGAAGTTAAATTTACTGGCCAAATTTTACCAACTAATAAAAAAGTAACTTACCGTCTTGTAATGAAACGCGTAATTAAACGTAAATTGTTTATGGGCGTTGCTGATGGCACTGTAGAAGTAGATGGCCGAGTAATCTACGAAGCAAAAGATTTAAAAGTGGGCTTATTCCAAGACACTAGTGCGTTTTAATTTTTAAACGCATAAACAAAAAGGCCTCCAATGTGGAGGCCTTTTTGCTTAAATTCGATTATTGATTTTAGGTTTTGTACATGTTGCGGTTTTCAATCGCTTCACGCCAACCTCCTAACCACTCTGATTTTGGATCTACTTGTTGATAAGGGCATAGCTCTTTTGAGCGACCTGCTAAACCTGCTTTAAAACCTTGAGAATGAGCTCTTTCTAAACGATCTCTTTTCTGTCTCTTCATCGGTAATATCCTCACCTTTTTATTTATATATTGTGTAGCATTAGTGAAATCTACATTTAATGAATAGTTAATAAAAATGTAAAATTCAAATTGTAAAAGCAATTAAATTGTTTGACTTTAACTAAGCTGCTGATGCAAAAATGAATTAACATTTAAAAAAGTAAGTGGTCATACAACATTTAATTTGACCGGTTCGTAATAACAAATTGGCGATTTAATAATCGCTAAAAAGCACCTGTGTGCTTTAATTGTGACCGACTAATATTGACTAAGTTCCAAACAAAAATGTAATCGTGACACTTTTATTTCATTAATCTTAAATTAGTAGCCCGCCCCTAAATTTGAACTATTTTTAAACAATTTAAATTTATACTTGATTATTTAAAGTCGATCGGTCTAATATGAGTTCATGAACAAAAACACATCAACACCAATACGCCGTGGTCGCCCACCTAAAATAGCCAGAGAAAACGCCGATACAAAAGCGTTACTTATTCGCACGGGCCTAGAAACCCTAACTGAATTTGGTTTTAGCGCCACGGGGCTCGATACTATTTTAAAAAAAGCGGCTGTACCTAAAGGCTCTTTTTATCATTACTTTAAAAGTAAAGAAGCCTACGGTATTGCGTTAGTTGATGCATACGACAGTTATTTTATTGCCAAGCTTACCCATTACCTACAGCAAGAAGATGTTCCCCCACTTGAGCGAATCGTTAATTTTACTCAAAGCGCAATTAAAGGGATGAAAAAATACGATTACAAACGAGGCTGCTTAGTCGGTAACTTAAATCAAGAGCTTAACCATTTAAGTGAAGAGTTTAAAACCAGATTAATGCAAAGCTACACCGCTTGGCAAAACCATGTAGAGGTTTGCTTAAATCAAGCTAAGCAACAAGGCACTATTGCAAGCCATGTAAATACAAAATTGATGAGTGAGTACTTTTGGATTGGTTGGGAAGGTGCTGTTATGCGCGCCAAGCTCACAAAATCAAATACTCCACTTACTTTGTATACAGAAATGTTTTTACGCGCATTATTAACCTAATGCGTTTTTATTTACCAATTAAAAGACGATCGGTCTAAAAGGATATCCCATGAGTAACCCAATTAAAGCCATTGTTATTAATAAAGAAGATAATAACTATAGCGCTTCATTATCAACTATCGAAAATAGTGATTTACCAAACGAAAACGTATCTATCGACGTGCTATACAGCACACTTAACTATAAAGATGGTTTAGCAATTACTGGCAAAGGCCCCGTTGTACGCAGTTTTCCTATGGTGCCAGGTATTGATTTAGTGGGTACGGTTACAAATTCCACCAGCGATGAATTTAAAAACGGCGATAACGTAATATTAAATGGCTTTGGTGTAGGTGAAAAACATTGGGGCGGGCTTGCTCAAAAAGCAGCACTTAATAGCGATTGGTTAATCCCCTTGCCTGCAGGTATTTCACCAAAACAAGCAATGCAAATAGGCACTGCGGGTTATACCGCTATGCTAAGTGTTATAGCACTTCAAAAACAAGGTATTACGCCTGAATCTGGCGAAATACTGGTAACAGGTGCCAATGGTGGCGTAGGCAGCTTTGCTATTTATTTATTAAACCAGCTTGGGTTTAACGTAACAGCAGCTACGGGTCGATTAGATCAAAGTGAGTATTTAAAAGAGTTAGGCGCTTCACAAATAATTGACCGAAATGAGCTTTCAAACCCGGGTAAGCCTTTGCAAAAAGAGCGATTTGCAGCGGCAATAGATTCAGTAGGTAGCCATACACTTGCCAATATTTGTGCATCATTAAAATATGGTGGCGTAGTAACCGCCTGCGGACTTGCACAAGGTATGGATTTACCAGCATCGGTGGCACCCTTTATATTACGTGGTATATCTCTTATAGGAATTGATAGCGTAATGCGCCCTAAAGCCGACAGAATTGAAGCATGGGATCGTTTAGCTAAATTAGTAAGCGCTGATTATTTAGATAAAATTTCGACAGAAATATCACTCGAACACGTAATCGATAACGCAGAGCAACTTATGGAAGGTAAAATTCGTGGTCGTGTTGTAGTTAATTGCCAAAGTTAATTAAATAATAAGCCACATAGTAATATGTGGCTTAAACGTTTAACTAGGCACCGAATGCAGCTAATTTTTCAGCTAATTCTGTTTTAGTAATCAAACCCATTTCTTCTTGCTTTTTAAGCTTGCGAATGTTGTCAAAGTTATCTAGTTTTAAACGTGCTTTAGCTAACTTTTCTTCCATTTCTTCTTTAGATAAAACATCAAGTTTTACTGCTTTTTCTAACTTCTCTTTTTCTTGATCATATTCTTTTTGAAAAATTGCTTTTTCTTGAATTATAATTTGATCTTTTATTTTCTTTTCGATTTCAATGGCTTCATCTTCAAGCTCAATCTTTTTCTCTAAAAGAGGTTCTATTCTTGATAAAGGCTCTTGTAAAGCAACTTCAACATTTTCACCTTGGTTAGCTAAAAGGTTCTCAACATATTTTTTACCAATATCTTTGTAACCAATATTAAGCTGACCTTCGATTGAAGTGATTTCTGAACGAATCGATGAAAGTTTTGCGTTTTCTTTTGCTGAAGTAGCAATATCACTACTTAGTTTTGATGTAGAGTCACTAATATTTGAGCCAATAGTGCTTGCTTGAGTTTTGATCTTATTAAAAAGTCCCATTTCGTAATATTCCTTAATCTTTAATACTATAAATTGGCATCTTGCCGTATTTTATAAAGCTTTTTAATATTACCGATTATTTAAACACGTGTAAATTTTATCTTTCAATTCATTGTATGTGTAGATTTTAGAGTATCAAAACTTATAGATAAAACTTATAATGCAATTTGTATTTTAATAATGAGGCAACACCTATGAGCAACCAAGAACTTTTCAGTAATAACCCACTGCAAGGCGTAAAATTAGAACAAGTGGTTGAAGAGCTGGTTGAACAATACGGGTGGGAACTCCTACACGCTTATTTACAACTTAACTGCTTTAAAAATAATCCTGATGTTAAGTCTGCGGTTAAATTTTTACGTAAAACACAATGGGCACAAGAAAAAGTAGATAACTTTTACCTTTATCGTCTTAAAAACTTACCTAAGCCTGATGATGTTCAATACGAATTACCGCCACGAGATCGTGTGATCCCAGCTGATCATAAACCCGGGGAGCCGTGTGAGCTTAGTTTTGTTGATGCTAAGCGTATTGTAGAGAAAAAAGAATCTAAGCAACGTGCTCGCGATCGTAAGCAGCGTTCTAATTCTAGTAACCCTTGGGGTAACTAAAAACTTACTAATTTAAGGTCGAAGAGCTATTTATAAATAGTTCTTCGACTATTTTCTCATTAACTTCAATTATATCCGCGTTACATAGCCAATAAATAACAATTAATATCCTCGATTTTTCCAAAAGTCTGTTTCAGTGCGCTGCGCCTCTAATGCCACATTAAAAGTTTTATCAGCAATAATTTTTCCATTTAGCTCAATCGTCATACGCCAATCACCCAATTTATTTTCTATTGGCAGCCAAAGTGTATCGCCTAAATAAAAGTTCCAATCACTGTTTTTAACGTATACATCGCCTTCAAAAGGGTCCATCACATCACCGTTACTACCTGGAATATCAGGATGGTAAATACAATAATGAAGCTTTTCGCCTTTACCTTTTTTGATATTTACGATTAAGCCAAACTCAATATCTACCTCAGCTATTACATTTGTTGTAAATTGCTCTATTTGTGGCAACGCTTTACTTTCACTATCCCACTTAGAGTAAATACCGTGACTTTGTAACGTCACTACAGGTTTTGTTTTAGCCATTAAGGTAGCCTTTTATGTTAGCTATTTTGGCATTAGTTTAACTTTTTGAAATTTTAAAATAAAACACAATCTCATAAAGTTAAATCTCAACTTAGCTTAAATACTCCGCCTATTTACATAATTGCTAATTTGTCATCATTGTTTACACACTATTTGCACAATTGCTGATTATTGTTTGAGTAACTTAATTGATCAGGTAGGCAGCAATGAAACAATACGCACTTAATAATAAAAATCGAAATAGGATAAATGCTTTAAAGCTAAGCACCTTGGCTCTAGTTGTTTTATCGTTAGTTGCTTGCGGAGGTGGAGAAGGCATAGTTGATACCTCAACAACTACAGATTCATCATCAACCACCTCAGATAACGGTACAGGTACGAGTAGCTCAACCCAAGGCGTGTTTTGTGAATATAGCTACAGTGAATATAACGAGTCAGAATCAGTACAAGCCACCAGCGCTGCAGATTGGTCATGCACAGGAACTACACGTGACTTAGTAGCTAATGGCATACCTGATCACGAAGTAGGTACATTCCCTAATGCCGATAACCCAAATACTATTTCTGAACAATCAGTAAATGAAAGCTACACACTTGAGCCTGTAGAAACAACACAAGCAACCATGCTTGGTGGCCCTCGTGGAATGATAGGCGTTGTACTTAATGGCATTAAAATAGACGCCGGCACAGGCGGAAGTTGCGATGATTCAGGCACCGATTGTGATTTAGGCGACAACAGCGGTAATTGGAATATAGAAGCCTTAAGCCAAGACACGTTTAGTTTTGGAACAGACGACAACAATGCACACGTACAACCCGATGGCACATATCATTATCATGGTATGCCTGAAGGCTTTGTAACACTGCGAGGTGGCAATAGCTCCACTATGACTCTAATAGGCTGGGCAGCAGACGGCTTTCCTATTTATGCACGTTACGGCTATTTAGACTCAAATGATGCAACTTCAGCGTTAACCGTAATGACCGGTAGCTACCAACACATAACATCTGTAAGCGCAAACCGCCCTTCTACCGATATATACCCATTAGGTACATTTGCACAAGATTGGGAATACGTAGCAGGCTCTGGTGATTTAGATGAATGTAATGGCCGCGTTGGCGTAACACCTGAGTTTCCTCAAGGGATATACCACTACTACGCAACAGACACTTACCCGTTTTTTCAACGCTGCGTTAAAGGCGAAGTTTAATTAGGAGTAAGTTATGCCTTATATGAAAAATTATCTGTTAAGTGTGACCACATTGGGCTTATTGAGCACATCAACATTAGCAAACGCGCATTTAATGGTTGCAGAGCACGGTACGCTGAATTTTGTTGATAATAACGTGTTTATTGTGCTTTCAATCCCTATGTCGGCTTTTAAGGGGGTTGATGAAAACAAGGATGGCAAAGTGTCAATAGTTGAGTTTAACGCTCATAAAAAGCTAATAACTAAGCGAGTTAAAAAGAACGTTTATTTAGCGGATCATCAGTATAAATTTACTATTGACGGACTTTTGCTAAACCCAGAAGCGTCGCATACACATAAAAGCGACAATATAGGCCAAGTAACCATTACAGGGCGCTACTCTTTGCCCAGTAAATTAACCAAAGTTAACTTTAACGTTAAGCTATTTAGTAACAATGAACACAAGCAGCATTATCAAATAACAGCGGCTAATAAAACGCAAAAACTAACTCATCAATTTGAGCTATCACCAACATCGCCCTTTAGTAAGGTGTTTAATAATTAGTAATACTTACCTAAATAATTAAGTAGCAAAGGGTATAAGTTAAACAAACTTGTACTCTTTTTTTATCTTTGTCTTTTCATTCAGCACTCTTAATTTAAGTACTTTCTATAAAGATACAAGCTTAGGATTTTTAGGAAAGTAATGCTCTTCTTGCTGCTCACATAAACTAAACTCACGGGTGTTTTTATATGGGAGTTTCATAAAGCCCGCAACACCAACGTCCGTAATATTTACCGCGTATTGCATTAGTTTATTAAGAAGGCGTTTAAACTCAACCTCTTTACTCGAATCGAGTAAGCGGTAGTAATGGTGAATCTTCATTCTGTCCGGTAGTGCTTCAAAAATAATACACCCCGTATGATGAATTTGGTTAAGCTCAAATACGCACTTAATAACTTTTTTAGGTAGCTGTAGTTGCTCATCAGGGTCTTTACCGTCTTCAAAGTATGAATGCGGGCGGGTTATGTCGTTTGCCTTCATGCTTACAACTTCGTATTCAAGCTCTGGTAGGCTATCAAACTTAAATGCACCCGTGCCATCTCGCTCTAGTTGAATGGTTTTACGGGCATCAAACAAACAACACTTAAATAACCCTTTTTGATTAATCGCTTGCGCAAGCATCACCGTGTTATTAATTGCATCACTAAACGCATCACCCAATGATTCGTCATGCATAATTAAAGACGATTCAACAAACATCGACTCATCCTTCCAATGAAAACTAAGCCCACCAACAACAGGGTACTTAGCTAATCGGCTTATTGATGCTAAAAATGCTTTTTCGTTATCGCCTGTATCAAACAAAAACTCTTTATAATAACGGTCAAGTTGCGCGTCGTTTATATCTAGTAATTGCTGATTATGATCGGCCTGGCGTAAAAACTGTTTTCGTGAACTATATACCACCGTGTCGGGCTGCTCGGCCTTGCCATACCAAAAAGGGATATCTGCTTTTTTTTGTTTTTTATCAAGCTCTGGTAAATACGCTTTAGCCATAGTTGTAATGTTACGCATAAAGTAATCACCGGCACCATCACGTTGTGCCTTACTTTTAGATAGCATGCCATCAATCACTTTAGCCAGTTCTTTTGGGAGCCCTAAGCTGCTTGCAGGGATGGCTTGCGCACCAAAGCGACACGACTGCGCCGACGCTAGCGCATACAACGTAGCGGCTACACCTTGTTCGTCAAATCGTGGGGATGACTGCTCCCCCGACATTTGTGCTTCACCAATAAAGTACACATCGCCCATACGCGCATTAGTTGTACTTAAATCGCCCGACATTAAATCCATAAAGTTACTCGCAACAGGGTTACCATCGCTATCGAGCTGTGCATACACAGAGCTTCCCCAATCCACTAACGACAGCGCATCAGTGTTTGCATCCCATACAAGGTTTGAAGGCTTTATATCGCCATGCACTATAGGTTGTGGGCTAACGCCATTTTTATGGCTACGTAAATCAACCAACACATTACGTAACCTAACAGCTAGCGTCATTATTTGCGCGGCACTAAAGCGCCCTGTTTTAAGCGATACTTTTTCAAGGTCCTCTCCAATGGCGCGCGCCATCATTAAAATCCCTTGTTTTTTAATTCGCTCAAAAGCATAAAAGGTAGGCACTAAGGGGTTATTAATCTGCGAAAGCATATACGCTTCGTCTTCTAAGCGGTCGCGTACACTTTGGGCAAGCGTAATACGCGAAAACTTAAATACCCAAGGTAAGCCGTTATCGTCATCACCTGCAAACACAAAACCAAAAGCACCTGAGCCAATCATTTCAACGTTTTTGTAGCCCAGCAGTGTTAACTGCTTAATACAAATATTAAGCCACTGGCGGTGTTTTTTAGCATCGCGGTGCGAAAGCAAATAAACAGATTGCTCTTCGTTGATATAAAAGTTGCGGATTTCTTTAGCTTTCAATACGGGTACTCAAATTTATAAAACTAACTAATTATTAGTTTTATATAATGAGATTACAATAGGTTAAATAGGAGTTTTGAAATCGTTGAATAAAACAGCGCTAAAGTAGCGCCAGAACAGTAAATTTAAGTGTAAACGTTAAAGCTCAAAGCAAGCTTTTTACAATGCACTGTATATAAATACAGTGCATTGCTTTTTACTAACTTTCAATAACACGAAGCTGCTTAATTGATGACACAGCTATGTGCGTTTGATAATAATATTTATTAGTGACTCTACCACGGCTCGTAAAATCGATAGTTACTCGTTTAGCTTCGCCTGTTACTTCTATTGTTTTATCAATAAAAAAGGTGTCTGCTGGTTGTCCGTATTTACTTTGAAGCTCTGCTACCACATTAGGCTGTATTGATACCGTAATTGAACGCCTGTCGCGATAATCAGTTTCTGTATTTAAATACAACCAACTCCCCTGAGCTCCCGCCGCTTTAATATGAAACTGGTAAGTGCCAGCAACACCCTTTGTGCACTTTGCTCAGTTAAAGCGATAAGGTTCATATTTGCAGCCGTACTTTGGCTCATTTCAATTTTATGGGGAACAGAACTACATGCACTAAGCGTTAGCACACTTAGTAAGGCTAGATATTTCAAGACACAATTTCCTTGTTTCTTACACTAATTCGCATAATTAAGTGATCTATTTTGAGGCAAGAAAACCGTGTTGATAACAAAGCAAAAATTTCGTTATTTAGTTGTTCTATATCAAAAATTTTTAATGCCGTTAGCGATTTAATCTCTTAAATTGATTAAGTATTATTGCGGATTGGTATTATGCATTATTAAAAATATGTAGTGTTAATGATACCACTATATACAGCCATGTTTCTATAATCAATCCAAACAATTAGTTAGCGGGTATTAAGGTGCATTGCGCTGAGAAGGATCTGTTTTAAAGCTTTTTAGCAAACTTTGCGGGTCAACCACCTCGGTATGGTCTTTAGCAGCCTGCGCCCACCATATTAGTTGGCCAAACGTACGTGAGAAATAATTAAACCACGATGATTGACTCTCTCCTGCAACAGGTTTGCCATCCTCACTAAACACATCTTGCGCTTTTGGCACGTGGATCATCGCCGATACCGGCAAACAGCCAAGTTCAGATAAAAATGTGCGCATACTAATGGCCGCTCTTACGCCACCCCACTGTCCTGCTGAGTAAGTTACTATTGCACTTGGTTTATACGAAAATAGTGAGCTACCAAAATGATTAAGTAAGTCAGCGAGGGCTGGACTCATGCTGTGATTGTACTCAGGGCTAATCATTATATAACCATCTGCGGCTTTAATTTTATCAGCTAATAGAGTGAGCTCTGTAGGTGCATTACTTTTAGCGTATGCAAAGTGTGGTTTAAATACGTTTTCGCTAGGAAAATCCAACGCATCAATTAGCTCAAACTCATGACTGCCAAAATGCTCTGTTAAGCATTCTATACAAGCCCTAGAAACCCTTAAGCCTAAGCGAGCTGGTTTTGGTGGAGTGCTATCGCGTACTGTGCCTAAAAAGACTAAAAACTTCATATGTAATTCTCAACTGTATTTGAACGATAGCTAAACACTAACATTTTTAGTTATTGTGTATTACCCATACGCATTGTTTATTGATTCAAAACACAAAAAATAATTAAATTTAAAAATGTTTTTTAGTAACCATTCGCTGTAAAACATATTTTATCATGTGTTAAATTCACTCGTTTTACATACTTTTTACACATTTGGCCAGTAATATGCCACAGTATAAGTACGCCAAAACCTATACCGAAAAGGATACAAGTAATGGGCTTAAAAAATTATAGCGCATGTGCAATCATTGTTAGCGCAACAGCTTTAACTCTAAGTGGTTGCAACGATTCATCTACTAACAAAAATACCGAGCAAGTCAGTAGCTCACTTAGTGAGGCGCAAAAAGCAAATCAATCAATAAAGCTATCTATGTTCAAACAAGAGGCTTTTATTACAGAGCCTAAAATTGTTGATTGTGAAACCCAGCAAGTACTAAAACAACCTGTTATGAGTTTACTACATCAGGTGCACCTGCAGGCAGAGACCCTGGCCCATTTTGCCCTTGCAGCACAACAGACGGAGCTGATGTATCAGGTACTTGGTTTGATAAACAAGGTAAAGGAGAGCTAGTCGACTTAACTGGCGACTTTATTCTTAAGTTAGATGAATACTACGGCGATGAAAAATGGGTATTGTATGACGCAAAAACAAATAAAGTTCGTTATACAGCAACAAAAGAATCTTGCTCGGGTGCTGCACGCCCAGATGTAGAAGAACAATACAAACAAAATTGTATTGAATGCGAACTATCCTATTTAGAAGATTATTTTTCGCTTACGTATTTAATTCCGACTACACCCATAGTGAGTAAAAAATCCAGCCGTTTCCATACCGTGGGCTTAGCGCTTGATGGTACTGAACTTTCAGGCCCTGCACCTATAAATGCTATTTTGGGCAGTTATACAATTGCAGCATTTGACGACTGCGGTGGGCATATAACCTGCACCAAGGCTATCACTATCATTCAACAACAGGATGTACCAATTCAGCTCCAAGTACTGATGGACACGCTCCTTTAATAGGTTATGCCGTTGACGGTTACGGTATTTACGCAATGAAAGATGCACAAGGCAATGAAGAGTCACTCGACGAATGCCGTGGTATAACAGATGAAACCAGAGGCTATCATTATCATGCTGCCAGCCCGAGCGAAAATTTGTTTATTGGCTGCCTTCATGGTGAGTCTGTAAGAGCAGCAGGTGGCCCGCCACCGGGTAATAAACCACCACCAAAGCATTGAGAAAGTTATGACTATTAAATATAAGTCACTGTTTGTTTTACTTGCTCCTTCATTATTACTTTTAAGTGGTTATGCGGCAGCACATTCTCAGCCTCTTAATCAAATAGCAGTGAAAGCATGCTTTGAAAAGCAAAAGTCACAATCGTGTCAGTATCAGGGTGGGCATAACGACTTATATATAGGAAGCTGCCAATATATGGCTGATGACTTAATGTGTGTTCGTAATCAACCCATTCAAAAAGTTGATAACAAAGAAAGTAAAACGAATAACAGCAATGACAGCCACGAACATCAAAATAAGCAGCATAAGTAGTTTTAAGAGTTAAGAGTTGTGGGTTTTGTATTATACCAATTCGCTTAATTAAGTGATCTATTTTGAGGGTAGAAAAACGTGTTGATAGCTAGGCAAAAAATTCGCTATTTGGTTGTTCTCGGCAATTGCTCCTGCATTGCTCTACCTTCTGCATCCATGCAGTCGTAAATGAAAGTTTTTTAACACAGGTAGCGACACGTTTAGCCCCGCAAAATGATTAAGTATTATTGCTGATTGGTATTAGGTGAAGTAAATTTACTGCACCTAATTAATTTAAACCGTTACGATTAGTATTGATAACTTAGCCCTACACCACCCCAAAATATATTTCGAAGTGTCTCGTCACCTGCAAAGCGTTTTTCATCTTTATTAACGGCAATGCTATAGCTTGTATATGTGTATAAGGCTAACTGATTAAAAAGCTGATACGACAAGTTTGCAGTAAACTTTACGTTGTTAATTCCGTTGTGCCCATCATTAACATACCCCGCATTAAACCCCACGCCCGATTGAATATCCAATAATAGTAAATCGTTAATATAAAAATCTTTTTTTACTGCCAGCTCCAAAAATGTACCGCTGGCATCAAATGAATGATAAACACTACTTAATAACTGAATATCGTCTGCATAGAGATACGCAAAGTCGAGGCTTAGCTCATTATCGTGAGCATCAATGCCTTCTTCACGAGCTTTAATATAGTTATAACCTACATACATCTCTATCCGCTCAGATAAGTGAGCGGTATAAATAGCATTTAAATTAAGCTCTGAATAATCACTACTAATACCTTTTGCCGCCCAAGGGATCACCGCAAAGTTTTTATAATTAAACTCAGTAGCAATTGATGCAATACCATTACCAGCAAGGTTATCTCGACCTTCGGTTACATATCGGCTTTCCCATAATGGGTGAATATGTAAATCAAACTCTTTATTTTTATAATTTACGTCAGTATTGGTATGCTTAATATTTCCGCCTACGCCCACTTCAAGCTCTTGATAGTGCTCTTGTGTTTTTGCTTGTGCGTAAGCTGTATTTACTCCCGCTAGAGTCGTAATAACAAATACATATTTTAAATAGTGAGTCATTTATTAAGTCCAAAACCATCATAAATGGTAAAAAGTGGCGCATAGCATTGTTATAAAACGTATTAGCGCAATAAATGGATGCACATTTATTGTTTTATTTATTAGATTTGAAGTATTTACTAAGTATTACCCATAAACTACAAGTTGCAATTAGCTCGGATTTCAACCAACAAACCAAAGCTATATACGCACCGAGCAATGCTCTAGCAGGTACTTAATTTAATAGTTCAGATGATAGTTATAGTACTCACGGTGAGGTGTTCCCTATTGCAAAAACAGGAAAAGTATAAGTAGGAAGTGTAAAAAAGTGCGGTAAAGGGGAAAACTATAAGCAGCAATAACTCATTAAGCTGCTTATTATTCTTAAAATTATTAACCTAATTTGTTGGCCAGTTTAGTGATTTAAATAAGCCATAACGGCAATGAGTGAAACATAAAAACAAAAACCGAGTAAGAAGGTTAGGTCGACTCTTCTAGCTTTACTCGCTTTATAAGATGCAAAATCCTTAAACTCGCTTTTATACTGCCCCAACGTTACCACTTTTAATAGCAGCCAACCGGTCGAGTAAAATAAAAAACTCAAACCAGTTTCAACAATTAGCCAAATAAAAATCTCAAAAGCAATACTCATAAACTATGTCCATTAGTTTGGAATGCAAAAACTATATCAGCTATGTGTTTAAAATACAGCCGACTAAGTTAATTAAGGTGTAACAGTAAATTTCGTTAAACCTATTAACTGACCTGATTCGGTGACTACTTTTACTTGCCACTTACCAACAGAGTCTTTAGGAAAGTTTACTTTGTGGGTCCATGCTCTGTACCCTAGCTCTCTCCCGCCGTTTATATTTAACGTGATCCGATCAACTTCTTTTTTATTATGAAGCCACACATGAAATATTTTTTCGTTTAAGCCTCTTGGTGCTTTAACAGCAGTCCAACTATATAAACCTTGATGGTGCAGTGTATAAGAGTCTAACTGTTTAATACTCCCTACTGGCTTTTTATGCTGTAAATCAACTTCATGAGCTAACGTAATATCGGTTAATCGCAGCGCAGCAGGAGGCACATAGCTCCTTAATTGCCACACAGCAGTGCTCAAAGCACATAAAATCAATACAAGAATAGGAAAACGCCACCAGCGTGCATTAGGCATTAAATTGTTTAAACTCGGTAGAGTAACCACTACAGCCGTTACAAGGGCTGCGGCTAAACTTTGGCTTGTTGTAAGGTTTAACAAAATAGGTAATGTAACGAGTAAAACAACGAATAAAGCAAAGTTATGAAACACACTAAATAACGTACGGTTTCTAGCAAGTTTTTTGTAATAAAAGGGGTCTATAACCGATATAACCGCACATAACACAATGAGGGAGGTAAAAAATGCTTGAGGATGATCCCACTGTGTAACCGCTAAAAAAAACGGCAAAGCAAAAAATAGACTTTCTTGTTGCACCATTTGCAGAGCAAAACGCATTACATTAGGAGATACAGCCACACCAAACTTTTCTTCTACTTTGTCACGTAACCAATTATCAATAATTAGCCACAACCAACTAATAAGCAAAAATATCGCAATAACTTGCGAAAAAGACTCTTTTCTATCTACAAGTGCAAAGCTAGCAACGCCCGACAAAAATGCCAACACAGCCAACAATCCAGGTCGCTTTTGCATCGCGCTTATAAATTTAGCGATTATATTTTTACAGTAATCCATGTATGAGTGTTTCCGTACGGGTACGTACTTTATTATTTTTATTCAGAGTATGATTAGTTTAACCAAGTTTAAATGAACAACAGATAGATGGATGGATTCAAACGCGTCATTTACCAGTAAATCAAACTAACCATTTTAATTAAATAAAAGCCCGGCATAGCGCGTCATTGGTACGTTTATTAATTTTTGTAACGCGTGAGCTTTAGCAAGTAATTCATCTTCACTAAGTGCAGGCATTTTATTGTTAAAAGCGAACACAATTTTATTACCGCCTTCAATAATAAAACTAAGAATCTTTCCTGCAAATTCTTTCTCAAGTAGTTGATCAAACGCTTCCCTCTGCCCAACTTTGGTATGGCAAATATTAAGTACTAAAACACCATCAAAAGTGAGCGCATTTTTACAATCGCGTAAGTAAGATGATTGCACCTGATCTGATTCCATCCCTTCTGAGCTATATAAATCAGAAAAAATAACGTCCGTTTTTATCTGCGTGTTTTTCATGTAGTTTGCCGCATCATCAATATGAATAAACAAACGTTCTGACACAGGAACTTCGAAATATTTTATAGCCATATCAGCAACGGCTTTTCGGTATTCAACGGTATGTATAGTCAGTGCGGGAAACGCATGATAAAGACTTTTTGCTATAGAGCCCGCCCCAAGTCCCATTATCATCGCGGTTTTTAAGTGCGGAATAAAAAAAAGCGCAGCCATCATAGCTTGCGTATAAGCTAAGCTTAACCCGTTAATATTATTTAATTTAATACAGCTTTGATAAATTTTTCCGTCAAAGCTGAGAATAAGATTTTTTTTTGTTTGATATACATAAACAGGGCCATGCTCATCAATAGTTGATGCAATACAAGTGCCTTTGATATCCACGAATACTCAATAGGTGAGGTGATGAAAAACGAGTATAACTTAGTTAACGCACTGGCATTGCTATTAATATGATTTATAGCGCTTTTATTAATAGATAAGCAGCTATGCTTTTATAAATATAATAGAAAGTCGGTTTATCCTTTCTGCGCTAGATTTGCACAAGCAGATTTAATAATCCACTTAGAGCCTATCTAAGTTAGTTTGTTATTCGTCTTGCACTTTCCACTCTAATGATTCAAGTGGATAGCCTCCAAACCATTTTGCCGTTTCTAACACAAAGTGACTTGTTATTTTTTCTACCCCTAAAGTGTCTTTCATAATTTCATTACACACACTATTAAAGTCTTCAATACTTGATGCCATCATAAAGGCTATATAATCTATACTGCCATTAACCTTCATACAATCAACCACTTCACTATATTTTTTAATGCCTTTTTCAAAAACACCACAATGCTCGTAAGTATTACTTTTTAATGTAAAGTGGGCATATGCTTTTACGTTTACACATAACTTATCGACATTAGCGACCATTGCATAGCCAATAATATATCCACTATCCTCTAATGCTTTCACTCTTTGTAAACAAGCACTTGGCGATAACCCTATAATTGTAGATAATTCATTATTACTAATACGCGCGTTATTTTGTAGTTCGGTTAAAATACGACGATTTAGTCTGTCTAATTTAATGCTTTTTCTAACCATGTTAGTTCCCGTGTAAGTAGTTTATCTACCCTAAAATAAAAAGATTATGGGGTTTTAGCTTTAAATACTAAATTATATTCGGCAGACATACATCATAATAAAACATTAATCTTTCTAAAAAATTAATGTTAGTAGGAATTATGAATAAAACTCCCCATGTTTTAATAGAGACTTCGCTGGGTAATATCACACTTGAGTTATTTTTAGATAAAGCCCCAATTACTGTTAAAAACTTCCTTAAGTATGTTGATAATAACTTATTCGACGGCAGTAGTATTTTTAGAATCGTAACAGATGAAAATGCAGGCCAAGCTGAAGATGCAAATGCAAAAATAAATGTAATTCAAGCAGGTCTCCCTCCTGAACATCCTAAATTACTTGCCGGTATTGTGCATGAATCAACAAGAGAAACAGGTATAAAGCACCTAGATGGCACTATATCAATGGCAAGGTTTGAACCAGGAACCGCCGATGGTAGTTTCTTTATTTGTATTAACGATCAGCCAGAACTTAATTATGGCGGTAAACGCTATGACGATGGTTTAGGTTTTGCTGCTTTTGGACAAATAACGCAAGGTAGAGAGATACTTGAGAAAATTTATCAAAAAGCAGAAAAGCAAGAGTACCTAAATAACCAAATTTCTATCGATTCTATAAAACGATATTAAATTACTGTATTTACTTTAAATCGAGCTAACGGCAATATTGAAACAAAACATAAACCTAGTAAAATTGTTCCCATCGTTATCACTTCAGTATAGCCGTTACCCTTTACAAGGGTAGAGGCACAAATAGGCCCAATAATATAACCAAAACCCACGACGGTTTGAGCTGAACTTATATACTTTCCTGAGCGATCAACATCAGAAATAACAGCAAATAAACGTGCGCCAGCAATACTCCAGAAAAAACTAAATACACATAACGCAATCAGGTATCGAGTTCCTGTTAAACCATCCCCTAAACCCCATAAAGGTAAAGCCATAAGTAATAACGAAATGAATAACAGCCCTATATTTTTACCATGGTGCCCTATGTAGGCAAAAAACAGCGCACCGAATAAACCCGCTATCATTGCGGTTGCTAAAGCCTGAGAAACAAATGATAAAGTTAAACCACCACTGGTACCCATTAGCGACATATAAGTCCACACACCACCAATACTGATGTAAAAAAACAATAAACTTAGCAATCCTAAATTAAGTAATTTACTTGGCTGTTTTAGTACAAGATCCTCAGCGTCTATAGACAACTTATAGTCATCACTTTTACTTGGTAACAGCTTAACAACTCCCAATGGCAGTGCGTAAAAGAATGCCATGGCGATAAAAACACCAAGTAATGAAAACTGCTCATATACTATAGGAACAAGTACCAAACCAATTGCCTGCACCATAACAATGGCAGCAGTATAAAACCCAAACCAACGATTAGGATTTTTAGTCATACCGATAGCACTTATACCAACCGCAACTATCATCCCCTCACCTAGACCCGTTAAGCTGCGGACTATACACAATAATATGAAATCATTAACTAAAGCAGACAGCAAGTTCCCTAATACTGTAATAATTACGCCTATGACTAAAACCTGTCTAAAGTTTACTTTTTTAATAAATATAGAAAAAATAAACGTCGCAAGTGCCAATCCCACAGAATCAGTAGAGGCTAGCCAGCCAATTTGCTGCTCTGTCAAAGATAAATTAATACCTACAACTTCTAGGTAGACAGGTAAAAAGAGCAAAACAAGGTAGCCTATGGGCGCTGTTGCTAATCCACTTAATCCCAAGCGTAAATCTGAATGTTTCTCTGATGAGTTTTTATTATTCATTTTTATCTCTCCGGTGGCATCAGTCATTTCAATTATGCCAATCCGTTTAAGTATGGGTCTATTTAACAATAAATATCTCTACAACTAGGATCTACTGTTTATACCTAGTTGTTGAGATACTATTTTTGACTTAGATATAAGCCATTTATTTGCTAAATTATGTAATGATTTATGTTATTTTTTATGTGTAATATCTTTATTAAGAGATGGAGATACATTGAGCTATTTATTGACTCTCAGTAAATAAAACATTGAAATTAAATACATTAATCCAAATTGATAATACCCTATTTAGTTGCCAATTATTTAGCAACTTACAACAATTAACAGTAAACACGTTCATAAAATATAGGTAATAGCATCTGCAGGAGATGCGCCATAGATAGAAACAACACTTATAAAGAATGCGTTTATCTATAACCCTTCCTGCATGGCTAATTAAATTTAAAATACGAGCTATTTTACGCCGTGTTGATAAAGAACTTGGGCTTGTTCGTGTGTAATGTAACCGTTTTTAATATCAGCAAGGACTTTCTCTTTAGGGCGTTTTACAGGATTTCCCCAGCCACCACCATTGCCTGTCACTAACCTAATTAAATCGCCTTTATTTAAAGGATACCGGCTTGTTCTGCTAAAGCGTGCTTTTTCATTTCCTTCACTATCAAAAACTTGAACATAGTTACATGAGCCCTCTTTACCTTCGTCAATTCCCCAAGGAGCCGTTATACCTCGACCAAAAAAGCTAGAAATGTCAGTCCCATCAGATAAAATTCGATAATCGAGTACAACACCATTCCCCCCTCTAAACTCACCTGCTCCCGCAGTCTCACTATTAAATGTATATTGCTCTACCAATACACCATAACGAGCTTCTGTTATTTCGATGGGTATATTGCTTGTTTCGCCATTACCAACACAAAATTGACCTGACTCACCATCTTTACCAACAGCCGCACCCCAGCCGCCAACTAACGGTTCAACCAATAAATAAGGTTCGCCAGTGTCTGGCATTTTCCCTGATAAATTCATAGTGCATACAGAGCCAAATTGCCCCGCAGTAACAACACCCGGAAGTACATCAGCCAACGCTTTGCGAATAACATCTGAAGCACACACCATAGCTTCAAAGTATGAAGACACGGGTGCAGGACGCTTAGCTGTTAATAAAGTACCTTCAGGGCAAATAACTTCTAATCGTCTAAAACAGCCGTCAGTAGCAGGAGCATCAGGCTGAACAATGCCCATGAATACCTCCCTTGCAGCTGAGATTAACACTCCCATAGTACAATTTATTGGCCCTGGTGCTTGATCAGATGAACCTGTAAAGTCGAGGATAAATGACTCATCGGTAATGGTTACTTTTACCTTTACCAAAAATGGACCATTGCCCATTCCGTCTTCATCAATAACATCTTGTGCTTCAAAAGTACCTTTTGGTAACGTTTTAAACTTCTCTAGCACCATCAAATCACCATGTTCTAGTAACTTATCAATGGCGGTTAAAGTAACGTATTTACTATACTTACCCATAACAGATAAAAAGCGTTGCTCCCCAACCTTTAATGACGCTGCACATGCTTGCAAATCACCTAAAGTCATTTCAGGCAAGCGTACATTAACTTCTATTAAATCAAGTAAAGCTTGGTTAGGTATCCCTTTTTCAAATACTTTAATACCCGGAAACTGGAGTCCTTCTTGGTATATTTCTGTCGCATCAGCACTGTAACTTCCCGGATCTTTACCACCAATTTCTGTCCAATGTGCTTTATTAGCAGTCCATGCAACTAGCTCATTTTCGAAAAATATTGGACGGATCATACATACATCAGATAAATGAGTGCCGCCGCCTGCATACGGATCATTTAATATAAATACATCATCAGGGTAAATATTATCGTTATCAAACTTTGCAATAATATTTTTTACACCCGCATCTAAAGTGCCTATAAATCCAGGAATACCATTACCTTGAGAAATAAGACGCCCTTTAGCATCTGTTACACCAATACCGTAATCAAGTGACTCATATATAATTGGACTTTTACTACTGCGCTTTAACGCTAAAAACATTTCTTCGCCAATGGCAACCAAGGCATTTTTTATAATTTCTATTGTAAATATATCAACTTTTTTATTCATAATTTTGTACCAATTTAGTTAATTTATAAAAACGACTAATTAATCTCGTAAATAAATATGCAATCCACCAAAGTCATCTACCTCAACTCGGTTATCTGGTAACACAACCGTTGTTGTGGTGCTCTCTTCTATGATTGCAGGGCCTTTGAATTTCATTCCAGGCATTAATTTTTCACGGTCAAAAATAGAAGTGGTTAACCTCGTTTTATTATCAAAATCAACCCATCGAGTACCAATTAAGGCATCATCAGCACTCGCTGTTTTACTTTTCGGTAACTTCTCAAGTTCTGCTTTATCTAAAATACCAAAAGCAACTAAGTGAATATTTACAACTTCAATTTTTGAATCATTTAATCTAAATGTGTATTCTTGCTCATGTGTTTGATGAAATCTCTCTGATAACGCTTCAATAAAATCGTGTTCATCAAGCTCAGTATCAGGCACATGAATTTTAACGGTGTGTTCTTGTCCGCTATAACGCGCATCAACATATAACTCATGTTTAACTTTATCTTGCGACATTCCATCATTTTTATAATCTAAATTAGCTTTTGAAATAACGCCATCAAACGCACTAATAACCTCAGCTTTACTTTGCTCACTTAAGCTAAATCGATGAGTTTGAATGTAGTCTCTGCGTAAATCGATCATCAGCATTCCCCATGCAGAAAACACACCCGCAAATGGAGGAATAATAACTTTACGAGCATTCAGCTCACGACCTAAAGCAGTAGCATGCAAAGCGCCACCGCCACCAAAGGCCATTAAAGAAAAGTCACGTGGGTCATAACCACGATTAACTGAGATTAATTTAAGGGCATTTACCATATTAGAATTGGCAATATCTAAAACGCCATGTGCAACATCCATCGCTTCAACATTAAGCTTATTAGCTAAGGTAAGAAAAGATGCTTCTACAGCACTCAAATCGGGGTGTATTTCACCACCAGCAAAATTCTCGCTGTTAATACGGCCTGTAATTAAGTTAGCGTCTGTTGTTGTTGGCGCAGTACCACCGCGTCCGTAAGCAACAGGGCCCGGTGTAGAACCCGCACTTTGAGGGCCAACATGTAAGCTATTAGCGGCATCAATCCACGCAATGCTTCCGCCACCATTCCCTATTTCAACAATATCTATTACAGGTGTTTTTATTGGATAACCTGCTTTTTTAGCGGTTTTTTCTAAAACGTATTCAGTTGTTATACGTGTTTTACCATTATGGATTAGCGAACATTTAGCTGTTGTTCCACCAATATCTAACGCCATTATATTACCGTCGCCTATTACAGCACCATAAGCTGCAGCACCTAAAATACCGCCCACAGGCCCCGACTCAACCAACGTAATAGGGTTATCTCGTGCCGATTGTAAAGTAGCAATACCACCATTAGATTGCATAATAAAAGGATCGTTTTTTAATCCGTAAGTACGTAACTTACTTTTTAATTTATCTAAATACTGTTGAGCTGGCGGTAATACATAAGCTGATAAAACAGTGGTACTTGTTCTTTCATATTCGCGCCACTCAGCTGAAATCTCATGAGATGCAATAACATTAACTTCAGGCCATAGCGATTTCAAAGCCGCTATCGTTTTAATCTCATGCTCTGGATTTAAGTAAGCATGTAAAAAACAAATACCGATTGCTTGTACATCTTGAGATTTAAAATAATCGACCAAAGACTGTAAGTTACTTAAGTCAACTGGTGTAATTACATTGCCTTTATAATCAAGGCGTTCTTTTATTTCTAATCTTAAATGGCGCTCAACAAACGGGTTTGGTTTTTTATAGGTATTATTAAAAATATCAGGTGTATTCCCGCGTGCAATTTCTAGCACATCACGAAAACCTTTTGTCGTTATCAAGCCTGTTTTTACACCTTTACGCTCAGTAATCGCATTAATTACTACAGTAGAACCATGAGCAAAAAAATCAACATCGGATAAGTTTATGTCAGCTTTAATTGCTGAATTAACAACGCCTTGTTCAAAATTTGGTGGCGTAGTATCGCTTTTGACAGCTTTAACATTACCTTTATCAATATAAACAAGGTCAGTGAACGTACCACCAACATCTGTAGCGACTCTAACTGTCATAATTTGCACCTTACTAACGTAGTTACCTTATATGCGGTAACAATTAACTTGATTTGCTTAGCCGTATTTTGTGCTCAACTAAACTTATAAATAAAAATTATTATTGATGACTAAATTCACCATCAACGATGGCTATTAACTTGCATTAATAGCCATATTATTTTTAGAAGTTGTACCTAACTTGCACACCAACTTGTCTTGGTTGATTACGCATTCTTATTAATGGATTGAATAGAAAAACTGTTTCTGGGGATGCTTCATCGGTTAAATTAGAAACAAATATTGAGGTAGACCATTGCTCATTTTCTAAAGTGAAGTTGGCATTTAAAAATGTATGTGTATCCGTTTCACCCGTATCTTCATTAAAGATATCAAACGAACGAGGTCCTAATGTATTAAACGAAAGACGTGCTTTAAACTCATAATCAGCAAACGCTTGTTGCGAATAGTCAACAGAGCCATTTAAATTAAAGTCAGAAACATAAGGCATAGTACCGCCTTCTGTTGCGGCTAAATCTCTGCCCGATAAAATATCAACACCTTGATTTTTAGTAATTTCATTATCAATTAAACCAAGTCCAAAATTAACCGTTAAATAATCAGTTAAAGTGGCTGACATCTCTAATTCAAAACCATCTATCGCTACTTCATCAATATTTAAGTTTTCTAAAGTGAAAGTTGTCGGGTTTAAGCGTGTAAATTGTGCATCTTGTTGATCAATATGAAATAAAGACATATTCACCCAAACTTTTCCATCAAGCCAAGTTGTTTTTAAACCTAGCTCAACGGTGTCTGATATTTCTTGATCGTATTTACGTATTACACTTGGGGCGTATTCATTAAAGCCACCCGATCTAAAACCTTTTGAATAAGTGCTGTATAGCAGATGGTCATCACTAATTTGCCAAGCAATAGAAGCTTTAGGTTGTAATTCACTAAATGTTTCATTTACTTTAGAGGCTGATGGGTCACGTTTATCAAATGCATCTCGCTCTTCTGAGTCATAGCGCAGGGCAACTGTTAGCTCAATGTCTTCTACCACATCGTAATTTGCTTGCCCAAACAAAGCATAAGCATTACTTTCTTGTACGGTTTTTTCACCGGTAATCACTAAACTAGGATCATTCGCAATATCGGCTTTTACATCTTGATAGGTAACCCTTTGCGTTGGAGTAAGGTCTAATACTTGGTCGTAAGATACATTTCTGTCTTTTGATTCATAATAGGCACCAATCGACCAACGCAGAGCGTTATCACTTGGCGAAGTAAATCGGGTCTCAAAGCTACTAGAGTCTTCTTCTATTGGATTAATTTGTGTATTAGGGAAGAAAAAGTTATCTTCGCTTGGAGCCTGAGGAGTAAAATCCCCATCAGAAAAAAACATAATGTCTGAATCATTAGCAGACGCAATAAACGTTAAATCGCCATAATCTGTTTCATGATCAAGTTTTACTGAAACTGACCATAATGTTGACTCATCACGCCCTACAGCATTTGCCTCTGGTTGTAATGAAAAGTCCTCTAACTGGTCACTGGTAATAAATCCCATATAGTTACTACCCTGCGTTTTTTCAGCGTAGTTACCATGAAAAGTTAACTTGGTATAATCACTTAAATAAAATTCAAGCATTCCTTGAAAGCCAAATGCATCATCAACATAATCTACTTTTTCATTTAAAAAAGAGTTTTCAATTAGGCCATCAGTATCTTGATAGTTAGCAGACAACCTAAAGTAAGCTTTGTCTTGAACAATTGGGCCACTGAGCGCAACGTTTAGCTTTTTATCGTTTCCTTGCGCAACTGATGCTTGAACGCTTCCTTCAAATTCATCTGTTGCTTGCTTTGTAACAATATTAATCGCCCCACCAATCGCATTTTTTCCGTACAAGGCACCTTGTGGCCCTCTAAGAACCTCAATACGTTCGATATCGTGTAAGCCTTGATTAATAAACTCTAAATTAGGCACAGTTATACCATCTACAACATAAGCAATAGGCGCTTCCCCTACCTGTGGGGTAATTAACCCTCTAACAGTTACAAAATTTAGTCCTGATCTAAAATTTGTTGATACATTTAAATTTGGCGTTAATGATGAAAAATCTTTTATGGTAGAGATACGAGCGGCTTTAATGTCGTCACCAGTGAATACTGTGACCGAGTCTGGTATTTGTTGTAATGTCTCGGTACGTCCTCTGGATGTAACAACAATTTTTTCAATTTTGTCTACTTTATTACTGCCTTCGGTATCCAACTCATTTGCGTATAACGGTGTGCTTCCTGAAGTTGCTATAATTACTGCTAGCGCTACTTTTTTAGGACAAAAACGATTACTTATTGTCATATCACTCCCCTTTAGACCTTTTGGTTTACAAAGTTATTATGTTTTTTATAAGTGCTTAATATTTTTAACACTTTTAATAGTACGCATTGGTCGGAAAATCTTTGATTCTAAAAATGCAATAAAACGCAATTTATTTTGTATTCACAATCTAAAACAGAACTTCTAGCAAAAAAGCATCCGAACTCTCTTTATTTAGTTAAATAATGGCATATTTTATGAGCTGCTTTTCGCCATACATTAAATTGTCATGCTAAAAGTAATGGGATCTCAGGCGATTTATCTTTTAAGGTTGAATAGATGGTTGTGTTGCCTGGCAGAGGCTATGTTATGAAATGTAGATAAAGCCGTTTCTATGAATGTTTAGGGAGGTTAAGAGTAGCTTAATGCCTATTATCAAATTTATAATAATAGGCATTTATATATTATGAGCTTATGTAATCACAAGGCTGTCGTCTCTTTTAATAACCAGGCGTTACTACGTGTGTCTATAAGAGGAGATATAAGTCGATATACCATTTCGTGGTATGTATTTAACCACTCTATTTCACATTTTGTAAGTTCTGCTTTATCTATTAACCTTCTGTCAAAAGGAACATGAGTTAACACTTCAAAACACAGCATATTTATATCTGACCCGCTGATATTAAGGCTTTCTTTTACAACATATAAGTTTTCGTGGCGTATACCAAACTCATCCTGACGATAGTAACCTGGCTCAATAGATACAACCATCCCAGGTAAAAGTGCAACGTTAGAATTTGCCTTTGCAATGCGTTGCGGCCCTTCATGTACATTAAGGTAATGCCCTACACCATGTCCTGTGCCATGTTCGTAATCATACCCTTTTTGCCATAAGTGTTGCCGCGCAAAAGCGTCTAATTGCTGTCCTGTTGTTCCAAAAGGAAATCGGATAGTCGCCAACGAAATATGACCTTTTAAGACTAAAGTAGCCATTTTTATTTGCTCTTTAGTCGCCTTACCTATAGCCACTGTACGTGTAACATCTGTAGTTCCATCAAGATAATGCGCGCCCGAATCAACAAGATAAATAGTATTATTTGTCATTAGTTTAGCGATCGTATCTTTATGATTATAATGACACATAGCCCCATTACTCCCAACAGCTGACACAGTATCAAAGCTAGGTTCTTGGTATAACTCATCTACAGTTCTAAATGTTTCAAGCTTATCTGCAAGTTGGGCTTCGTCGTAAAAAGTCTGTTCGCGTACTTGCAAATCTAACCACGACAAAAAGTTAATAAGTGCTGCACCATCACGAATGTGACATGCTTTCATTCCTGTGATCTCAATCGGATTTTTTTGTGCTTTTAGTAATCCTATAGGATCGCTGCTTTGAATAACGTTTACATCTGGCTTTTGTAGTAATCTCGCCATGTGCGCATTAATGACTTTTGGGTCAATTTGAGTTACGCAATTTGAAATAGATAATAAGTATTCATCTAACTGCGTAATACATTTAAAACTTACATTATGCTTAAAAGAAGATTTAAGTTTTTCATCCAGTGTAGTTAAATCTAAAAAACAAATAACCTCTGCATTTTGATCAATAATTGATGTTGAATAAAAAACGGGTAAACAAGGGATATCACTTCCTCGTAAATTGAGTAACCAACACGTTGACTCAAGATTGGTAATGATTAACCTATCTACACCCGCCTTACATAAAACGCCTGCAACTTCTTTGCACTTAGTAATGCTTGATTTACCACAGTACTTTTCATCTATTAATTTTACGTTGGTGCTTATTTTAGTCGGTCTATTTGTCCAGCATAAATCTATTAAATTATTTTTAAGCGGAAGCGATTTTCTACCTTCTATAGCAACTTTACTTATAAATTTCGAAAACCAGTCAAATGAATGCAAAGAAGAGTCGATTCCAATTTTTGCTGAGGGAGGTAGTAACGAATCAATCCAACTGTTGCTCTCAAATACAGCCATACTTTCAAATGAAAATAGCTCCCCGTCAACTTGCTTAGTCACTTGAACGCTGTATCTACCATCAACAAAAAAAATGACATCATCTTTTAAAACGACAGCAACTCCTGCGGTACCTGTGAAACCACTGATCCATTTTAAACGATTATTACAATCAGAAACTTCTTCTAAAAGATATTCATCTTCATGAGGAACCACAAATGCATCCAAATCCAATTTCGCCATTTCATTTCTAACGGCTTGTATTCGATAGTTATATTGACTCTTCATTTCAATCTCGTATTAAAGTAAATCCTAAACTTTATAACAACTTGAGAATTGATAAGTTTTTATTACCATGCACTTTCCGTAGAAAGTTTTGTTGTTCAATTTTTAAAATAGTTCATTCAACTTATAGAATAAAGCTGATCATAAGCCATAAACTTCAGTAATTAAGCTCAATAGCACCGCTAATGTACTGTTATAGCTATAAAAAACCCCTTTGAATATTCCTCATGTTCAACATGAATAAAGTGCACACCAAAACAAAGGAAGTCTAAACGGCTAAACATCCATCTTTTATTTTTACCGATTTATGCCTTTTTCTCGTCAATTGCTACGTAATCGAATCTAACAATAGTGATTAATGAATATGACTCATGTTTTATGTGAAATTAAACCGTTTTTCTTCATATACCAATCAACGTATAAATTACTCATCCCTTAGCGCTAAACACTATTACTAACAACTTAAAGCTGCTGAATACCTAAACCAGCTAAGCCAGCTAAGTAAGTTGCAAGGCTAATAAAGCGCAGAGCATCAATCAGGTTTAAATTATAAAATTGGATATAAACACGATGAAAAAAGATTTTACATTTAATATAAAGAGCGTTTCACTCGACGAAAATTATCATCCATCAACTAATACGCGTATCACAACCAACTTTGCTAATTTAGCCAGAGGTGAATACCGCAAAGCAAACTTGCGTAACGCCTTAAACATGATTAACAACCGTTTTAATGCCCTAGCCCACTGGGATAACACCAAAGGTGAGCGTTATGCTGTTGAGCTTGAAATTGTCTCTGTTGAGATAGGTATTGAAGATGGCGGCGAAAGCTTCCCATCAATCGAAATATTAAAAACAAATATTGTTGACCATAAAACTAATAAGCGCATTGAAGGCATTGTAGGAAACAACTTTTCATCGTATGTGCGCGACTACGACTTTAGCGTACTCCTACAAGAGCACAATAAAGGCAAGCCTCAATTTAGTATTCCTGATGACTTTGGGGTTTTACATGGCAAGCTATTTCAGTCATTCGTAAACTCGGATACATACAAACAAAACTTTAAAAAACCACCGGTTATATGCCTAAGTGTGTCAGATAACAAAACCTACAACCGCACTGAAAACCAACACCCGGTACTTGGCGTTGAATACGAACCAAATGAATCGTCTTTAACTGAGCAATACTTCAAAAAAATGGGCTTACAGGTACGTTACTTTATGCCACAAAATAGCGCCGCGCCTTTAGCATTGTTTTTCTTTGGTGATTTACTCAATGATTACAGCAACCTTGAGCTTATAAGCACTATTAGTACGATGGAAACGTTTCAAAAAATCTACAGACCAGAGATTTATAATGCCAACGCAACAGCGGGTAAATCATATAAACCAAATTTAAAAAACTTGGATCACTCACTAACGCAAATTGTGTATGACCGAGAAGAGCGCGGCAAGTTAGCGAATGAGCAAGGCAAGTTTGCGCAAGAGCATTTTATCAAGCCGTACCAAACAGTTCTTGAGCAATTCTCTACTAGCTATCTGTCATAACAACTAATAGTAACAACCAGTAATAACGCGCTTAACGCTACGTTTAATAATTAACTAAAATATACGGCATTATTTATTATGAAAAAATTACTACCTTCATCTACCGCTGGCAGTTTACCTAAGCCTTTATGGCTTGCAGAGCCAGAAACACTTTGGTCACCTTGGAAATTACAAGGTGATGAATTAACCCAAGGCAAACACGACGCCCTACGCTTGTCATTATTCGACCAGCAACAAGCAAGCATTGATATTGTTAGCGATGGCGAGCAAACAAGGCAGCATTTTGTAACTACATTTATAGAGCACCTAAATGGCGTTGATTTTGAAAAGCGCAAAACAGTAAAAATTCGTGACCGATACGACGCAAGTGTACCTACAGTTGTGGGCCCTGTTAGCCGTCAAAAGTCTGTGTTTGTTGAGGACGCTAAGTTTTTACGCAAGCAAACCAAACAACCTATTAAATGGGCATTGCCAGGCCCAATGACAATGATCGACACGCTTTACGACGATCATTATAAAAGCCGCGAAAAACTAGCGTGGGAATTTGCCATAATTCTAAATCAAGAAGCAAAAGAATTAGAAGCCGCCGGCGTTGATATCATCCAATTTGATGAGCCCGCGTTTAACGTATTTTTTGATGAAGTGAACGACTGGGGAATTGCCTGTTTAGAGCGCGCAATTGAAGGTCTTAAATGCGAAACCGCCGTGCATATTTGCTATGGCTACGGCATTAAAGCCAATACAGATTGGAAAAAAACACTAGGAAGCGAATGGCGACAGTACGAAGAAGCATTCCCTAAGCTTCAGCAATCTAATATCGATATTATCTCACTAGAGTGCCATAACTCGCATGTACCAATGGATTTACTAGAACTCATTCGCGGTAAAAAAGTAATGGTAGGCGCAATTGATGTAGCAAACCACACTATCGAAACACCAGAGGAAGTAGCAAGTACGCTACGTAAAGCACTGCAATTTGTAGATGCCGACAAACTCTACCCGTGTACAAACTGCGGCATGGCTCCACTACCTCACCATATAGCCAGAGGTAAACTAAATGCCTTGAGCGCTGGGGCTGAAATTATAAGAAAAGAGTTATTAAAAAAGAACTAGAAAAGTAGCTTTGAAATACAAATTGTAAACAATAACAACTGTCGCACCATGCCATAGTAAAATCCATAAACATGGTGCGTTAGCTAAAACCGACTAAAGAACAAAGTTTAGGTTAGTTATTTAATTTTTTTTATTAAAAAGCTCTAACCTATTTTTTGAAAAATCGATAACTGCTTGGTATTGAATAAAAAAGGGAGAGCCTAACAAGCCATGTACTCCCTTTTCACCACCCGCCACTTGTACATGGTCAAGATTAAGTGACACAAAGGCAGGACTTTCAAACAAGGCACTACCAAACTCAATTGAATCAACTTCTATATCTCCCATAGCGTGATCCGAAGTGCCCAAGCCTGCTGCATTCTCAACATTGAGTGTCTCTTCAATGCCTAACTCACTTAGGCATCCCCTGTCTAAAACAGATGTTCCAGCGCCAGTATCTAAAATAAAACGTAACAATTTACCGTTAATTTTAGCTTCAACAATTTGGTGGCCTGTTTCTGATATTTCAAACTCAATTACAGTTTTGCCTTCAGATAAATTCATATACGTTCCTTGTTATAAAGTTTTTAAAATCTTACTTACTATTTTCAGCTTCCCACAATTAATAGCCAAATTTTACTAGTCGCCCACCTCAGCGCGTTTTGTTATATGGCTATTTTCTATCTAGCCAGCATTTTTCAAACACTACTTGGTTTGAGTTAGAAACAATTAACTTATGAACAAAACTCAAGTCATCCAAGGGAGCAGGATCATTGCCTACCATGTAAGTAACGCTTGATGAATTTACCCAATTACCATTAATACTAACTGACGCCTCATTTTTTAATAGTAATCCCTCGAATGGCCCTTGATATCCAGCCATAACATGAATAGCTTTACTCAACTCTCGTCCTTGCAAGCCATCTGTTGCAATTAAGAGGTTTGAGTGGTCTATAAGTTTGTTTTTTGGCAATTTAGATAAGCTTTCAAGTATGTAAGCTTTAGCGTCTTTTAAATATGCCTTATGGTTTGCCATATTATTTTTAACAAAGTCTATCGCTTTTGATACAGGTAAAATTACCTTTGAATAATTAGTTTTGTAGAAAATGGCTCGAAGCTCATAAGATTCGGGATGCACTAATTCAGATTCCCATTTAACTGGGTATTGGGTTGACTCACAAAGATCAGATTCTGCTTTCACAAAACCAGAAACTAAAAAAAACGTTAAAACTAAAATTTTCTGCATACTTTCCCTAGCTATGGTCCTGCTTAGTTGGCTTGTTATGTGTTTATACCACTTTGTTTTTATTGGAAAAGCTACTGAACAAATAAACTATTCCATACCAAGAAATACAACCAACAACATATACAACTATTTCGCGAAAACTGTAATAAGGTATAGCTCCGCTCCTTAAATCACCTATTGCGCCAATAAATAAACCAACTGAAATTAATGAACCGATGGCTAAACTTATGGAAGTATTGAGGAGCTTAGAAAATGAAAATGTAATGCATGCTGAAAAGAAACCTAAATAAATGATTATATGAAGCTCAATATAGTAAATGAGTTCAAGTTCATGCTTTTCACCTGCAAAGGGATAAAGTGGTTGTGGCGGTGCTAGAAAATAACCTAATAGCGCTCCTAGTAAAGTAGCTACAGGGATTAATAAAACTTTAAATTTACTCATAGTTTGAAAAACACATAACGAGCCTGTAGATTAACTCGTTTTTTATTTGTTTTTATTGATAAACAAACCATAGCTGAGTTCCTATTTTGGTTCAATCGATTACTGTATTTTATGCAGAATATAAAGTGGGAATTTGATATTGTTTTAATTGGCGTTTTGGAAGGGATTAAGGGTGCTTGAGTGGCTTTTATTTAGGGTAAAAGCGCTTACCCTTCTTAATGCATCGTGTTTTGCAGCTTTTCTATATTATGAACAAGACAATACAGTTGCCATTGCGCATTCACTTTCGCTTGACCCCGTAAGGTCAGTTTATTCATGCCTTTGTTCACTGTAATATTCCGCTTTTTATTTAAAGGAAAGCCGGTTTAATACAGCCGAGTCGTTTCCCATTCTTTAATAAACAGCTATCGTAGCTCGATTGGGCTGTCTATTTTTACTTTCATTTTGTCTACATAGCTCAGCTTTTTGCGTGATTCATTATTTATAATAATGCACTCTTCATACTGTTTTTTTTGGCTTTTTTCCTAATGATTAGGATGGGTGTCATCCTAATCATTATTGTTCGCCCACTGAGCCCCACGCTTGTGCTTGCAGGATGATTTGATGTTTATCATCGTTTATCGCGATGCCGTTGTAGCCTTGAATTGTCCCTTTTGAGGTCGTCATCTTCGCACTATCTGGGTCAGTGATATTACTTTTAACAGGCTTGCCTTTACTGCCTGTTTTCTCTTCGTGAGTGGCTAAAAACTCGGTGATTTTATTTGCACTTTTATCCAGCTTTTCTTTTTGTTTTAAGTCCTGAGTTATCAACTCTTCGCCCAGTCCATCTTGTGATTGGTGGCGTTCAATAATACGTTTGCTTGCGCGTTCTAGTTTTGCTTTTTTGCGACCTAGCTCATCGAATGTGCCGCTCCACTCTTTACTCGCATTGGACTTTAATTTACACCCATCAATGGCAAACATGTTGCGGCCTATCAAGTCTTCCTCATCACATATCATCAGCACTTGCGTAAAAAGCGGCTCAATCTGTTCATGCATTTTAGACACAAAACCCGCTATAGATGTGTAATGCGGCTGGATATCTCCCGACACACTCATAAATAAAATGTTCGTCTCACACGCTTTAGCAATTCGACGGCTACTGATCAAACCATGTGCATAGCCCAGTAAAATAATCTTTAGCATTACCGAAGGTGGATACGCCGCCGCGCCCGTTTTGTCATTGTTGTACCACGCGTCAAACCCCGATAAATCGAGTTTATTTTCGACAATATAACAAAGGGCATACTCAAAAGTGCCAGGCAGAATTTGCTCAGCGAAATTGATAGGAATGAATTTATTTTGACAGGATAAGTCAGGCTTGTAGTTAGCCATAACAGTTTACCGTGGGTGAATAATATCTATTAGATCACAGCGAACAGATGGATTCAAGGTTAAAAAGCAACCAACCAAGAATAGTTGGATACGTTCCTAAAAAGAGTAATTCTACAGCCTCAACGCCCATTTAAGGGGCAAAATTCAGTTGGCTAAAATAGGTGAACGGAGTGAACAAAAAGCCAACTGTATTTTGTCCCGCTTGAAATTCTTATAGTTCGACCAAGCCACTTAATTTAAAAGTAACTGACTATTATATTAAGTGGAATATGCTTCTGTTGGTTACGAATATTGAATGCCAAACATCCAATGTTTTTAACAAGACGTTCGAGCCAACAGAGCACCTCGATTTCAAAACGCATACTCAGGGATTGCCGACCAAGACTATCTATAAGACCTGCGAGAAACGAGATTTAAGCACATTCCGTCCTTAACTTTAACCGTAGGCGCTATAAAATGAAAGCATATAACGTTGATAATTTTGCTGTACTCATTGGCATTGACTGGGCCGATAAAAAACATGATATTTGTGAACACCCAACAGGCACTAATAAATATCATTACACCGTTATTAAACACACACCTGAAGCGTTGCATGAATGGGCTATGGATATTAAACAACGTTATCCAAAGCAGAAAATAGCGATTGTTTGCGAGCTTAAAAAAGGGCCGCTTATTTATGCATTAGCTAAATACGACCACCTTACTTTATTCACCGTTAATCCTTGTGCTGTTGCTAAATACCGCCAGGCTTTTAAGCCCAGTGGCGCAAAAGATGACCCATCAGATGCCTTTCTACAAGTTGAAATTCTCACGTTACATATGGACAAGCTGTCTGTCATTGAGCCCGAGTCAGCTGCTATGCGTTCGCTGTCTCAGCTTGTTGAATATCGCCGAAGTTTAGTGCAAGACAGTGTCGATTTATCCAATAAAATAACAGCGACATTAAAAAATTATTACCCGCAGGCACTTGAATGGTTTAAAGAAAAGGACACGTATATATTCTGCGACTTCATTCAGAAATGGCCGTCACTCACTGCGGTTAAAAAAGCAAGAAAACAGACTTTACTCGACTTTTTTGAGAGTCATAACTCACACTATTGCGCGGTCAATAATGCACGACTAGACAGTATTAAAAATGCGATGCCATTAACTCTGGACGAAGGAGTAATTGTGCCTAATCAAATGCTCGTTGGAGTGCTTATCACGCAATTTAAAGTGTTATTAAAGGGCATTGAAAAGCTCGATAAAGCAATAAAATCGGCTTATAAAACCCACCAGGATAAAAAGATATTTGATAGCTTACCCGGTGCAGGCCCACAACTCGCCCCACGTTTACTTGTTGCTTTTGGTAGTAATCGTGCGCGTTATAATGATGCTGCAGAGCTTCAAAAGTACGCTGGTATAGCGCCTGTTATTGAGCGCAGTGGTCAAAAAATGTGGACTCATTGGCGTTATAGTTGCCCTACTTTTTTAAGGCAAACATTTGTGGAATGGGCAGGCTTTTCTATTCGTTATTCGTTTTGGGCTAAAGCGTATTATGAGCAACAAAAAGCCAAGGGTAAGCCGCATAACAGCATTATTAGATCACTGGCATTTAAATGGATAAGGATTGTATTTAGGTGTTGGAAAACGAATACACCCTACAATGAATCGACGTATTTAGCGGCCTTAAAACGCAGAGGCTCACCACTTTTAAAATTTGCAGTTAATAGCTAAATTTTACTAGTCGTCCACCTCAGGGCGTGTTGTTATGTGTATATTGCACTCAAGGCCAAGTTCTACAACTTAAAGAGTTACCACCTTTATCAAAACCCCAATCAATTATGATTTCCGTTTTAGGATCAACATCGTAATAAATAAGACATTTACCGACATAGTCTTTAATACTGTAATTCGGTAAGACTTCTTGCCTGCTAAAATGGTATCGCAAAAAACCAGTATCTAATGTTGTAATATTGGTTAACCCTTCGCCTGCAATTAAATAATCCGATCTTATCAACTCACCAGCATCGAGTGATTTAGAAATCTTTTGATTATTTATATTCTCACCAATATTCATATTCAGATATCTCTGATAGTCCTTATGACCGACAGTGCAACCCGAAAGGAAAAATAAAAGGAGAATACTAGCAATTATTTTCTTAAATTGTTCAAACACTGGAATATTGCACCATATAGATTTATACACATAACGAGCCTGAAGATTAACTCGTTTTTAAATTTATTTTTATTGATAAACAAACCATAGCTGAGTTCCTATTTTGGTTCAATTGATTACTGTATTTTTACGTAGAATATAGAAGTGTTTGATATTGTTTTAATTGGCGTTTTGGAAGGGATTACGGGTGTTTGAGTGGCTTTATTTTAGGTTAAAAGGGCTTACCCTTCTTAATGTATCGTATTTCAGCTTTTCTATATTATGAACAAGGCAATACAGTTGCCACACAATAAAGTAAAGGCATTCACTTTTGTTTGACCCCGTAAGGTCAATTTATTCATGCCTTTGTTCACTGTAATGTTCCGCTTTTTATTTAAAGGAAAGCCGGTTCAATACAGCCGAGTCGTTTGCCATTCTTTAATAAACAGATATCGTCCCGATTGGGCTGTCTATTGTTACTTTCATTTTGTCTACATAGTTCAGCTTTTTGCGTGATTCATTATTTATAATAATGCACTCTTCATACTGTTTTTGTTAGCTTTTTTCCTAATGATTAGGATGGGTGTCATCCTAATCATTATTTGCGTCTTTACCATTATTGGCTTGTTATATTTTACTATTACACCAATTATCAAACCTTTGGGCAAACACTAAAAATATATAGAAAAAGCCACCGACAATAAAGGCAATTGGTACTGTCCATAATTCATGATTCCACTTCAAAGTGACACAAAGCCAAAATAAGCCAAATGTAGTAGCTCCTGCAATAGCATTCGTTGCATGTGAACCTTTTGAGTGTTTAATAGACAATGTTAACTTAGCAATTCCACGAGCTAATTCTCCAGAACCAATACAACCTATAAAATAACCGCTTAGTTCAAAGTTAACATTAAATTGCCAACCAAAAAGTGGGAATATTAGCCATAGGAATAAGAATCCAATTCCATAAGCAGCGGCAAAAACAAGAACAGTTAAAGCGGAATGTAACTCTTGTCTAGTTTGGCTATATAGGTATTTAATTACTGCTCCGAACATTTGATTGACTCCGACTCTCCGTAAAATATAACGCCGAGTGGAGTGGCTTTTTCTGTAGCGTAGCGGATTACACAAAAGAAGCCACGGAACAAACTGTCCGTCTGGCACGACTTGTTAAATTTTTTCATGCACGGAGAACACAACTGGTTCTTTACTATGCTGCTCTAGGAAAAGCCCTCGACTTAAATAAGTACAGCCGTGTAATTTCTTTAGCCCGCGCCCAATTTGACCAAACTTAATCTTATTCCCTACCTGACCAGATAAATACTCCATTGCTTCTGCATGACCCGACAAAGACATCGGCCGTTTATACCCAGCCCAGTACTCCTGATCATACGTCCCTTTAAGGAGGATGGAATTACATTTCTTGCTAATACCTTCACCAGTGAAATTCAGAACGAGATGAAATTGATCACCCTCATCGAACGGCTCAACGTATTCAGAAAGTAATACATCATAATATTCCCCACCTGAATATGCGTTTGCGCATGTGAAAAATAGAATAATTGTGATTATCTGCTTCATAAATTTAACAGCTTATTGAACACCACTTTGGGGGTTATAACACCCCAAAACGGCATATATTACATAACTCAATAATTCCACCAAACAACTTTAATGTAAACAAGTAATTACGTATGTTATAAAATTACCATTGTTAAAATACGCCAAAACGATTTTTAATAATGTTATTGGACAAAACACAAGGAACTGTCTATGCACAGTGAACATTTGAAGTTGAATATTATTCATAAAATTTATCTTTTAACGATGATTAAAGAGCTTATGTATAGCAAGCGGTTTACAACAAAATGCCAACGCCGTTATCAGCCCTTTTTCAAGATTATAAACTCCTCGATTTAAAACAAAAAAGCATAACCCAAAGAGCTATGCTTTTAATCAACCTTAATCCAGTTCGGTTTACAAACGAATGCCGCCGTCTATTTCAACCACGCGACCGGTAAAAAAGTCGTTTTCAATTATGTATTGTGCAGTATGGGCAATTTCGTCGCTTTCGCCTAAGCGCCCTACTGGCGTTACCGCGAGCATACGTTGTTTGGCTTCTGGCTTCATGGCGTCGGTCATGGCGGTGCTTATAACACCTGGTGCAATAGCGCCTACGCGTATACCAAATCGGCCAAGTTCTTTAGCCCATGTGGTGGTAAGTGCCACTACGCCTGCTTTTGATGCCGCGTAGTTTGTTTGGCCTATGTTACCTGCACGCGCTACGCTCGACATATTGACTATAACGCCGCCTTTGCCTGATTCAATCATGTGGCTTGCAGCTTCCCGCCCTGCTAAAAACACACCGGTCAGGTTTACATCAATCACGGATTGAAATTGCTCAAGAGACATTTTTTTAACAACCTTGCCATCTTTAGCCTTAATAAACATGCCGTCGCGTAAAATACCGGCGTTGTTTATAAGCACACCGATGTGGCCAAAATCGCTGTTAATGGTATTAAATACGTTTTCTACTTCGCTCTCATTTGTTACGTTTGCGGCATAACCTTTAATATTGCTAGTTACACCTTCAAGTTGCATAAGTTGCTCGCATGCGGTGTTTAATAAGTCTTGTGCTATATCTATTAAAGCAATGTTAGCACCTATAAGTGCAAACTTTTGCGCCATTGCAAAGCCTAAACCTTGTGCGCCACCGGTTATTACTACCGTGTTATTTTTAATTTCCACGCGTTGCTCCTACTTAGAAAACAGTTTAAAAATGGCACTAAAGTCATCACTACCCGCACCTTGGTGTTGTAGCATAGTGTATAAATTTTTAGCCATTGACCCCATAGGCGTTGATGAATTACTTTGCTGCGCGGCTTCCATGGCAAGGCCTAAATCTTTAGCCATTAAATCAACCATAAAGCCTGGTTTGTAATCGTTACTTGCAGGGGCTGTATCCATTACACCTGGGCAAGGGTTGTAAAGTTCAAGCGTCCAGTTACGGCCCGAACTTGCGGTCATTATGTTGCTAAGTACTTTAGGATCGAGGCCATTATTAATACCCATTTGCAGTGCTTCGCTGGTGCCTGCCATTAAAATACTGAGTAGCATGTTATTACATATTTTGGCTACTTGCCCTGCACCAATATCGCCTGCATGAAATATGTTTTTACCCATATCACTCAGCACTGTATTTGCTTTATCGAACGCGGCTTTTTCGCCGCCTACAATAAAAGTAAGTGTGCCTGCGCTTGCGCCTGCAACACCGCCCGATACAGGTGCATCCACGAAGCTTATGCCTTGTTTGCCAAGTGCAGTGCCTACAGTGCGTGCTGATTCTGCATCTATTGTTGAGCAATCAATTACTAATGTATTTTTGCTTAGCACATTAATTAAACCGCTGTCGTCGTTATTACCCAAATACAGCGATTTAACATGCTTGCCTGCAGGTAACATACTAATAAGTACGTCAGCATTGGTTGCGCACTGCTTTGCATCAACTGCTGCTTTTGCACCTTTGCTTGCAAGTTCATTTACGACCGGCTGGTTTAAATCGAACACACTCACAGTATGTCCAGCTTTAATTAAGTTAGCCGCCATTGGGCCGCCCATATTACCTAAGCCGATAAAACCAATATTGAGTTTAGTCATCGTCTTTCCTTTATTTGTGTGTTGCCGTGTCTAAGCCATTGAGTGGGTGGTTTTCGCCAAAGCGATTAGCAAAAAAGCTGTCTACTATTGTTTGTGGGACATCACTAAGTGTTTTGTACTGCCAATTAGGCGCGCCGTCTTTATCTATTAGTAGCGCCCTTACACCTTCTTGAAACTCACCTACTTCGCCAGCGCGAACCGACATACCCAGCTCCATTTTAAAACACGCTAATAAGCTTTTGCCTTTGCTTGTTTTTAATTGCTCACTAACGAGTGCGCAGCTTAGTGGGCATCCGTGTTTAAGTGACTTTTGAGCGCGCTGTAGCCATTTATCGTCAGTGGTTAGCCCTAAAATATAATCAACTTGCTCCTGCAATGTTGTAAATTCACCCAGCTTTTGAATGGTTGATAAGTTAGCTTTAATATTGCCTTTTGGCATACGCGCAGATTGGTTGTCTAAATCGGTTAATAACTTAGTTAAACGCTCATGATTTAAGCTTGCGGTTTTGCCCCATTTAGCTGCTAAAATTTGCGCAAGCATGGAATCATATTTAGTGCTGTCGATGAAGTGATCGGCAAGTGATACAAAACGCGCGTCGTCGCAGTTAATTGATGCCGACGTTAGCCCTAAAAATAGCCCCACACTTTGTGGCATTTTATGTAAAAAGTAACTGCCGCCTACATCAGGGTATAAACCTATGGTTTGCTCTGGCATGGCAATGCGTGATGTTTCTGTAACAACACGGTGGCTAGCACCGGCCATTAGCCCTAAACCGCCACCCATTACTATGCCGTTACCCCAAACAAGGATTGGTTTATCAAATGTATGGATAAGGTAATCAAGCTTGTACTCAAGCGTAAAAAATTCTTCAACTAAGCTTGTTGGTTTACCTTGCGCCATTGCATGATGAAGGCTTACAACATCGCCACCTGCACAAAATGCTTTATCGCCTGCGCCCTTTAACAACACCATTGCAATAGCATCATCGTCTTGCCAAGCTCGCAATTGCGGTTCAAGTAATTTGATCATCTCAAAATTAAGTGCATTTAACGCTTTTGGCGCATTGAGTGTAATAAGCCCAATTAAACTGCCGTTTTCTGCGGTTGCGGTTTCAAAAACCACGGGCTCATCGGCGTTATTTAATACTGTTAAAGCACTCATTAGCCGTTTACCCAGTTAGCGCGGCGTTTTTCTAAAAAGGCATTTACGCCTTCTTGTTGATCTTCGGTATCAAATAAACCAACAAATAACTCGCGCTCAAGAGGCAATACACTTGCCATTGGTTGATGGCGCCCTTTTTGAATCAATGTTTTACACGCTGCAACTGAGGTAGGGCTTTGCTCGCTTACTTGATTAGCTAGTTTTAATGCTGCCGCAAAGCTTTCACCCTGTGGTACTACTTCTTCTACTAAGCCAATTTGCAGGGCTTTATCGGCTTTTAAGCGCTCGCCGCATAAAATCATGCGTTTTGCCCAGCCTTCGCCTACAAGCCATGCTAAATTTTGTGTGCCACCAGCACAGGGTAATAAACCTACTTTAGCTTCAGGGAGCGCCATTTGTGCTTGCTCTTCCGCTATACGTACGTCGCACGCAAGCGCCACCTCTAAACCGCCGCCCATTGCATAGCCGTTTATGGCAGCAACCGACACGCCTCTAAAATTAGTAAGCGCTTCAAATGCTTCACCAAATACACGCGACATATCAGCAGCTACGCCTTTATCGCCACATGCAAATACGTTTAGATCGGCACCCGCGCTAAAAAACTTCTCGCCTTCGCCAGTCAGTACTAATGCATAAATATTTTTATTATTATTAAGCTCATTAACGGTATTTTTTAAATCAACTAAGGTGTCTTTTGTCCAGGTGTTTGCTGGCGGATTAGACATCGTTAAAATAGCAACATGACCTTCAATTGTAAGTTCAATACTCGGATTAGATTTAGATTCTGACATACATTGCTCCTTATAAAACGTCGCTTGCAGACTCAGCCAAAATACGGCGCGCAATAATTACACGCATAATTTCGTTAGTGCCTTCTAAAATTTGATGAACGCGTACATCACGTACATGGCGCTCAAGCGGGTATTCTTTTATATAACCGTAACCGCCATGAATTTGCAGTGCGTCGTTACATACGGTAAAGCCAACATCGGTAGCAAAGCGTTTAGCCATGGCGCAGTAAGTGGTTTTTTCAACGTCGTTATTATCAAGTTTAAATGCAGCAAGCCTTACCATTTGGCGCGCGGCTACAAGCTCGGTGTTCATATCGGCAATTTTAAATTGCAATGCTTGAAACGCAGCCAATGGTTTACCAAATTGTGTACGTTCTTTTAAATATTCACGGGCTGTATTAAGCGCCGCTTGCGCTGTACCAATTGAACATGTGGCAATGTTAATTCGGCCGCCATCAAGGCCTTGCATCGCAAATTTAAAGCCTTCGCCTTCTGCCCCTAATAAGTTATGCGCCGGAATGCGCACATCTTCAAAGCTAATTAGGCGTGTAGGTTGTGCGTTCCAACCCATTTTTTCTTCTGCTTTGCCGTATTCAACACCTTTTGCGTCGGCCGGGACTACAAATGCCGAAATACCAGCAGCACCTTCGCCGCCTGTACGTGCCATTACAACTAATACTTCGGTTTCGCCAGCGCCCGATATAAACATTTTTGAGCCGTTAATAACGTACTCATCGCCCTCAAGCACGGCTTTTGTTTTAAGTGATGCGGCGTCTGAACCCGACCCTGGCTCTGTTAAACAATAAGAGGCAAGTAACTCGCCCATTACTAATTGCTCTACGTATTTGTCTTTAACTGCATCGGTACCAAAACTTGCTACCATCCAGGTGGCCATATTATGAATGGTTAACATGGCCGTTGTTGCGGTACAGCCCATAGCAAGCTGCTCAAAAATAATGCTCGAATCTAAACGTGATAAACCAAGGCCGCCCGCTTCCTCTGGCGTGTATAAACCACAAAAACCAAGCTCGCCTGCTGCTTTAATCGTGTCTTTAGGAAAAATATGTTCGCGATCCCATTTTGCTGCATAGGGGGCAAGTTCTGACTCGGCAAATTGGCGTGCAGTTTGCGCAAAGGCTTGTTGATCTTCAGATAAGTTAAAGTCCATGGTAGACCTCTTTAATTGTGTAAGTTATGTTAGTTGTGTTGTTAGTGTTTCCCGTCACGGGAGTAGTTCGTGACGAGCGGCGAAGGCTTATGTGTGTTGTGTGTGAAGTAGCCTTCGCGCCCATCTTTATTATTAATTATTCTTTTATTTACTCATTTTTTAATTACGATTATTTTAAGTTAATGCTCATATTTGGACCCGACGCAATGTCGTCTTCAAACCAACGTGAGGTAATCGTTTTAGTTTCTGTGTAAAAACGAATGCCTTGTTTACCGTACGTGTGAGTATCGCCATAAAACGAGCCTTTCCAACCAGTGAACGAAAAGAACGGAAGTGGCACCGGAATTGGCACATTAATACCTACTTGGCCTACTTCAATTTCGTGTTGGAATTTACGAGCCACTGCACCGCTTGACGTAAATAACGAGGTGCCGTTACCGTAAGGGCTGTCGTTAATAAGTGCGATTGCTTCATCAAGCGTGTCTACAAACATACACGCCAGTACAGGACCAAATATTTCTTCTTTATATAAATCCATCTCTTTGGTTACATCGGTAAATAACGTTGGGCCAACCCAGTTACCTTGCTCAAAGCCTTCAACCGTAAAGTCAGAACCATCAATTAAACAAGTAGCGCCTTGCTTTTTACCACCGGCAATGAGTGATAAAATACGAGCTTTTGCTGCTTTTGATGTTTGTGGACCGTATGCCGCGTTTGCATCATCCCACACGCCTGGGCGTACATTTTCAAAGCCTGCTTTAATTTCATCTACCCACTGACTTGCTTGACCTACAAATACAGCAACCGAAATACCCATACAACGCTGGCCAGCAGCACCGACCGATGCGCCTACAAGGTTGTTTACAACGTGCGATTTACTTGCATCAGGCATAATAACCATGTGGTTTTTAGCACCAACACACGCTTGCACACGTTTAAGATTTTGTGTGCCTTTAGAATAAATATAAGCACCTACACCACACGAGCCAACAAACGAAATAGCGCGCACTGCTTTATCTTCTAGTAAGCGGTCTACTTGTGGTTTTGTACCGTGAACAACTTGTAATACGCCTTTTGGTGCGCCGGCTTCAATAAATAGCTCTGCTAAGCGTATTGGTGTAAGTGGATCTTGCTCAGACGGTTTTAAAATGAAGGTGTTACCACACACAATAGCCAGCGGGAACATCCAAAGTGGGATCATTGCAGGGAAGTTAAACGGGGTAACACCTGCACACACGCCAAGTGGCTGCATGTAAGAATACGTATCGATTTTACGCGCTACGTTTTCCATTGTTTCACCCATCATTAATGATGGCGCGTTAGCAGCTTGTTCTACTACTTCAATACCACGCCAAACATCGCCTTTTGCATCTTCAAATGTTTTACCCAATTCATGGCAAATAATGGTAGCAAGCTCATCATGGTGTTCTTTTAATAGCGCAGCGTACTTCATCATAATACGAGCACGTTCAGTAATGGGTACGTCTTTCCATGTTTTAAACGTCTCAGAGGCTGAGGCAATTGCCGCGTCCATTTCTGACTCGGTGGTGCATGGCACTTGTGCAAGTACTTCTTGAGTTGCTGGGTTTATAACATCGATAAGCTCTTTTGATGCTGATTGAATAAATTCGCCATTAATAAGTAGTGGTACTTGGTGCATGATTAAATCCTAGTGTGTGAGTTGTGTGTTCTCTTTTAAAATTGGTAGCGCCGCTTTGTTAGTATTATTAGTGCAGCGCTTTTATAGTTATTCGTATAGCTTTCTTATAACTGCTTAATACCTAGTTAATACGCTTCTACGGCCATAGCAACCGCTTCACCGCCACCAATACATAAAGACGCAATGCCTTTTTTAAGGCCTCGGTTTTTAAGGGCATGAATAAGCGTTACTAAAATACGCGCGCCGCTTGCACCAATTGGGTGGCCAAGTGCACATGCACCGCCGTTAACGTTTACTTTGCTTTCATCAAGTTTTAACTCGTTAATAGCCAGCATGGTTACCATGGCAAATGCTTCGTTAATTTCCCAAAGGTCAACGTCGTTTACAGCCCAGCCTGCTTTTTCAAGCACGCTGCTTATTGCACCTACTGGCGCTACTGTAAATTCACTTGGTTTTTGAGAGTGAGTACTGTGCGCTACAATTTTACAAAGCGGTGTTAAGCCTTGCTCTTTTGCTTTTGATTCGCTCATTAATATAAGCGCTGCGCCACCGTCTGAAATTGACGATGAATTAGCGGCTGTAATGGTGCCGTCTTTTTTAAAGGCTGCACGTAGGCTTGGAATTTTTTCTGGGCGGGCGTTACCTGGTTGCTCGTCAATCGAAACTGTTACATCGCCTTTGCGTGTTTGCATCGTATGCGGGGCAACTTCGTTATCAAAACTGCCATTTTGTATTGCTGCTTTTGCTTTACTTAATGAGCCTAATGCAAACGCATCCATTTGCTCACGACCAATGCCGTACTCGTCGGCGGTGTCTTGTGCAAAACAACCCATTGCTTTGTTGTCGTAAGCATCTTCAAGGCCGTCGCTCATCATGTGATCTTTTATTTCGCCGTGACCCATTCGCATACCGCCACGTGCTTTTGGAATAAAGTACGGTGCGTTTGTCATGCTTTCCATGCCACCGGCAATGGCAGATTGGATAGAGCCTGCTTTAATTAAATCGTTTGCAAGCATGGCGGCTTTTAAACCAGAGCCACATACTTTGTTAATTGTTGTAGCGCCAGTGCTAAGTGCAAGGCCTGCTTTTAACATTGCTTGGCGTGCGGGCGCTTGCCCAAGCCCTGCTGGTAATACACAGCCCATAATTACTTCATCTATTGCATCATTAGCTAAACCAGTTTGTGCAAGTGCACTGGCAATGGCGGTAGCGCCAAGCTCGGTAGACTGCGCATCACTTAACGCTCCCATAAAACCACCCATTGGGGTGCGTTTTGCTGCTACAATTACCACTGATTCTAAAGTCATAACTAACTCCGTTGTAATTTAATGCAAATAATTGTTAGTATATTTGCTCTATTAATTTAGTATTCATTTATTATTTAATACTTACACACAATACTAATGTTTACGCCAACGTCAACTAAAAACAGCTTAATTTTTAGTTTTATAAGTGTACGCATTATTTTCCAGCTGTTAGGTCACACTGAGGAAATAAAATTAACCTACTGAAAATTAATAAAATAAGTTAACTCTTCGCGCCAACACTCCTTTATAAATAGTTTCAAAACACACCAAGCTTTACCTTTACGTAAACTTCACTTATATTGGAGTTATTCGAATGAGGTAAATACAATTATGAAACCAGATAATCAAACAAACTTTGCAAGCTCAGCCAAAATGCCGGCTAGTAATGAACAAACATTTAGCATTAGCGAACTCGCTAAAGAATTTGACATTACAACCCGCTCTATTCGCTTTTACGAAGATCAAGGGTTAATAACGCCTGATCGTAATGGTCAAACACGTATTTATTCAAAACGCGACAAAGTGCGTTTAAAACTAATATTACGTGGTAAACGATTGGGCTTTACGCTTGCTGAAACAGGCCGTTTGTTTGAACTGTACGACGCTGATAAGTCGAGTGCTAAGCAGCTGGTTACCATGCTTGATTTAATTGCCGATAAAAAGTCTGACCTATCTCAACAAATGGACGACATTAAAGTTGTTCTTATGGAGTTGGTGACGGCCGAGCGCCGCTGCAGAGACACGCTTAATAAAATAGACGAGTAAGTTTATTTTTAAAATAACAACACACTGACAACACACACGTCACACAGGAATGAATCATGAGCACTATTTCACTATATAAAGAAATGAACTTTGGCCTTGGCGAAACCGCCGATATGATCCGCGACCACGTAAATAGTTTTGCGAGTCAGGAGATTGCCCCGCTTGCTGAAAAAACTGATTTAGATAACGCTTTCCCAAATCAACTTTGGGCTCAAATGGGCGAAATGGGCGTACTAGGTATGACCGTATCTGAAGAACTTGGCGGCGCCGGTTTAGGTTACTTAGAACATGTTATTGCTATGGAAGAGATTAGCCGTGCCAGTGCCTCTATAGGTTTAAGCTATGGAGCACATTCTAACCTGTGTGTTAATCAAATTAACCGTAACGGCACACAAGCTCAAAAAGAAAAATACTTGCCAAAGCTTATTAGTGGCGAGCACATTGGTGCCCTTGCAATGAGCGAGCCTAATGCGGGCTCTGACGTTGTATCGATGAAACTTAAAGCCGAGAAAAAAGGCGATAAGTACATTTTAAATGGCAACAAAATGTGGATCACCAATGGCCCCGATGCACACACACTCGTTATTTACGCTAAAACAGATTTAAACGCCGGCGCTAAAGGCATTACCGCGTTTATTGTTGAGAGCAACTTTCCTGGCTTTTCTACGGCGCAAAAGCTAGACAAACTGGGCATGCGTGGCTCAAACACCTGTGAGCTGGTATTTGAAAACTGCGAAGTGCCAGAGGAAAACATTTTAGGTAACTTAAACGAAGGCGTTAAAGTACTTATGAGTGGCCTTGATTACGAACGCGTAGTACTTGCAGCAGGTCCGCTTGGCATAATGCAAGCGTGTATGGATATAGTGGTACCGTATATTCACGAGCGTAAACAGTTTGACACCCCTATTGGTCAATTTCAGTTAATTCAGGGCAAAGTAGCCGACATGTATACACAAATGAATGCTGCGCGCTCATATGTGTATACGGTAGCTCGCTCTTGTGACCGTGGTGAAACAACCCGTAAAGATGCAGCCGGTGCCATTTTATATGCCGCAGAACTTGCGACTAAAATGGCGCTTGATGCGATTCAAATTTTAGGTGGCAATGGCTACATAAACGAATACGCAACAGGCCGCCTGCTGCGCGACGCTAAATTATACGAAATTGGTGCAGGCACATCAGAAATACGCCGCATGCTTATTGGTCGCGAACTTTTCACTGAAAGCCGTTAAGGATTAAACCATGACGATTTTAAAATCGAGCGTTAACCCTCACGATCCAACGTTTGTGCTAAACCATAAAAACATGTCGGCGCTGGTGGACGATTTACGCAGTAAAGTAGCAACAATTAGCCAAGGCGGAGGCGCGGCATTAAAGGAGCGCCACGAAGGCCGTGGTAAATTATTTGTTCGCGACCGTATAAGTACATTAATTGATGAAGGCTCAGCGTTTTTAGAAATATCGCAATTTGCTGCCTTTGGTGTGTACGAACAAGCAATACCGTGCGCCGGTGTTGTAGCCGGTATTGGCCGTGTTAAAGGCATTGAATGCATGATTATTGCAAACGATGCCACGGTTAAAGGCGGTACGTATTTTCCGCTTACCGTTAAAAAGCATTTACGCGCACAAGATATCGCCGAGCGTTGCCACTTACCGTGTATTTATTTGGTGGATTCAGGCGGTGCTAACCTGCCTGAGCAAGATGATGTATTTCCGGATAAGCTGCATTTTGGTCGTATTTTTTACAATCAAGCCCGTATGTCGGGTAAAGGTATTCCACAAATTGCCGTGGTAATGGGTTTATGTACCGCAGGTGGTGCATACGTACCCGCTATGGCCGATGAAAGCATTATTGTAAAAGATCAAGGCACTATATTTTTAGCAGGTCCGCCGCTTGTAAAAGCAGCAACAGGCGAAGAAGTAACAGCCGAAGAACTAGGCGGTGCCGATGTGCACTGTAAAGTGTCGGGTGTTGCCGATCACTACGCTGAAAACGATGCTCATGCGCTATCTATTGCGCGCCAATGTATTGAGCGCATTAACTACACACGCCCTACAGCCCCTCTTCTAGAAGATGTAAAGCCACCGCGTTATGATATTAACGAGCTTTACGGCATTGTAGGCACCGACCTTAAAAAGCCATTTGATGTACGCGAAGTAATAGCCCGCACAGTGGACGACTCATCATTTGATGAATTTAAACGCTATTTTGGTGAAACGCTGGTCACCGGTTTTGCCAGTATTTATGGCAATCCTGTTGGCATAGTGGCTAATAACGGTATTTTATTTAGTGAGTCGGCGCAAAAAGGCGCGCACTTTATTCAGCTGTGTGCTCAGCGCAATATTCCTTTAGTTTTTTTACAAAATATTACCGGCTTTATGGTGGGTAAAAAATACGAAGCCGAAGGCATTGCAAAGCACGGCGCTAAAATGGTGATGGCGGTTTCGTGTGCTGATGTACCTAAATTTACAGTACTTATTGGCGGCTCTTACGGCGCCGGTAACTACGGAATGTGTGGTCGTGCATTTGAACCAACCATGATGTGGATGTGGCCTAATGCCCGTATTTCGGTAATGGGCGGCGAGCAAGCAGCGGGTGTAATGGCGCAAGTTAAACAAGATGGTTTAGCACGCAAAGGTCAAAGCATGAGCGAGCAAGAAATCAGTGACTTTAAAAAGCCAATTATTGACCAGTACGAAGAGCAAGGTCATCCGTATTACGCCAGCGCACGCTTGTGGGATGACGGTATTATAGACCCTGCTGACACGCGTAATGTATTAGGGCTTGCGTTAACGGCTGCGAATAACGCACCAAAACGTGATTCGAAATTTGGCGTATTTAGAATGTAACCGGAGCGCAAAATGTCAGTAACACTACAAATAACAAAATCTAATGTGGCTGTACTTGTGTTAAGCCGCCCAGAAAAAAGAAACGCATTTAACAGCGAAGTAATACATGAGCTGATCCAATGTATTGAACATGCAAATACGCTTGATATTCGTGCCCTGGTTTTAAAAACAGAGGGTAAACACTTTTCAGCCGGTGCCGATTTAGCCTGGATGAAGTCTATGGCGGATAACAACTACGCCGATAACCTAGCTGATTCGATGCAATTGGCTAAATTAATGCAGGTGCTGGCAAACTCGCCCCACCCTACAATTTGTGCTGTGCAAGGTGCTGCTTTTGGTGGTGCACTGGGCTTAATTGCCTGTTGCGACATAGCCCTTAGTAAAGACGATGCGCAATTTTGTTTAAGCGAAGTAAAGCTTGGCCTTATTCCGGCTGTTATTAGCCCGTATGTCATTAAAGCCATTGGTGAGCGCGCTGCTCGCAGGTACTTTTTAACGGCTGAAGTGTTTGATGCACATACTGCTAAACAACTTGGTTTAATTCATCAAGTAACCGGTAATTTAGACTGTGCCCTCGATAATATGCTGCAAACACTAATTGATAACGGACCTGTTGCAGTAAAAGCCGCAAAAGCATTAATTAACGATGTAGCAAATAAACCAATTACCAATGAACTCATTGAGCTTACCGCAGAGCGTATTGCAAAAATTCGCGTATCTGAAGAAGGTCAAGAAGGGCTAACTGCTTTTTTTGATAAACGCCCACCCGCTTGGCAACTGTAGGATTGATTATGAACACACAACGATTACAAAAAATACTGATTGCCAATCGTGGAGAAATTGCGTGTCGAGTAATGCGCAGTGCAAAACAAATGGGCTTAACCACGGTCGCGGTTTATTCTGATGCAGACAAACATGCCGGGCACGTAAAAATGGCTGACGAGGCTTACCATATTGGTGCTGCACCAAGTAAAGATTCGTATTTAGTAGCAGACAAAATTTTACAAGTTGCCAAAGACTGCGGCGCTGATTGTATTCATCCAGGGTATGGTTTTTTATCTGAAAACAGCGAATTTGCTAAAGCCTGCGAAGCTAACAACATTGCTTTTGTAGGACCACCAGCAAGTAGCATTGAAGCAATGGGATCTAAAACCCGCGCTAAAGAAATAATGGCAGCTGCTAATGTGCCGTTAGTACCTGGTTATTATGGTGATAAACAAGACCCTGCTTTTTTACAAAGTGAAGCTGAAAAAATTGGCTACCCTGTACTAATTAAAGCCGCCTTTGGCGGCGGCGGTAAAGGCATGCGTGTGGTTGAAAAAGCACAAGACTTTATGAGCGCATTACAAGGTGCGCAACGTGAAGCCATTGCCGGTTTTGGTAACGATTTAGTATTGCTTGAACGTTACGTAAACCAGCCTCGCCATGTGGAAGTGCAAGTATTTGCAGATAACCATGGCAACTGTGTTTATTTAGGCGATCGTGATTGTTCTTTGCAACGTCGTCATCAAAAAGTAATTGAAGAAGCCCCGGCTCCGGGTTTATCTGACGAACTACGTAAAGAAATGGGCGAAGCGGCTGTACGTTGTGCATTGGCTATAAATTATAGAGGTGCAGGTACGGTTGAGTTTTTACTGTGTGGCGATGAATTTTTCTTTATGGAAATGAATACGCGCCTTCAAGTAGAACACCCAGTGACCGAAATGGTAACCGGTGTAGATTTAGTCAATTGGCAAATTAATATTGCGGGTGGGCAAACACTGCCACTGACACAAAGTGATATTCAATTGCAGGGTCATAGCTTTGAAGCGCGAATATACGCAGAAGATCCACCTAACGACTTTATCCCGTGCTCAGGCACTATTGAAGCACTACATACACCGCTTAACAGCGAATTTGTACGCATTGATACAGGCATTGCACAAGGCGACGAAATTAGCCCGTTTTACGATCCGATGATTGCAAAACTTATTGTGCACGACGACAATCGCGAACAAGCACTGAGCCGTTTACAACAAGCCCTTGAGCAATTTCATTTAGCGGGTTTTAGCACTAACATTGGCTTTTTACATAACTTAGCAAGCCACCCTACGTTTAAACAAGGTGCGCCAAGTACACACTTTATTGCAGAGCAAGGCGACTCGTTAGTTGCGGTTGATAAATCGTTATTACAAGCAAGCCAACTTATAGGTGCTTTTGCGTATTTAGAATCGTTAACTAATACCCAAAATACGCAAAACAGTGCAAGCCCGTGGCAACAACTGAGTGGTTTTACACTCAATGCACCGCAAGTAATTAAAATCCCTTTTGCTGATTTACAGCTAAGCGCTATAAAAACCACAGCGGGCTATAGTATTACGCATAACGAGCATGTATTTAACCTACAAGGCACATTAAATAGTGGTCTTTGCAGTGTATTTATTAACGGTGAAAAACATAGCGCGCACGTAACTACGGTAGGTAATAATACTGTTGGCAATAATACCGTAGCCAATATTGTCACTGTTATGAATAAAGCACTGCAAACTAAGCTTGAACTAGTTGATAAGCATTATATTAGTTCGCACGAAAGCGAAGCACTGCCACTTGCCGCGCCGCTTAATGGCACGGTAGTTAAGCACTTAATCGACATTGGTAGCACAATTACCAAAGGTGATGCGGTTGTTATTATTGAAGCCATGAAAATGGAATACACGCTTAACGCACCGCATGACGGCATTTTAAAAAGCTATTGTTTTGGTGAAGGTGAATTGGTAACGCATGGTGCTCTGCTTGCTATAGTAGAAGATACAACAGAGGAAGGTGCATAATGAGTGCCTTTCCAAGTAAAGTACGTATTGTTGAAGTTGGCGCGCGAGACGGCCTACAAAACGAAAAAACAGTAAGCACAGCCAATAAAGTAGCACTTATTAACGCCCTAAGTGCTGCAGGTTTAAAAGATATTGAAGCAGGCGCGTTTGTCTCCCCTAAATGGGTGCCGCAAATGGCAGACTCAGCGGATGTAATATCAGCCCTTAATTTACCCGATGTAAATTTAAGTGCCCTTACACCTAACTTAAAAGGTGCACATGCAGCGCACGCTGCCGGCATTAAAGAGTTTGCAATATTTACCGCTGCAAGTGAGTCGTTTTGTCAAAAAAACATAAACTGCTCAATAGATGAGAGTATTGAACGCTTTAGCGAAGTAATGGCGTTTGCTAAAGCGAATAATATCCGCGTACGTGGTTATGTAAGCTGTGTGCTAGGTTGCCCTTATGAGGGTGAAATTAACCCGCAAGCAGTACTGAGTGTATCGCAAAAGCTAATAGATTTAGGATGTTACGAAGTAAGCCTTGGCGATACCATTGGTGTTGGCACCGCTAAAAAAGTAACGCAATTAATCGAGTTACTTTTAACGCACATTGATAAAGCCAAGTTGGCCGTGCATTTTCATGATACTTACGGTCAAGCGCTTACAAATATTTACGCAGCCTTAAGCCTAGGTATAGCAACGGTTGACGCGGCAGTTGCAGGCCTTGGAGGCTGTCCTTATGCTAAGGGTGCGTCAGGAAATGTTGCCACCGAAGATGTAGTTTACTTGCTGCAAGGGCTTGGCATTGAACACGGAATTGATTTACAAAGGTTAAGTGACGCTGGCTGGGAGATAACCAAAGCACTTGGTAAGCAACCTGTGAGCAAAGTATCTGTGGCACTACACACTAAATAACCTGAGCTCTGGATAGTAAATCTATCTCGAGCAGCTATTTTCAGCACTAACTGCGTTGAATTTACTTGCAATAGGCCAGCTATTGACGCGTAAATTCGCCTTGTTTTCACTGAAAATCTCTGGCTAGAGAAAATAAATTTAAATATCACCCTGATTCATATGTTAGTAAATCTATTAACCAGAGTTCAGGTTAAATAGCTATCTTATAAAATGATAATTCACGATAGTTAACAATAAATAGCACACAATGAGGAGAGACTCATGGCCGGTTTTGATAAGGTAGTTTATAGCTACGAAGCTGCAATGGAAGGATTAAAAGACGGCGATACCATTATTGCCGGTGGTTTTGGTTTATGTGGTATTCCTGAGGGCTTAATTAAACAAATTAAGCACATGCAAACAAAAAACTTAACCGTGGTATCTAATAACTGTGGTGTTGATGACTTTGGTTTAGGTATTTTATTACAAGACAAGCAAATTAAAAAAGTAATTGCCTCATACGTTGGCGAAAACGCCCTATTCGAGCAGCAGTTATTGAGTGGCGAAATTGATGTAGAGCTTACACCTCAAGGTACACTTGCTGAAAAAATGCGTGCTGGTGGCGCGGGTATACCTGCGTTTTACACCGCTACCGGTTACGGTACTCCTGTGGCTGAAGGCAAAGACGTAAAAGAATTCAATGGTCGCCCGTATATTTTAGAAGAGTCTATAACAGGTGAATTTGCCATAGTAAAAGCATGGAAAGCCGATCGTTACGGTAATTTAGTGTTTAGACACACCGCCATGAACTTTAATCCAATGGCAGCAACGGCTGGCAAAATTACCGTTGCCGAAGTAGAAGAAATTGTAGAGCCGGGTGAGCTTGAACCAAGCCAAATTCATACACCGGGTATTTTTGTAAATCGCGTTATTAAAGGCAACTTTGAAAAACGCATTGAACGTGTAACAACACGAGATTAAGCAGGAGCATAATTATGGCATTATCACGTGAACAAGTTGCAATGCGCGTTGCACAAGAACTTCAAGACGGTTACTACGTAAATTTGGGCATAGGAATTCCGACACTCGTCGCAAACTATGTACCGGATGATATTGAAGTTATGTTACAGTCCGAAAATGGCCTTTTAGGCATGGGTCCGTACCCTACTAAAGCAGAGCTAGATGCCGATATGATTAACGCGGGTAAAGAAACCGTGACAGCAGCTAAAGGTGCAGCCATATTTAATAGTGCAGATAGTTTTGCCATGATACGGGGTGGTCATGTAGACTTAACTGTTCTGGGTGCATTTGAAGTTGACCAGAACGGCAACATCGCATCGTGGATGATCCCTAAAAAGCTGATTAAAGGCATGGGTGGCGCGATGGATTTAGTCGCTGGCGCGAAAAATATTATTGTTACTATGACCCATGCAAGTAAGCATGGTGACTCTAAACTATTAGAGTCCTGCTCTTTACCGCTTACTGGCGTTAATTGCGTAAAAAAAATAGTAACAGATTTAGCCGTATTAGAAGTTAAAGACGGCGCATTTCATTTATTAGAACGCGCTCCGGGCGTTACTGTTGATGAAATCATTAGTAAAACAGCAGGTAAATTACTTGTTGACGGTGAAGTACCAGAAATGGTTTTTTAGGCTTTAGCTTAAAAATAACGCTTTACCCTGTACCGACCTCATTCCCAGTGCCAATGGCGCTGAGTTACCCAAAATCCCTCTCACGAGGGATTTTTTTTATCTTTTGCCATTATTTTTACCGTCATTCATACATCTGTAGTAAATTTTATCTATAATACAAATATAAATTAAATGTAAGCGCTTAGATTCTTTGCACTATTTTGTGGATAGTCTGCACCCTTTTTGTGAACTAGCGTTAAATTTATTTTTAACCTACTGATATTTATGTATTAAATAGTTGGTTCAAATTTTGCCTAAGTAAGGCGTCTCAATAAATTAAATAATTCTGGAAAACATGCAAACTCCTATTCGTGGCCTTCGCTCTTTTTGCTTTGCCGCAAGAAGCCTAAGTTTTAAGCATGCAGCTAATGAGCTGTACTTAACGCCGTCTGCGGTAAGCCATCAAATAAAACAACTTGAAGAACAACTTGGTATTGAACTTTTTCAACGTAAAACGCGTTCAATTAGCTTAACCACAGCGGGTAAAAACTTTTTTGATGCTGTGTCTCCTATCATCACAATGTTAGAGGGCACCATTAACGAGTTTAGTCAGATGCAGCAAAATACAAATTTGACAATTACGTTGCCTGAGTTTTTTGCCAGCGAGCTACTCATGCCTAAATTAAGTGAGTGGACGTCAGAGCATCCTAATATAAACCTGCAAATGGACACGCTTAAAACACGCAAAGAGTTAACGCGTCATAGCGATTTATCTATTGTATTGTCCTCTGGTAAACCTACTGAAGGGTTAGCGACTGAGTTGTTTAACCTTGAATATATCCCTGCATGTAATAAAAAATTGCTCGATCAATGGAGGGACGATCATCGTCAAGCGCTTAACCAAGTTCCCCTCATCCTCCACAAGGCTCGCCCTTGGGCATGGCACCAGTGGGCCGAAAAAGCGGGTATTGATGACTTTTCTCCTTCGCAGATTATTCAAATAGATAGCATGTTTGGTGTAGCGCGTGCAGCGCAGCAAGGCATGGGCATTGCGCTTATTCCACTGCCTATTAGTCAAAGCTGGTTAGATGAGCAATGGCTGTACAAATTATTCGAGCAGCCTTTAACAACTAAAGATAAATACTATTTAGTGCAGCACGAATCAAGCACGCCTAATCACCCGCTTGATTTATTTGCGAAGTGGGTTGTAAATACGTTTAGAAAAATCCAAGAATAATCCCCTATTAGACGAGTTCAGTAATACAACCCACTCTGTGTTTTATTACTGAACTCGTCTAAACCTCTCTGCAATTTTTAATAATATTTTTTATTTAAATACATAAACTTAACGCCGATCATTAGACTAAAGTCTATAGTTTAATTTTTTTCACTCATTGGTTTCATTTTTATCGTTTGTCGAAAATAAGGTTAAATATTAAAGTTACTTCATCAGCTCAAAACAACTTAGTTAATTTGTTTTTTAAGAGCAATAAATGCAACCTTTTGAGTTTTAGTAACTCAAACTTAGCAGTTAAAAGAATCTTATATTGTGTGTGTAAGATGTTGTCAGTGTGAAAAAGCGGTTCAAGTTAGGTGGTGACTTGGCTTGAACTGTTTTTATTCTTGGCTCAACCACATGATATGCATTACAAAGCTACTAAAGCGTAGCAAACCGAATCTTTATATTGTGTGTGAAGATGTTGTCAGTGTGAAAAGCGGTTCAAGTTAGGTGGTGACTTGGCTTGAACTGTTTTTATTCTTGGCTCAATCACATGATATGCATTACCAGGCTACTAAAGCGTAGCAAACAGAATCTTTATATTGTGTGTGAAGATGTTGTCAGTGTGAAAAAGCGGTTCAAGTTAGGTGGTGACTTGGCTTGAACTGTTTTTATTCTTGGCTCAAACCACATGATATGCATTACAAGGCTACGTAAGCGTAGTAAACAGAATCTTTATATTGTGTGTGAAGATGTTGTCAGTGTGAAAAGCGGTTCAAGTTAGGTGGTGACTTGGCTTGGACTGTTTTTATTATTAAGCACATACATAATATAGTTATATACAGGTTAATACCTTTTAAAAAGCCCCGTAAGTTATAACTTACGGGGCTTTTTTAGTTAATTTTTTATTTGATACTCTTTTTTTAATTTACTTATTTGCACTTTATGTGAAAGCAAAAATGTATCAAATTGCTTAACTACCTCAGGATAGTCAATCGACGATAATAAAAAGGCTTGTAAATCTGTCGGCAATTCGTTTTGAAAATAAACGGGTCGGGTTAATTTGAAATATTTAACAATATTATAGTTTAATACATCGTTAGATATGTAAATACACTCCACTCGCTCTTTTAAAAGCATCTCTATTAATTCCATTACGTTAGCTGTTTCAATTAGCTCAACGTTTTCGTTATTCATTAAAGGTTTAAAGCTTTGAGACGTAAACCCTCTCACCGTTGCAAAACTAACGCATTCATCAATAGTGATATTTTTATTTAAACTCGCAATACCCGTTTTAGTCACAACGGTTGGCTGCGAATAAATAATTTCATTTAAATCACCAAAGGAAGTTTTATAACTTGGTTTCCATTGAGGGTTATCTGGATATTTAAAATCAACATGATGGTGATCAATGAATTCTTTATAAAGACGATTAATTGGCAGCGTGTAAAACTCAAATTCAAAATCGTGCTGCTGTGCAAATAAATTGAGCAACTCTTCACTGAAGCCATAATAGTCAGCACCATTTGTTCCACTACCATCAAAGTAAGGTAGATACTCTATATTCTCTACACCGACGACATAGTGCGTTGCCGACTTAGCATCGGTTATAAAAATTAAGAAAGCTAAAGGCAAATACATTAACTGCGTTGTTATTTTTATAAATTGATTCATTTACAGCCTAAGTTATATTATTGATGTGTAGCTCAACGCTTTAATTTTAACAAATTTGCAAAGAATATGATAAATCTATTTTATTTTATTCAAAAAAAAGCCTGATTAAAATCAGGCTTTACAAAGTAAAAGGTTTAGCTTTTATCTCTTGGTACAAAATCGAGTACTGTTGCGTTTATACAGTAGCGGTCTGTGCCTCTAGGGCCTTCTCCTGGGAATAAATGACCAAGATGAATACCTGTACTTTTAGAACGTAGCTCAATACGTGTTATTCCCCAGCTGCTATCGTCATGCTGCGTTACACTACTTTTTACTGGGTGCTTAAACGACAACCAACCAGTACCGGAGTTAAACCTATCGCTTGTATCAAATAGTGGCTCTCCACTTAATTTATCAACAAAAGTACCATCAGGTGTATTTTTAAACTCTTTGTACTCTTTACAATAAGGTCTATCTGTTCGTGCATCGAATGCAACTTTGTAAGCATCACTGTTACCTAATTTAAAAGCGCCTAATGCTTTATAAAACTCTTCAGGTGTTGCATAGCCTTGACGGCCATATACCTCAACGCCATTTTCTAGAAACAAAATAGTCGGCGTTGCCCACGTGGCTGACTTAATAGTTAAATCATTAAGTTGGTCAGCATGGCGAAATGTCATAGGTATTGTGCCTTTGTAATCATTTGCGACTGCTTTTTTAAATTTTTCACAGTACGGGCAGTAATCACGAGAATCAAGTACCACTATTTGCTTACCTGCGAGTAGAGCACTGTTGTCTGCTTTTTCTACGGGTGTTTTATTAAAAACTACGCCTGTAGAATGATCGGGGCAATAGCCATTAGGGTTCTTTTCTAGATAATTTTGGTGATATTCTTCTGCCGATACAAAACCTGTAAGCGGTTTAATAACCGTTTCGATTTTGCCGTAGCTCGCATCAGTTAAAAGCTGCTGATATTGCGATTTAACTTGCTCAGCTACTTTAGCTTGTGCATCAGTAGTCGTTAATACAATTGAACGATATTGCGTACCGATGTCGTTACCTTGGCGATTTTTTTGCGTAGGATCGTGACTTTCAAAATAGTTTTTTAAGAGATCTTCTGCTGAAATTATATTGCTGTTATACATAACTTGCACAACTTCAGCATAATTGTCCTCGTCAAAACGACGAGACTGATCAGTAATATTTCTGTACGTTGCTTTAAACCCATTACCGTCAGCATAACCCGACTCAGCATCAATAACGCCATTAAGCGCTTCGTAGCGTTTTTCTGCTCCCCAAAAACAACCAGACCCCAGTACAATGGTTTCTACATGCATGGTGGCTTCTACATTACTGTGTTCTACCTTTTCCATAGATAAAGCAAAGCTGCCTGCGCTAAATATAATAGCAGCGCCTGATAAATATAATAAATGCTGGTGTTTCATAAAGTACCTCATAAACAAGTGCGTGCTAATTAAGACCTCCTTATCTTAATTTTCATTTCAACCTAATTACTTATTTAGTACGAAATGTATTAAGTTTTAGTCCTCAATAAGTTAAATACGATTAATTGAATATAAAAACACTCTTAAAGTAAGCTGGGTAAATAAACACTAAACATAACAACTTAGTCGCAATGGTGTAAATAAATTAATAAAACTGTGTTACGTTTAAATTATGTTGTACAAATAGGTTTATTTAATGAAGCCAGCTCCCCATATTTATGCATTAACAAACAGTAGTTTACTACTTGATGCATCGCATTTAGACGCTACAGATAGACTCTCTATTCAAAAGAAAATTTGGGCTTTAGCTAGCCACTGTAAAAGCACTGATAAATTTACCGATTTGGTGCCGGCCATGAACTCGCTCACTCTCTATTTAAAATCAGATAAACACTTAAATAAGTGGTTACAAGTCCTACCTTCGCTGTGGAATGATATTAAAACGAGTACTTTTAAAGGGCAACATCACTTAATCGAAACCATATACAAGGGTGAGGATATTAATTACGTGGCTCGTTATCACAATTTAAGCGCTGATGAGGTTATTAATATTCATAGTAAAACCAAATACCACGTTTTATTTTTAGGCTTTCAGCCCGGTTTTGCTTACCTACATGGCTTAGATGAGCAATTACATACGCCAAGGCGTGATGAGCCACGCATTAAAGTTCCTAAAGGCTCTGTTGCGATAGGTGCTGAACAAACCGGAATTTACCCCGCAGATACCCCTGGTGGTTGGCACATAATAGGCCATACAGATACTGCTTTGTTTGATTCGACCTCGGAGCAACCTTGTTTAATTCAACCAGGCGATACGCTTGAATTTGTTCCGCTAGTTAATAAAGGAGCAACTCATGATTAAAGTACTTAAAAGTGGTGTATTACTTACAATTCAAGATTTTGGCCGTGATGGCTACCGCCATTTAGGTGTAAGCAAAGCGGGCAGCTTAGACCCCTTTGCACAAATAATTGCTAATAGATTACTTAACAATAACGACAATGATGCCGTTTTAGAAATAACTGTTGGTCTGTGCGAGCTGGAATTCACCTGCGACACAGTAATTGCGCTTCATGGTGCAGATTTGCAAGCAACCCTTGATGGACAAGCAATTTACCCTGGTTGGACATACACAGTAAAAAATAAACAAGTACTGAGCTTTGCTACTGGTAGAGCTGGATTAAGAGCTTATTTAGCAGTGAAAGGCGGTATACAAAATACTGAAGTTATGGGCTCTAAATCTACAGATTTAAACGCATGTTTTGGTGCTATTGAAGGTAGAGCTCTCGCCACTGGTGATGAAATACCTATTACTCCTTATTATGGAGAGTTTATAAAAGTAGGCGCAATTGCTCCCGCCCAGCGCAAGCTTATAAGACTGCACCCAAGCCCTCATGCTAATTTGTTAGGCGAGCCTTTACTTAACAACTTTGTATCTACCCCATTTAAAGTTAGTAGTAACAGCAACCGAATGGGCGTAAGGCTTGAGCATAAAAATAATTTGGCACATTCGCACTCTTTGCCATCACTAGGGGTGAGTCCTGGGAGTATTCAACTGCCACCGAATGGTGAGCCTATTGTGCTACTTAACGATGGTCAAACAACCGGGGGTTACCCTCTTTTAGGGACTGTAATTGAAGCCGACTTACATCAATTTGCACAATTTAGACCTTTAGATACTGTTGAGTTTAAATATGTAACGTTTGAAGAAGCAGCAAAGGCGAAGCAGAAACTTGACGGGCACCTACATCAATTGAGCCTTGCACTTAAAAATAACCTATAAAATATTCTAGAATCAACACGCCCTAGATTTTAAAAATAGGTACCATGTAATAAAGGTTCAAATTCCGACGGCCGTTACCTTACTCGCCGTTAATATTATTTTAATGTATAGCTTGGTGTTTAATGACTAAATCAACTTCTACTATGCCGTGTGTATTAATAACTGGCTTTGCTCCTTTTGGTGGCGAAGCTATAAACCCTTCTTGGCAAGCAGTGCAAAAACTTGATGAAACTATCATCATGAAACACAAAATATGCACACTAGAACTTGCCTGTGAATTTAATACGTCTATCAGTCAGCTTATAAACGCCATTGAGTCGCACAATCCGGCGGTTGTTTTATGTATAGGCCAAGCTGGTGGGCGCAGCGAAATATCAATTGAGCGTATTGCAATAAACGTTGACGATGCACGCATTAAAGACAATGCAGGTAAGCAGCCTATCGATACACCAATAGAAAAAAATGGCCCTGATGCCTATTTCACAAACTTACCAATAAAGCGCATGTTACAAGCATTGCACAACAGCAATATACCTGCTGCCATTTCCAATACAGCCGGTACGTATGTGTGTAATCACGTTATGTATGGTCTTATGCATTACATAAATGATCACTGCGCTGTAATGAAAGGTGGCTTTGTGCATATTCCTTATTTACCAAGCCAAGCTGTGCACCACAATGGCGCACCAAGCATGAGCGAAGAAACCGTTATTAATGCCCTGAGAGTTATGATTGCACAAGCTTTGAACAATAATAGCGACGTAAAAATAGCAGCAGGAACTACGCATTAACCACTTTGGTGCAATTACATCTAGCTTGGTGCATAAATTATTCTTAATTAATTGTAAAAGCTATGTGACTTGAGTAATTTTTTCTGATAAAACAAGGTTTCGCAGCACAGCAAATTGGCTCTGCTGCACACATAATAGGAATGAGGAGTTACTATGTGTTCAATTTTTGGGGTATTAGATATTAAATCTGATCCCACTCAATTGCGTACCCAAGCAATTGAAATGTCAAAGCTGCTTAGACACCGTGGCCCAGATTGGTCTGGTGTATATGCATCTGAAAAAGCTATTTTAGTGCATGAGCGTTTAGCTATTGTTGGTGTATCAAGCGGTGCACAGCCTTTATACAATCCTGAAAAAACAAATATTTTAGCGGTTAACGGTGAGATTTATAATCATAAAGAACTTGCAGCAGAGTTAGACGTTGATTTTACTTTTCAAACTCAATCAGACTGTGAAGTTATTTTAGCGCTGTATAAACAAAAAGGGCCTGACTTTTTAGATGACCTAAATGGCATTTTTGCATTTTGTTTATACGACGAAGAAAATGACGCCTACTTAATTGGCCGTGACCATATTGGTATTATCCCGCTTTACACCGGTCACGACGAGCACGGTAACTTTTACGTTGCTTCTGAGCTAAAAGCACTTTCTCCAATTTGTAAGCATATTGAAGAATTTCCACCAGGGCATTACCTGTACAGCAAAGATGGCAAAATGACGCCTTATTACAAACGTGATTGGGAAACATTTGATGCAGTTAAAGATAACAGCGCAGAAGCGCAAGACGTTAAAGATGCATTAGAAGCGGCCGTTAAACGCCAATTAATGTGTGATGTGCCTTACGGTGTATTACTTTCTGGTGGTTTAGACTCATCGGTTATCTCTGCTATTACCCAGCGCTTTGCTGCAAAACGTATTGAAGATAACGACGAAAGCGATGCATGGTGGCCTAAGCTGCATTCTTTTTCAGTAGGTCTTGAAGGCTCACCTGATTTAGCGGCTGCACAAAAAGTAGCTGACATGATTGGTACTATTCACCACCCTATCATTTTTACCATTCAAGAAGGTATTGATGCATTACGTGAAGTGATTTACCACATAGAAACCTACGACGTAACAACAATTCGTGCCTCTACACCTATGTACCTAATGGCTCGCCAAATTAAAGCAATGGGCATTAAAATGGTGTTATCTGGCGAAGGTGCTGATGAGCTATTTGGTGGTTACTTATACTTCCATAAAGCCCCTAACGCACAAGAGTTTCATGAAGAGCTAAACCGTAAAGTATCAAAACTGCATATGTTTGACTGTTTACGTGCTAATAAATCAATGGCGGCATGGGGCGTAGAAGCACGTGTACCGTTTCTTGATAAAGAATTTGTTGATGTTGCTATGCGTATCAACCCTGAAGCTAAAATGTGTAAAGATGGAAAAATTGAAAAACACATTTTACGTGAAGGCTTTGAAGGTTACTTACCTGATGAAGTGCTATGGCGTCAAAAAGAGCAATTTTCAGACGGTGTAGGCTACAGCTGGATTGATACCTTAAAAGAGTTTGTAAACGAGCAAGTAAGCGATCAAGAGCTTGCAAATGCAAAATTTAAATACCCTATTAATACACCAGATTCAAAAGAAGCTTACTACTACCGTACTATTTTTGAATCGCATTTCCCTGGTGATGCATCAGCTAAATGTGTACCGCATGGTAAATCGGTAGCGTGTTCGACTCCTGAAGCACTTGCATGGGACGCATCGTTCCAAAACAATGCAGATCCATCAGGTCGTGCTGCAGGCGTTCATAACGACGCATATGCAAGCAAAGGTTAATACTCTTTGTTTAACGAAGCGTAAGCCTAAATGGCTTACGCTTCGCTTTATAGAGCTCACTTCCACCGAATCTGTTTTTTATAGCCCTGCACATAACTTAAAAGGCTCAAGTGCTTTAATTGTTATTTATAAAAATGGGTTAACTTCAAAAACAATGCAATATATTGCATCACAATCAACTTACCCTGCTACCGTATTTTTAAATCAAAATGAGATAACTAAACGCCATTGTAAAATTCGCTGGTTTAATCAAACGAGTGAAATTAAACGCTGTGGACATGGTACTTTAGCAGCCGCTAATTTTTTAATAGACCATTTTGGTTATTGCCCTGAAGCATTTACTTCAATGAGTAATGAGCGCTTTACTATAAGAGTAAAAAAACAACGCGCTCAGCTGTTACTAAAAAGCATAGAGCCTAAAAAAAGCGAGTTAGCTGAAGGTGAGTTAAAAAGTGTGTTTTCATCAGCAATAAAAGCAGCCTACAGTACCGGCGACAAAAACGGTTATACGGTTGTATTATTTAATGAAGAATTTAATAAAGAATTTAGTAAAGAATTCGATAAAGAAGTTGAAAAAGACGATTTAAAAAGCATACGCATTGATTTTAAAGCTTTGTGTGCACTCCACAAAAATGCAGTAATTGCCCTTAGTATAAAAAATAAAGACAAGAAAAATGCCATAGCGCATTTTAGATACTTTGCACCCCAGTTTGGTGTAAATGAAGACAGTGCTACAGGCTCTGCGGTATCTGTTATTGCCCCCCTGCTATTTAGACTACACGGTTTAAATAAAGCTATGCTTGTACAGCAGTCAAATAGTGGCGCATTGCTAAACTATGAGTTTAACAATGCTAAAGTTGTCATTTACTAAACATAACTTAAGTAATGCTTAAAGCGGTCTTAATAAACACAGGGCAAAATAGTTACTATCGTCTTGCCATGTTTGCTCTAACTTTAAATTAGCTTGCGCTGCAAGCTGCTTAAACGACTCGAGCGTGTACTTGTGAGAGTTTTCTGTATGGATACTTTCGCCTTCTATAAAGTCTATTTGCTGATCATTTATAATCACGCTTTGAGTACGATTACTTACTAAATGCATTTCAATACGGCTATGTTGCTCGTTAAAGCGTGACTCGTGGCTAAAGTTATCTATATTAAATGTGCCGTTTAGCTCGTTATTAATACGTTGTAGTAAATTTTTATTAAAAGCAGCGGTAACTCCCGCTTTATCGTTATATGCATCAAGTAACACTTGGCGCTCTTTTACTAAATCAACCCCAATTAATACATAACCATTTACACCGCATAAGCGATGGAAATTATTCATAATTTCTATGGCTTTAACTGGGGCAAAATTACCAAGAGTAGAGCCCGGAAAGTACACCAAATTAGTTTGACTGTCTAAAGCGGTGTCTTTGGTTAGCTGTTTGACCATTTGGCTATGTGTAAAGTCTCCTAATAATGGCGAAATTGCCAAATCTGGAAATAATGGTGACAAATGTGCAAGTGAATAACTGAGCATCTCCTCAGATATTTCAAACGGTACAAAGGTTTTAACGTTTGCCATATGCGCTAATAAATAGGCTACCTTTTTACCCGAGCCACAGCCGGGCTCTATAATAGAGAGGTTTTCAGGTAGCATTTGAGCAATCGACTTTGAGTGTTGCTCTAATATAGAAAGCTCAGTACGTGTAACATAATACTCTTGTAAGGTTGTTATTTGCTCAAATAATGCAGCACCTTTATCATCATAAAAATATTTACATGGAAGCGTTTTTTGTTGTTGAGTTAATCCGCTTATCACGTCGTTTAGAAATTCAGTGTCGGTTATGTTGCTTTGCTTAATCGCTGTTACTTGGCTCATACTATATCCTTAGCTAGTCTTATCCCGCTGCACATCCACGCTTGATGCGGGTAATAAAAATTACGGTATGTTTGTCGTAAATGGTTTTGAGGGGTAAACACACACCCACCACGTAACACCATTTGGTTATTCATAAACTTACCATTGTATTCCCCTGCTATTCCTTCAATAGGCTTAAAACCGGGGTATGGTAAATATGCACTGTTCGTCCATTGCCAACACGAATCAGTTAACTGATTTATTTCAGTATCACTCTTTCCTTGCTGAGGTGTTAGGTAGTGATTATTAATCTCTGTTGAAGGAGTATTTTTAGCTGCATATTCCCATTCGAACTCTGTAGGCAAGCGAGCCTTTACAAAATTAGCATAGGCACTGGCCTCAAAATAACTAACATGACAGATCGGGGCATTTAAATTGAGAGGCTCTAATCCATAGTGTGTAAACTCAAACCACTCGTTATCTATACAATGCCAATATAATGGTTGCGTTAGAGCGCTGTTTTGTATATTTGCCCAACCGTCGCTTAACCAATACTGTGGATTGCTGTACGCGCCTGCATTTATAAAGTCTAAATATTCCCCATTAGTGACCAACCTATTGGCGAAGCTAAATGGATGAATTAATACTTGGTGTTTAGGGCGCTCGTTATCGTATGCAAATTCATCGTCGGCATTTGTACCTATATTAATAATGCCTTGCTCAAAGTTTATAAAATTAAGGGGCTTAATATCTGCTGATTTGTTTTGGCTGTTTAAAGGCGATGTTTTATATTGCGGAAATAATGGATTTACTGAAAAGTTATATTTGATGTCCATCAGCATTAGTTCTTGATGCTGTTGCTCGTGGTGTAATCCAAGATTAATAATATCTTTAATTTGTGGGCTAACTTCAGTTTTAAGTAATTCAACCACACAGCTATCTACATGCTCTCTATAAGCTAAAACTTCATCTAAACTAGGCCTAGATAAACTACCTCGGTGTGCGCGCTTAAATTGCTCTCCAATCCCATTGTAGTAAGAATTAAAAAGCATTCTATAGTGAGAGTTAAACACAGTGTACTGCTTGCAATAAACACTAAGTAAAAACGTTTCAAAAAACCACGTCGTGTGCGCTAAATGCCATTTACTTGGGCTGGCATCTGCCATAGCTTGTAATTGGCAATCTTCTACAGTGAGTGGTTCAATAATAGCCAGGCTTTCGCCTCTAACGCTGTAAAAGCGTTTAACAAGTTCGTTTTGATTGGTATTGTTTAAAGCGCATTCACGCATAATAGTATTAATCCTTTGCCTATCTATTTATAAAATATAGCTTAGTGTTGTGTTAAATCATATTCATATTACAACTTGATTAAAGATGCTTATCAGCTTATAAATTTATACTAGCCCTGAAGGGAAATTTGCTCTTTACTGCTCAGCTTTTAATTATTCTCACGTGTATGTAAGCATGTAGAATAACGCAGATTTGAAACAGCACCGTTAGGTTACAAACTTAGGATCGATTAAATCGCTCCTAAATAGAACAAATTTCAATCCTAAAAGGTCAACAAGCCCTAGTATTTAAGCATTAATTAAGTTGCTTAAAAGTGATCTTTTTTTACTTAACCAAGTAAATTAATACTTTTAATAGCAAACTAAATTTTAACGTTCACTGAATTTACAATTTTAGGGCTTTTTAAATAAAAGAATCATGAATTTGGCTATATAAACAGCGTTTTAAATGCAAATTCATTTACATTTAATATTTAACTCATACACTACTAGCTGTATGATCACTCTTCAAATTAGTTAGTCTTCAAATAATTATGGTATTACATTTACTTAATATTTAAAGGCTAATGTAATTCGATATGACGCCGAATTTATTTTGGCTTGTTAGGACAACTAAAGAGGTATTGCATGAAGGAAAATCATGACAAATATAGTATTGACAGTACAGACTACACTGTAGGTCAAGACAACGTACAAAAATGGGGGCTTGATATACATAACTCTGTTTTCGGCATAAGTGCCGGACTGATTGTCATTTTTTTAATCGCCATTCTTGTTACCGATCCACAAACGGCTAAATCTGCTCTTGATGGTATAAAAACAGATATTATCAATAACTTTGACGCCTTATTTATGTGGGCTGCTAATTTTTTCGTTGTTTTTTGTTTAGCGCTTATTGTTTCACCTTACGGTAACATTCGTTTAGGTGGTGATGATGCTAAACCGACTCATTCACGTATCTCATGGTTAGCTATGTTATTTGCTGCGGGAATGGGTATTGGCTTAATGTTTTGGGGCGTTGCTGAACCACTTGCTTATTATACAGGCTGGTTTGAAACACCACTGAATGTAACACCTAATACACCCGAGGCGGCAAAAGTAGCAATGGGTGCGACTATGTTTCACTGGGGCCTTCACCCGTGGGCTATTTATGCCGTTGTAGGGCTTTCGCTTGCATTTTTTACTTATAATAAAGGCTTACCACTGTCTATTCGTTCTATCTTTTATCCTATTTTAGGTGATAGAGCATGGGGCTGGCCAGGTCACCTCATCGATATTTTAGCCGTGCTTGCAACCCTGTTTGGTCTTGCTACTTCTTTAGGACTTGGGGCACAGCAAGCTTCTGCAGGAATAGACCATGTATTTGGTACCTCAGGCGGAGTTGGTTCACAAATTTTAGTCATTATAGGTGTTTCACTTTTAGCTATTGTTTCAGTAATTCGTGGGATTGATGGCGGCGTTAAAGTACTTAGTAATGCCAATATGCTAATCGCCTTAGTTTTGCTTATCTTTGTTTTTTTAGTAGGCTTTGCTGTTTCTGTAGGTAATATCCCGACTACTGTTATGGGGTATATAGAAAATATCATCCCACTAAGTAATCCTCATGGTCGTGAAGATGAAACTTGGATGCACGGGTGGACTGTATCTTATTGGGCATGGTGGATTTCTTGGTCACCGTTCGTAGGTATGTTTATCGCGCGTGTATCACGTGGTCGTACAATTCGTGAATTCTTAATTGCGGTATTGCTTGTTCCTACTGCTGTTACTATTTTATGGATGTCTATATACGGCGGAATTGCAATTGATCAAGTAATCAACGGTGTAGGTGAACTAGGTGCTAACGGCCTAACTGAAGTACCTTTAGCTATGTTCCAAATGTTTGATGCATTACCTATGGCGAACATTTTATCATTTGTAGCAATTATTTTAGTATTGGTTTTCTTTATTACTTCATCGGACTCTGGTTCTTTGGTAATTGATTCAATCACTGCCGGTGGCAAAATTGATGCTCCAGTACCACAGCGTATTTTTTGGGCTGTGACTCAAGGTGCGGTAGCCGCTGCATTACTTTGGATAGGCGGGACTGAAGCGATTCAAGCACTTCAAGCTGGCTCTGTATCAGCAGGATTACCTTTCACTATTGTATTGTTATTTATGTGTTTAAGCTTAGTTTTAGGTTTACGAACTGAGCCTCGCTCAATTAAATAATACTTTGAGTAAGTAACACTTTTACTTAGTAACAAAAGCGCCGCAATTTTTGCGGCGCTTTTTTGTTTAACTATTTAAAATCATACCAATTTGCTTAATAAAGTGATCTATTTTGTGGCAGGAAAATCGTATCGATAGTAAGGCAAAAATTTCGTTATTTAGTTATTCTAAATGAGAGATTTTTAACGCAGCTAGCGTCAGGTTTAACCCCTAAAATCATTAAAGCATTATTGCGTATTAGTATTATACCCACAACTCTGAAATTGGAGTATCTACACGGTAATGATGACTCAGTTGCGCTTGTAGGAGCTCGGCTGTAGCAAGCGCATCCGTTAAAGCATTATGGTTATTATATGGAGGTAATGAGTATCGCTCGCGGCAATCTGTTAATCTGAGCGATCCAAGTTTTGTGTTAAACAATCGACCTAATACTCCCTGCCTTGCTTTTAGTGCTCTTTTTTCTAGCTCCATTGTATCAACAAGTGCAAACTCAATACCTTCTTTAAGCCTAAGTAATAACGCATTATTTAAAAAATGTCGCTCTATTGCAGCGTAATGCACCACGACAACTTTGCCACTTAGCGCTTCAAGTAAAGGTTCAATAATTCGGTTAAAATCAGGAGCGTCGTCTACCTCAGAGTGCGTTATTCCATGGATTAAAATAGATTCTTCATGCAGGTTACGTCTTGGTTGAACAACCCAATGCCGACTGTGTTTGCAATAAATACGCTTTAAATTAAACGGCACTAAGCCAACACTCACTATATCGTCGTTCTGGCTATTTAAACCTGTTGTTTCAAAGTCCATTGCTACAAAAGGCACATCTTCTACAGCGGCTTTATCTTGGTTATAAGCACCTGCATAAAAGTGTTTTAGAAGTTTATTTTCGGTGTTGTTGGCAAGCTCGTTGTATCTAGTTTGCCAATCAACTGCTTTGTAATTACGCGGATTCATAGGCTACTTCACACCAGAATTTGCTGTGTAGCTAAATTTTAAATAGCTTTGTGCTTTTTCTAAAATAGCGAATGCCTCTTTTAAGTTTCGCTGTTCAAAAGGAGACAGTAAATGTGGGTCTAAGTCGTTATCAGGCTCTTCGCCCTTCTCTATTTGCCACGCTTGATGGCGAATTCGCATCATGGCAATATACTCAAGTGAATCACGTAAATCTTGCGCTTTACCCTGCGGTAATAGCTTAGCTTCAATAATATCTTCTAATCGCTCAAACGAGTTTTGTTTACGCGAACCAATAGCTAATGCGTGTACACGTATAACATCAGAAAGTGGTGCAGTACCTCTTCGTTTTAAGTTCATTGAACGCTTATGTTGGCCGTTATGCTCCATAACAAAGCCTTTAAAAAAGCCAAGAGGTGGTGTCCTATTTCGAGCATTTGCCGCCATATTTGCTAGAAATATACGATTCACTTTACTTTGTTTCGCTATAAATATTTTAAGCTCGTCGGCCCACTTGGTTTTGCCCCACACACCGTCTAAATCAAAAAATATAGAGCTATTAAGCAGTGCTTGTGGTTTTGGCTGGGCTATCCAATCAGCAAATTGATCGAACCACTCTGAGCGAGTTTTACGCCATTTTTTAAACGACGCCATTATTTCTCCATCACAGTAGGTGTAACCACACTGCGCTAAGCCATCACACACAAAATCGGCAATATTTTGAAAGTACGCGTTATGTTTTTCATCGTCGTAACTGTCATCTAAAATTAGTGCGTTATCTTGATCAGTTACAATAAGTTGCTCGTCGCGAGCCATGGAGCCCAGTGCAATAAAACAATAAGGAACGGGAGGTGGACCAAACTTTTCTTCAGCTAATACAAGTAATCTTTGTTTAAAAGTACGTCCGATAACGGCCATGGCAGTACCAATCATGTGTGAATTTGCATCTTCGTTAACCATACGCACAAAAACATTGGGTAATTGGCGTGCATAATGCGCTAAATCCTCAATTGTTTGTTGAGCAAGTATGCCGCGTACAAGTAATAAGCTGCTTTGCGATTCGTAACGTAAAATATCAGAGAGGGAGATAACTCCTATAGGACGTCTTTTTTGTACTACGGGTAAATGATGAAGATTATCTCTGAGCATAGCCAGTACCGCTTCAAAAATATAGTCATTAGCATCTAAAAGCACTAAGTTAGTAGACATAATCTCTTTTGCTTGTGTGTTAAAATCAAGCCCTTTAGCCACTACTTTTGAGCGTAAATCCCTATCGGTTATTATGCCAACGACTTGTCCATCATCTTCCTCAGGATCGTCGTTTATTGGTTTATTTACATCGGTTACCAAAACTGACGATACCGCCTCTTCGGTCATTAATTTAGCGATATCTTGTATTGTAGATGTTGCATCTACGGTGACTACATCTCTGTGAATTAATGATTTTACTTTAGCGGTTGTAAGGTCATTGCCATCAGCTTGTTCAACAATAGCTTGATGTAAACGCACGTTACCATCTGTTTCAAAGTAATCAGCAAACGCATCAAACTCATCACAGTAACGATTAAATAGCTCAACATTTATACAATAAACTAACGTATCTTCAAGAGCAGTTGCAGGAAAACGCACCTTACGGTTCATCAATAAACCCATTTGACCAAATATTCCTGCGATGGCCAAACGATTGTATAGCTCACCATTTCGGCGATACATTTCTACAGAACCACTTCTAATCACATACAAATCAGATATGTCTTGTCCAAAACTTAAAATGTCTGTTTTTGCTCTAAAATAAGCAACTTCTACTTGTTGAGCTAGCTCATTAAGCGCTTTTTGAGGTAAGTCATCAAAAGGAGGATGTTGTGCTAAAAATTGTGCGATTTCAACTTGTTCGGCTTGCATAAATCCCTTCCTGTATGCGCATTAAAATGACTAAATATGTTTTGCAGATTAACACTATCATCGGAGTGTGAAAACAATTACTGCACAATTTTGGGCACAAAAAAAGAGCCTAAATAGACTCTTTAAATGTAATACTTATTGTAAAAATTTATTTACCACGCTGAGCGTCTTTTTGGGCTTTTTTGGCTTCTTTACGTTGCTGTAAAACAGCTTGTGCCTCATTACCAATATGACCTTCACCACGGGCTTGCGCTAATTCTATTTGCTTTTGGCGCTCCGCAAAACGTGTCCGTTGCTCGTCTGTCACTTCTTCAATACAATGATGACAAGATACACCTTCCATGTATTCAGGCTTTAACTTTTCGTCTTCTGTAATTGGCATACGGCACGCGTGGCATTGATCATAAGAGCCCTTTTGTAAGTCGTGATCAACCGCAACTCGATTATCAAATACAAAACATTCGCCTTCCCACATGGTTTCTTCTTTTGGCACTTCTTCTAGATATTTTAAAATGCCGCCTTCAAGATGATAAACTTCATCAAAACCTTGCTCTTTCATGTAGGCCGTCGATTTTTCGCAGCGGATACCACCGGTACAAAACATCGCTACTTTTTTATGTTTTTCAGGGTCTAAGTTTTCTTTAGCCCACTGTGGAAATTCGCGAAAAGTTTTAGTATTTGGATCGACTGCATTTTGAAATGTACCAATTTCAATTTCGTAATCATTACGTGTATCAATTAAAATTACTTCTGGGTCAGATATAAGTGCGTTCCACTCATTTGGCTTTACATAGCTACCCACAACTTTAAGCGGATCTACGCCTTCAACGCCCATCGTTACAATTTCTTTTTTTAGTTTTACTTTAGTGCGGTAAAACGGGCATTCATCATCGTAAGATTCTTTTGTTACGATGTTTTTTAAATTTGGTTGCTCATCAAGCCATGCTAATAAGTTGTCTATCCCTTCACGTTTTGCAGAAACAGTGCCGTTTATACCTTCGGCAGCGAGTAGTAAAGTACCGCGTACTTCATTTGCTTCCATCACTTCAAGCAACGGCTTACGGATAGCTTCAAATTCAGGTAAACCAACAAATTTATACAGCGCACATACTACAAAGTGATCGCCCGTTACATTATCTTTATGAACAACAGTCATTATATTTCCTATTTTGCCTTATTAGCCAGTATTGGCGTTTACCGAATCGTAAATCCGGCGCATATGGGGCGCGTATTTTACGCTTTTTTAGTTTAATTGCAAAAAATAGCGCTATAGATTGGTTTTTACTGTTAGCGACCTATCTGTGTAAGCTATAATGCGCTGATAAATTTATAGACTTAATTTGCTCATTTTGGAGAAACACACATTGCAGTTTACTGATCTTGGGATTGATACACGCCTTGAAACACAACTAGCACATCAAGGGATCACCCAGCCCACCGATATTCAAGCGCATGCAGTGCCTACCGCACTTGCAGGGCATGACATTTTCGCTCAGTCTAAAACTGGGTCGGGCAAAACCTTGGCGTTTTTATTACCTGCTGTACAAAGGGTTATGAAACAAAAAGCACTCAGTAAACGCGATCCTCGTGTACTTATTGTTGCTCCTACTCGTGAGCTTGCTACGCAAGTATTTACTCAGCTGCGTTTATTAATTGCAGGCACAGCCATTAAGGCCGTAAAAATACTTGGTGGTGAAAACTTTAATGACCAAATAAAAGCACTTAGAAACGACCCACAATTCGTAGTTGCTACACCAGGGCGTTTAGCTGATCACATTACAAAACGTTCATTACAATTGAGTGGACTAGAACTGCTTATTTTTGATGAAGCCGATCGTATTTTAGATTTAGGCTTTACCGAGCAGTTAAAAATGATTAACGAGCAAGCTAATCACCGTTTACGTCAAACGTTATTATTTTCTGCAACACTTGACCATGCTCAAGTAGATGCTCTATCACGTAACCTATTAAAAAAACCAAAGCAAATTACGCTAAGTGCAGCGAACGAGCAACATAGCGATATTAAACAAACTTTATATCTAGCCGATCACCTTGATCACAAAGAAGCGCTATTAGAGCACTTTTTGAATCAAGATGATGTTGGTCAATGCATTATCTTCACAGCAACACGTTCTGACACGAGTCGCTTGAGTGAAGCGCTTAATGCTAAAGGCTTCAAGTCTGTAGCGCTTGCTGGTGATTTAACACAAAATAAACGTTTAGATATAATGGATTCGTTTAGTCGCGAAAACTTTAAAATATTAATCACCACCGATGTTGCATCTCGTGGTTTAGATTTACTAAGTGTAACGCATGTTATTAACTTTGATTTACCAAAACACGCTGAAGAGTATGTACACCGCATAGGTCGTACAGGACGAGCTGGCTTTAAAGGTAACGCAATTTCATTAGTTGGCCCAAAAGATTGGGCAAGTTACTTAGCTATTAAAGCATTTTTAAATGATGAGTTAAAATTTGCGAGCGTAGAGGGCTTAAAAGCTAAGTTTAAAGGTTTAAAAGAGAAAAAGCCTGAGGCAACGTGGGATAAATCTAAAGAAAAATCCGCCGCTGTTAAAAAGCCTGTATTTAAACGCAAAGCCAAACCTAAAAAGCCAACAGCACCAATTAAAGCACCAATGAACATTGATGGCGATACACCAATGCGCCGTAAAAAAAAGACTGAGCAGGAATAATTATGAGTTACCTAGGAACCACACAAACATTATTTGTAAAAGAAGTGAGTAACGAAGGTGCTTACTTAGATGGTCATGATTTAGGTGAAGTGTTTTTACCAAAACAAGAAATTAAACATGAGCTTGAAGCGGGCGATAGCATTAGTGTATTTATCTTTTTAGACAACGCTAACTTAGCAACTGCCACAACTAAAAAGCCACACGCACAAGTAGGTGAATATGCCCTGCTTCGCGTTAAAGAAATTAATAGTATTGGTGCATTTTTAGATTGGGGTCTTGAGAAAGATGTACTAACCCCGTTTAACGAACAAAAACCACGCATGCAAGAAGGTTACTCATATTTAGTTCGTTTGTACCTTGATAATGCAAGCCAACGTATTTGTGCATCAAACAACTTTAATCGCTTCCTATCTAAAGATGAGCCGCAATATACTCACTTACAAGAAGTGGATTTAATTGTTGCTGGCAAAACAGATATTGGCTACAAGGTATTAATTGAAGAATCGCATTTCGGTGTTGTTTTTTATAATATGGTATTTAAAAGCTTATTTGTGGGTCAAAAGCTTAAAGGCTTCATTCAAAAAGTACGTGAAGACGGAAAAATTGATGTTGTATTAGAAAAACCAGGTATGGGAAAAGTAAGTGACCTTGGTGAAACTATTATGCAAAAACTAAAAAATGAAGGTGGTGTTATCCCATTAGGTGATAAATCTGAACCTGAAGCAATAAAAAAGATGTTTTCTACTAGTAAAGCTAACTATAAAAAAGCAATTGGTGGATTATTCAAACAAGAGTTGATAGATATTGAAGCGAAATCCATTCGCTTAAGATCTTAATTATAAATAATAGGCTGTAATTACTAATATTATCTGTTTGTAATTAACCTAAAATATACTTATAAGGCAATGTACATTGCGTATATTGCCTTGAATAATCAAGCACTTCACCTTTTGACTCTAGGTTAAGCGGTGCCAAACGAAAAACCTTCTTTTCGCATTCTATTTTTTTATCATCAAGCTTAGATATGCAATCAGTTACTGTTATATGCTGAGATGTAAGTGTATCCTCATTTTTGTAACACAGGTGGTGTGCATAATCTTGCATTGTTTGTTTAAAATCGAACATATTGACAGGGTAATTCGTGATTATATCTGTTACTGATGTAACATCATCATATGCTTTATTAGAAAAAAGATTTTTATTTACTGAAAAACCCGCAACAATAATAATTATAAAACCTAATAATAACTTCAAAACAAACCCCTACTACATTTCAATCCTAATAATGTAACATAAAATACACATGAGGTAAGGGCTTTTAGCACTATATTGCTGCTTTTTGTTAAATTATGCTATAGACCTATTAACATCACTAAGCACTTTTACGGGATCATCCGCCTGAGTAATAGGTCGTCCTATAACTAAATAATCACTTCCTGCATCTATTGCTTGCTTAGGAGTCATAATACGCTTTTGATCGCCAGCATCACTGCCTTCAGGACGTATACCTGGTGTTACAAGTTTAAAGTTCTCACCTAACTCTGCTTTTAAAGCTTTTGCTTCTTGTGCAGAACACACAACGCCATCAAGCCCAGCTTCCTTTGCAAGCTTAGCTAAATATATAACTTGCTCTTGAGCAGATTTATCAACGCCTAAACGCTTTAGTTCTGTTTCATCCATGCTTGTTAATACAGTAACCGCGATAAGTAATGGCGCTTTATCGCCAAATTGTTCTAGAGCCGATTTAGCTTTGCTCATCATTTCAAAACCACCAGAAGCATGAACGTTTACCATCCACACACCCATTTTCGCAGCTGCAGTAACAGCTTTAGCTACTGTATTAGGGATGTCATGAAATTTTAAATCTAGAAAAACATCAAAACCTAAATCAATTAACTCTTTAACAAATGTAGGTCCAAAATAAGTAAACATCTCTTTGCCTACTTTAAGACGACATGTATCAGGAGAAAGTTGTTTAACAAAGTTTAAAGCAACCTCTTGATCATCGTAATCTAATGCTATAAGAATTTTTTTTGAGTGTTCGAAAGACATGACTATCCTAATGTATGGCTATAATACCAATCCGCAATAATACTTAATCAATTTGAGGAACAAATCTGACGCTAACTGCGTTAAAAATTTCTTATATAGAACAATAATATTACGAAATTTTTTGCCTTGTTATCGACACAATTTTCTTACCTCAAAACAGACCACTTAATTAAGCGAATTGATATAAAGTAATTGTATAAGTAGATTTAATGCAATAGTGCTAGCTGGTAATTTGAGAGAAGGTGTAGAGAAATTTATATAGACACAACATCAAAAAATTCCAACCCAGTAAACTCTCAGTTTAATTTGCTAAAATTATCATAGTTAAATCCGATATTATTTAAGGGGTTATTAAAATCCGTCTAAGCCTCGACTTGGAACAATGGTTTCCCAATGCTTACAAGAAGGGCAATTCCAATATATGGTGTAGCTTGTAAAACCGCAATGCTGACATTGGAAATCAGGTTTTGTAGCAATATAAGAGGTTACAAGCTTATCAATTTCATTAAGTACTTCTTTAGTATTTTTATTTTGGTCACCCATTAATTGCAGTAAAAAACTGAAACCACGTATAGTAGGTTGACGTTTTAAGCTATCAGTTAGAAATTCAAAGGCTTGTTTAGTGTGTCCTTGCTCAAGCAATGCTTGGCAATGTTTTATTTTAATTAATACACCGCCCTTTTCTAACAAGTCACTGACTAATTCATGGAATTGATGCGTTAAATTTAATTGTTTATAGCTGTGAGCTAGCTCATCAATAAACAACGGCGCAAACAAAGTGAATTGTGATACAAGCTCACGCCAGTAATAAATAGCTTTAACGTAATCTTCTTTCGCGTAAGCAACTAATCCTAACTCGTAAAGCGGACGTACGGCTTTATAATTTAAGCTAATCGCTTTTCTCATTAGTTGGGGTGTGTTATCACTTAAAGCTGATTCACAATAAAAATTAGCAATCGCTTTAAATTGTTGTTCTTTTGAAAATAGTTCGCTGTGGGCTTCAAACATGTTGATGCCTTTTTCCCATTCACGGGTTTGCGAATATAAAGTAATAATAGGGTCTAGCGCTTCTACATGGCCAGCCTTAACTAACCAAACTAAGTGCTCTTCTGCACTATCTAGTAGACCAGCCATTATATAATCTTCGGCAAGTTCTAAACGGCTAGTTGCAGCTTGTTGTTCATTTAAGCCTGGGTGTTTTAATAGAAGTTCATGAATTTTAATTGCGCGGTCTAATTCACCTCTACGGCGAAACATGGTGGCAAGTGTAGAATAGTGTTCAACAGAGTCAGCTGAAACTTCAAGCAAATTAATCAAGTGCTCTAAGCCTTGGTCTTCTTCTCTGTCGAGTAGAAACTTTAAGCCTTTGCTGTATTCAGAAGTGATCTGACGATTTAGTTGATGAGCTTGGTTTTTAGCACTGTTTTTACCCATAATCCAGCCGTAACCGGCGGCAACAGGTAATAGTAAAAACAAAAGCTCAATCATAGTTAGGTGTCTTTATTCGCGGCAAGCTTTTTTTTATCTTTTTCAGGCGCTAATTGTTTTTTTAAGCGGTAGTTTTGCCACTTTAATTGTGAAAACAATTTAAAGCTAATAAAACAACCCACTAAAACACCTAATAAAAAGCAGATACTTATTATTACAGCTAAAGGTAGTGTATTACTGGCTATAATATAATTTATTTGTACTAACTGTGGGTTTTGTGACCCTAATACAAATGCACTGATGAGGCATAGCGCAACCAGAATAATTTTTAATACCTTGAACAAGTAACTACTCCACTAAGTTAACTAGGCAATGCTTTCATTTACGCGGTCGCGTAATTCTTTGCCTGGTTTAAAATGAGGTACATGCTTTCCTTCAAGCTCAACTGTATCGCCTGTCTTAGGATTACGACCTGTGCGAGGAGCGCGGAAATGCAAAGAGAAACTACCAAAACCTCTGATCTCAATACGATCTGAAGTAGATAATGAGCCGGCCATTTGTTCAAGAATTTCTTTTACAGCATTCTCAACATCTTTCACTGGAACGTGTGCGTGTTGTTCCGCAAGTGTTTCTATCAGTTCTGACTTAGTCATAGCGTTTCCTTAAAAAGAGATATAGGAAGGGCAAAAAATGCCCTTCCAACTAAAAACTAATTATATATTAGTCTTTTTGTGCATTTGCGAAAGCAGCTGCCATTGCGTTTTCAAACACTGGCTCTTCTTTCTTAAGCTTCTCTAGTACTTCTTTCTCTTCTGCTTCGAAAAGAGCTTTTACAGATAAGCTTAAAGTGCGGTTCTTACGATCAACACCAACGTATTTAACTTCAATCTCGTCGCCTACAGAAACAACAGTAGTTGCATCTTCAACGCGTTCTTGAGCGATATCAGCTACACGGATGTAACCTTCAACGCCTTCGATAAGTTCAACAGTTGCGCCTTTCGCATCAACTTCAGTCACTTTACCTTTAACAATAGCACCTTTTTTGTTTGCATCAAGGTAGTTATTGAATGGGTCAGCTTCGATTTGCTTAACACCTAGAGAGATACGTTCACGCTCTGGGTCAACTTGCAATACGATAGCAGTGATTTCGTCGCCTTTCTTGAATTCACGTACAGCTTCTTCGCCAGGTGTATTCCAAGAAATGTCTGAAAGGTGTACAAGACCGTCAATACCACCGTCAAGACCGATAAAGATACCGAAGTCAGTGATTGATTTGATCTTACCAGTAACTTGATCGCCTTTGTTTTGTAGACGAGCAAATTCCTGCCAAGGATTAGCAATACATTGCTTAAGACCAAGAGAAATACGACGACGTTCTTCGTCAATTTCTAAAACCATAACTTCAACAGTGTCGCCTAAGCTAACAACTTTTGAAGGATGGATGTTTTTGTTAGTCCAATCCATTTCAGAAACGTGTACTAAACCTTCAACGCCTTCTTCGATTTCCACGAAACAGCCGTAATCTGTAAGGTTAGTAACACGACCAGAAAGTTTAGAACCTTCTGGGTAACGACCAGCGATAGCTGCCCATGGATCTTCACCAAGCTGTTTAAGGCCTAGAGATACACGAGTTTTATCTTTGTCGAATTTTAGAACTTTAACTGCGATTTCGTCGCCAACATTAACGATTTCTGAAGGGTGCTTAACACGCTTCCAAGCCATATCAGTAATGTGTAGTAGACCATCAACACCACCAAGGTCAACGAATGCACCGTAGTCAGTAAGGTTCTTAACGATACCTTTAACTTCTTGGCCTTCAACAAGGTTAGCAAGAAGCTCTTCACGTTCTTGTGAGTTTTCAGATTCGATAACTGCACGACGTGAAACAACAACGTTGTTACGTTTTTGGTCAAGCTTGATTACTTTAAATTCAAGCTCTTTGCCTTCAAGGTGAGTTGTGTCACGTACTGGACGAACATCAACAAGTGAACCAGGTAGGAAAGCACGGATTGAATCAACTTCAACTGTGAAACCGCCTTTAACTTTACCGTTGATAACACCAGTAACAGTCTCTTGCTCTTCACATGCTTTCTCAAGACGGATCCATGCTTCGTGACGCTTAGCTTTCTCACGAGAAAGTATAGTTTCACCGAAACCGTCTTCAATTGCATCTAGTGCAACATCTACTTCGTCGCCAACAGCAACTTCAAGTTCACCAGCAGCATTTTTGAACTGCTCAGCAGGGATAGCACTTTCTGATTTAAGACCAGCATCTACAAGTACAATGTTGTTCTCGATTGAGATTACTGTACCTTTAACGATAGAGCCTTGCTCTGCTTCAAAACCCTTTAAGCTTTCTTCAAATAACTGCGCAAAATTTTCTGACATACGAATATACGTCTCTATATATTATACCAATAAGCAACCATGCTGCATGGGGTTGTTAAAATAGCACTGGCATCCTGCTGGCGCATAAAATGTGTTTTAGCTTCGTTTAGGAAGCTTACCTTCAGAGATTGCAATATCCAATAAAGTTATTACCTTATCAAACACTTGCTGTGCATTGAGCTCGCTAGTATCAAGCTCAATAGCATCATCTGCAGGTACAAGCGGAGCAACGGCACGATTCATATCGCGCTCGTCACGAGCTTGAATGTCCTGTAATAGACCACTTAGTGTAACATCAAGACCGCGCGTATTCAACTCAACAAAGCGTCTACGAGCACGCTCTTCTGCACTTGCTGTTAAATATATTTTTAACGGCGCATCTTGAAAAACCACAGTGCCCATATCACGGCCATCGGCAATTAAGCCGTTTTCAGTGCGAAATGCACGCTGGCGACGTAATAACGCTTCACGAACGCGAGGTAATGCTGCAACTTTTGATGCTGCAGCGCCTACTTCTTCATTACGAATAGTAGTGGTTACATCTTCGCCTTCTAAAATAACTTTTCCTGCATTAGTTTGGCTATCTACCAAAAACTGCACATCTAAATTTGCAGCAAGAGGGACAAGCCCTTCTTCATTATCTAATGCAATTTGGTGATGAAGTGCAGCTAAAGATAAAACGCGATAAATCGCACCGCTATCTAATACATCCCACCCTAACTTGTCGGCTAACAAGCGACAAACAGTTCCTTTACCTGAACCACTTGGGCCATCAACGGTGATCACGGGCATTAATAACGCCTGCATTTAAAACCTCCTCCAATGCACACCTAAATAAACCGCGACATTATACGTCAGTTATTAAAATATATCTGCTATTAGTGTGTAACTTTTGTAATTACTTCTAATTAGCTTATTCACTGACTGACGCTAAAACATTGAAAAATGTAGGAAATGTTTTATAGGTACACTTTGGATCATTAATCGTTATTGGCTTTCCACCAACGGCAACCATTGCAAAACACATGGCTATACGGTGATCGTCGTAAGTGTCTATTGCTACATCGTTGAAGTGTTTAGGCGGTGTGATTTCTATAAAGTCATGCCCTTCTACCACTTCTGCACCTACTTTTCTAAGCTCAGTTGCCATCGCATATAAACGGTCTGTTTCTTTTACTCGCCAGTTATAAATGTTACGAATGGCAGTTGGGCCTTTAGCGAAAAGAGCAACAGTTGCAAGGGTCATAGCAGCATCAGGAATTGCATTAGCGTCAATATCTACGCCTTTTAATTCGCCTTTGCGAACAACTAAACGCTCATCATACCAATCGATTTTTGCGCCTACTTGCTCCATTACTTTAGCAAAGCCTATATCACCTTGAACTGATTTAGCACCCACGCCTTTAATTTCAATCTCGCCGCCAGCAATTGCAGCCGCAGCAACAAAGTAAGAAGCAGAAGATGCATCGCCTTCAACCATAATTCGTTCGAGTGATTGATACTGTTGACCACCGTTAACTTTAAAAGTTGCATAATTACTGTGTTCAACACTAACACCAAAACGTGCCATTACATCAAGCGTAATATCAATATAAGGTTTAGATACTAAAGTACCTTTAATCGTTATCGTTGTATCACCGCTAAATAATGGCGCTGCCATTAATAGAGCCGTTAAAAATTGACTTGAAATACTACCGTCAATTTCAACCTCACCACCTTTTATTTGACCACCTACAATTTTAAGTGGTGGATAGTCTTTGTGTTTTGTATAGGTAACATCACCACCAAGCGCTTGTAGAGCATCAACTAAGTGACCTATCGGACGCTCTTCCATACGTGGCTCGCCAATTAGCTCATACTCACCAGCAACGGCAGCAAGTACAGCCGTTAAAGGTCTGTAAGCAGTACCTGCATTACCTAAAAACAAGGGCTCAGTAGGTGTATTAAACACACCACCAACTCCCTTTACGGTCGCTACAGTGTGTTCATCATTTAAAGTTACATTTACGCCTAATAACTTTAAAGCACCCAGCATATGGCGTATATCGTCACTATCAAGTAAGTTTTCTACAACGGTGGTACCGTTTGCCAGTGCTGCTAATAATAAAATTCTGTTCGATAGACTCTTTGAACCTGGTAGGGTTACCGTGCCATTTACTTTAGAAATAGGTTCTAAACGGAGCTGCTCCATTAGCTGTGCTCCTTTGCAAATGCAGCCATAAAATCTACAAGTGCTTGAACACCTTCAAGAGGCATAGCGTTATAAATACTTGCGCGCATACCGCCCACAATTCTGTGACCTTCAAGTGCAAGTAAACCGGCCTCGTTTGATTGAGCAACAAATTTGCTATTTAAGCTTTCATCGTTTAACCAAAATGGAACATTCATGCGTGAGCGGCAATGTTTAGCGACTATATTTGAATAAAAATCTGAGTTATCGATAAAATCATACAGTAAATTTGCTTTAGCAATATTTTGTGCTTCCATGGCTTTTACCCCACCATTGCTTTCAAGCCATTCAAATACTTCAGCCGCTAAATACCAAGCAAAGGTAGGTGGGGTATTAAACATACTGCCCTGCTTTGCTTCAAGTGCGTAATCTAAAATACCGGGCTTTGGCAAACCTTCGCGCTCAAGTAATGCTTTACGAACAATAACAATTGATATGCCCGATGGACCGATATTTTTTTGCGCACCAGCGTAAATCAAATCAAATTTATTAACGTCTATCTCACGCGATAAAATAGTTGAAGACATATCAGCAATAATCGGAGCTGTTGGGTGGCTTGGTACATCAAAAATCTCTAAGCCATCGACAGTTTCATTAGGGCAATAGTGGATGTACGCAGCGTCTTCTGGTAATTCCCAATCAGCAACGTCTTTAATTGAAAACTCACCATCAGCATCATTACGGACATCCGTAAAAGACGTTTGAGTAAACTTATTCGCTTCATCTCTGGCGCTTTTCGACCATACGCCATTCTCGCAATAAAACGCTGTTTTGCCTTCTTGGTGTAAGTTTAATGGCACAGCACTAAACTGGCCACGACCACCACCATGCATAAACAGCACTTCAAATTCATCACTAATATTCATTAGGCGACGAAGGCTAGCTTCACATTTAGCTGTAAGCGCTAAAAACTCTTTACTGCGATGGCTAATCTCCATCACAGACACACCTAGGTCTTGCCAATCTAGAAACTCTTTTTGCGCTTTTTTCATAACCGCTTGCGGAAGCATAGCTGGCCCCGCACAAAAATTATATTTACTCATTACCTTTGCCTCATTCCAGTAATTTAACTACTAAGCATGAACATTTAATACCAATCCGCTAAACCTTTAAAATTTAATGAATAATACCAATCCGCAATAATACTTAATCATTTTGCGGGGCTAAACGTGTCGCTACTTGCGTTAAAAAATTCTCATTTAGAACAACTAAATAGCGAATTTTTTGCCTAGCTATCAACACGTTTTTCCACCCTCAAAATAGATCTCTTAATTAAGCGAATTGGTATGAGTATAATTTCACACCCTATTAATTTTTTTCAACAACATTAAAAAAAGCGGCCAAGGCCGCTTTTTCAATATCAATTATTCTGAAGGAGGATTATCATCCGCTACTTCATCAATAACCGTATCTACTGTTTCAACGTCTTCAATATCAATTAAGTCACTTTCTGTAACTTCAATCTCTTCTATACGTTGTAAACCAACTACTTGCTCTCCGTCAATAGTTCTGATCAAAATAACACCTTGTGTGTTACGTCCAACCGTTGAAACTTCATTAACGCGAGTTCGTACTAAGGTACCACGATTCGAAATAATCATTATTTCATCGTTGTCATCAACTTGCACAGCACCAACAACAGCACCGTTACGTTCACTCACCTTAATTGATACAACACCTTGTGTTGCACGACTCTTAGATGGGTAATCTTCAAGTTGTGTACGCTTACCGTAACCATTTTCAGTTACTGTTAGAATAGCACCGTCAGTTTTTGGTACAATTAACGATACTACGCGTTGCTCGTCTGGCATTTTAATACCACGAACACCTGTAGCAGTACGACCCATTGGGCGAACACCTTTGAAGCGAATCTCAGGGTTACCTTCTTCGTCTAATACTGGGTTGCCGTTTTCATCAACAACTGTTGTTTCTTCAGCTTCTTTGAAGCGTACAACTTTACCTGCATCAGTGAACAACATAATTTCGTTGCTACCATCGGTAATATCAACACCGATCAAGCTATCGCCATCATTTAAGTTAACAGCAATAATACCGCTTGCACGTTGACGACTGTAAGCCGTTAATGGTGTTTTCTTAACTGTACCGAATGCAGTTGCCATAAAGATATATTTATCTTCTGCGTACTCGCGTACTGGCAATATAGCAGTAATACGTTCATCAGCTTCAAGTGGTAACAGGTTAACAATTGGCTTACCGCGCGCTGCACGACTTGCTAGTGGTAACTGATACACTTTAAGCCAATATAAACGACCGGCCGTAGAGAAACATAAAATAGTATCGTGTGTATTTGCAACTAACAGACGTTCAATGAAATCTTCATCTTTCATCTTCGTTGCTGACTTACCTTTACCACCACGACGCTGTGCTTCGTAATCAGACAATGCCTGATACTTCACATACCCTTCGTGAGAAAGCGTTACAACAACGTTTTCTTCGGTAATTAAGTCTTCAAGGCTGATATCGTGAGCCGCTGCATTAATTTCTGTACGACGTTCGTCGCCATACTGCGCTTTAATTTCAACTAGTTCGTCACGAATAACTTCCATCAAACGCTCAGGTGTTGCCAAAATATAAAGTAGCTCAGCAATTAACTCTAATAACGCTTGATATTCAGTTAAGATTTTTTCGTGTTCAAGACCAGTCAGCTTGTGTAAACGCAAATCTAGAATTGCTTGAGCTTGTTGCTCAGAAATATAGTATTGACCGTCGCGAATACCTAAATCATCAGCAAGCCAATCTGGACGGGCTACATTATCTTCGCCTGCTTTTTCAAGCATACCTTGTACATGACCTAATTCCCACGGACGTGCAGTTAAAGCAATTTTAGCTTCAGCAGGTGTAGGTGATTTACGAATAAGCTCGATAATTGGGTCAATGTTAGCAAGCGCAATTGCTAAACCTTCAAGCGTATGAGCACGGTCACGCGCTTTGCGTAAATCAAACACGGTACGACGAGTTACTACTTCACGGCGGTGAATAATAAACTCTTCAAGCATTTCTTTTAGATTAAAACACTTAGGTTGGTTGTTAATTAATGCAACCATATTCATACCAAACACAGTTTGTAACTGAGTTTGTGAATACAAGTTATTTAAAATAACTTCGCCTACATCACCACGTTTAATTTCAATAACGATACGCATACCGTCTTTATCTGATTCATCACGTAGTGCACTAATACCTTCAATTTTCTTATCTTTAACAAGCTCTGCAATTTTTTCAATTAAACGGGCTTTATTAACTTGATAAGGAATTTCGTGAACGATGATTGTTTCACGGCCTGTTTTTTCATCGGTTTCGACGTCGGCGCGTGCACGCATGTACACTTTACCACGGCCAGTTAAATAGGCTTGTTCAATGCCTTTTTTACCGTTGATAATTGCAGCCGTTGGGAAATCAGGACCAGGGATATAATCCATTAACTCTAAAATAGTTAAATCAGGATTTTGAATAAGTGCCAAACAACCGTTCACAACTTCAGTTAAGTTATGTGGTGGTATATTTGTAGCCATACCTACTGCAATACCCGACGAACCATTCACTAATAAATTAGGGACTTTCGTAGGTAACACGTCAGGGATGAACTCAGTGCCGTCGTAGTTAGGAACGAAATCAACCGTTTCTTTTTCAAGATCGGCTAATAACTCATGCGACATTTTTGCCATACGTACTTCTGTATAACGCATTGCCGCTGCTGAATCACCATCAACCGAACCGAAGTTACCTTGGCCATCTACAAGCATATAACGTAGTGAGAATGGCTGAGCCATACGAACTATCGTGTCATAAACTGCACTGTCGCCGTGTGGATGGTATTTACCGATTACGTCACCGACCACACGGGCCGATTTTTTGTAAGGCTTGTTCCAGTCATTACTAAGCTCGTTCATTGCAAACAAAACGCGGCGATGAACAGGTTTTAAGCCGTCACGTACGTCTGGTAATGCACGTCCTACTATTACGCTCATTGCGTAATCTAAGTAGGAGTTTTTTAACTCGTCTTCAATATTGACTGGCAGAATTTCATTGGCGAGATCAGTCATTTGATATCACATTCCTTCAGTATCAGCTCTCAACAACCCGGTATTGGGTATTAAGAGTATTGTTATTATTTCTAACAGCCATGCTATCACAATTAATTTTAATTTACAGGCGCAAAACTTTGCGATTTATCAATTTAGCCCTATATAATGGCCTCAGATTGACGAGGAAGTATTTTATGACCGAACATCAAAATGTAGATCACGCAGAAATAGCAAAATTTGAAGCCATCGCTGAGCGTTGGTGGGACCTAGACGGAGAATTCAAACCTCTTCACGAAATTAACCCGTTACGTTTAGACTTTATAGCAAACAAAACGCAAGGCTTATTCGATAAAGAAGCACTCGACGTTGGCTGTGGCGGCGGTATTTTAAGCCAAAGCATGGCGCGTATGGGTGCAAAAGTAACTGGCATCGATATGGGCCAAGAGCCTCTAACCGTTGCTAAGTTGCACAGTTTAGAAACTGGCGTAAATGTAGATTATATAAAAGTGCCTGCAGAAGAGTTTGCAACACAGTACCCTGAGCGCTTTGATGTAATAACGTGTATGGAAATGCTTGAGCACGTTCCCGACCCAGCATCTATCATTCATGCTGTAGCTGCACTTGCCAAACCAGGCGCGGACGTGTTTTTTTCAACCCTGAACAAAACACCTAAAGCATATTTATACGCGATTGTTGGCGCTGAAAAACTCTTAAAAATGGTGCCTGAAGGTACACACGACCATAAAAAGTTTATAAAGCCTGCACAACTTATTGCATGGGCAGAGCAAGCCGGTTTAAAAGTTCGTGCAAGTACAGGGCTTTCTTATAACCCACTATCAAAGCAATATACGCTCAATAGTGACGTTAGCGTAAATTACATACTTTATTTTGAGAAGTTAGCTTAATGGCTAACTCTCAAGCCCCCCTACCCCTTATTGAGTACGATGCATTTTTATTTGATTTAGACGGCACCCTACTCGACACCGCTGATGATTTAGGTGCCGCTTTAAACGCAGTTCTTATTAGCAATAAAATAGAACCTGTTAGTAGTGATATATACCGTCCTGCGGCATCTAACGGCGCAGGCGCATTATTAGAGGCTGGTTTTAAAGAATTATGGGCTAAACAACCCCAAAGCGAGCTTATAAAGCAATTAGTTGACGAGTACGCCACAAACATAGCAAATCACACACGTTGCTTCAGCGGAGTTGAATCGTTACTTATCGCCCTTGATCAGAAAAAGATCAAATGGGGGATCATGACTAATAAACCAGGGTTTTTAACCGATCCTTTAGTGGCAGCTATTCCCGCATTAAAAAATGCCAGTGTGGTAATAAGTGGCGACACATTAGCTGAAGCGAAGCCATCACCTCTACCACTGCTACATTGTGCAAAGCTTATGCAGGTAGAACCAAGCCGTTGTTTATACATTGGTGATGCACAACGTGACATACAAGCAGGCAAAGCGGCAGGTATGCATACCGCAACGGCACTTTGGGGTTACATCCCAAGTAAAGATGAAGCGATAGCTTGGGAAGCCAATTTTAACTGGCTAAGCCCAATTGATGGTTTTAACCATATATAGTGCTATGTTAATTATTAAACACTATATATTGTGATTATGTTAGTTTTCACACAAAGCTTGCTGATAAAAAAAGCAGTCAGAATTTATTTTTAAAATGCGTAAATTTAGCAGATCATTAGTTTACTTTTTAAACGCCTTTGGTTGAGTGGTCGTTTAAGTGTGAGCGTCTACTAACACAAATACGCTATACCGAAGTTATCCACAAATAGGGGCAATTATGTCCCTTGCAAAACAACTCAGACCACATTAGAGTTTTATTAACACTTTGATGGGATTGATATTTCAATTAAGTGGAGGGGCTAACACCATACTCAAATTTTGAATATGATGTTAGCAAAGACACTTGCTCGAGTTTTAAGAAAGTGCCCAAGTTTGGAAGTTTGAGCGTAACTTATTCTTATATTCTCAGCAAGTGACTAACTCAGATTTAGGATAACTAAAATTGAAGTTCAGTTTATCTATAGAAATATCAGAAAGTGTAATAATAGGTATTTTTAAAATTATTACACTGAGCAGCATGCTCTTTGTATAAATTTAAATGGGCTATCTTTTAGCCCATTTCTATATCTTCCCTCTAATTATGCTTTTTATTTATAAAAGCGTTCAACCATGAACACTAAACAACTCACTTAGATAGTGCACTGAAACCATATATAGTGCTATGTTAATTAATAAACACTATATATTGTGATTGTGTTAGTTTTCACACAAAGCTTGCTGATAAAAAAAGCAGTCAAAATTTATTTTTAAAATGAGTAAATTTAGCAGATCATTAGTTGATTTTTGCATATTTCAACTTAAATGATTGTTCGAAGGTGAGTGTCTACTAACACAAATGCGTTATCCCAAAGTTATCCACAAACAGGGGCAATTATGTCCCTTGCAAAACAACTCAGACCACACTATCTTGTGATCTCTAAATTGAACAACACCAGATATTGTGGCCAAATGTTATTCAATTAAATTCGCCAATACGGTGAAACCTATAATAAATGAGTATGTACCTTGCTTCGGCGAGGCATAAAGCATTGGTCAAAATACATAATTCCCAAGGAATACAGGCAAATGAACCAACAGTTATCTGTAAGCAAACGTGACGGGCGCAAAGAACCTCTTGATCTGGATAAGATCCATCGCGTTATTGAATGGGCCGCCGAAGGTTTAAGCAACGTTTCGGTTTCGCAAGTTGAATTAAAATCGCACATTCAGTTTTACGACGGTATTCGTACTAAAGACATTCACGAAACCATCATTAAAGCAGCAGCGGATCAGATTTCAAAAGAATCGCCTGATTATCAATACTTAGCTGCACGTTTAGCTGTATTCCATTTACGTAAAAAAGCGTACGGTCAATTTGAGCCACCACGTTTATTTGACCACGTAACAAAAATGGTTGGCGATAAACGCTACGATGCTCACTTATTAGTAGATTACACAGAGCAAGAATTAGACGAGCTTGATGCATATCTTGATCATTCTCGCGATCTTAACTTTAGCTACGCGGCTGTAAAACAGCTTGAAGGTAAGTATCTCGTTCAAAACCGTGTATCGGGTGAAATCTACGAAAGTGCACAGTTTTTATATATTTTAGTAGCAGCGAGCTTATTCTCTGACTACCCACGTGAAACACGCGTTTCTTACATTAAGCGCTTTTACGACGCAGTATCGTTATTTAAAATATCTCTACCAACGCCAATTATGTCGGGTGTACGTACACCTACTCGCCAGTTTAGCTCGTGTGTATTAATTGAATGTGGCGATAGCCTTGATTCAATTAACGCTACATCATCTGCTATTGTTAAATACGTTTCACAACGCGCAGGTATTGGTATTAATGCTGGTCGAATTCGTGCGCTAGGTAGCCATATTCGTAACGGCGAAGCGTACCACACAGGTTGTATTCCTTTTTATAAGCACTTTCAAACAGCTGTTAAAAGTTGTTCGCAAGGTGGTGTACGTGGCGGCGCTGCAACATTGTTCTACCCGCTTTGGCATTTAGAAGTAGAGAACCTACTTGTACTTAAAAATAACCGTGGTGTAGACGATAACCGCGTTCGCCACCTAGATTACGGCGTACAGTTTAATAAACTAATGTACTCTCGTTTAATTAAAGACGACTACATTACGTTATTTAGCCCATCAGATGTGCCTGGTCTTTACGATGCATTTTTTGAAGACCAAGCTGAGTTTGACGCGCTTTACGTAAAATACGAACAAGACGAATCGATTCGTAAAAAACGCATTAAAGCGATTGAGCTTTTCTCTATGTTTGCGCAAGAGCGTGCAAGTACAGGTCGTATTTATTTACAAAATGTGGACCACTGTAATACACATAGCCCGTTCATTGCTAAAGTCGCGCCTATTCGCCAATCTAACTTATGTTTAGAAATTGCATTGCCAACTAAGCCACTTAATAACGTAAATGACGAAGAAGGCGAAATTGCCCTTTGTACACTGTCTGCGTTTAACTTAGGTGCAATAGAATCACTTGATGAGCTTGAAGAGCTAGCTGAACTTGCAGTACGCGCACTTGATAACTTACTTGATTTCCAAGACTACCCAGTACCGGCTGCTAAAAATGCAACTATGGGTCGTCGTACACTTGGTATAGGTGTAATTAACTACGCATACTACCTAGCTAAAAACGGTAAGCGTTATTCAGATGGCAGCGCAAATGCATTAACACATAAAACTTTTGAAGCTATTCAATACTACTTGATGAAAGCATCAAACGAGCTTGCTAAAGAGCGTGGTGCCTGTCCTAAGTTTAACGAAACAACGTATTCACAAGGCATTATGCCAACAGATACGTACAAACGTGATTTAGATAAAATTTGTGATGAGCCACTTCATCTTGATTGGGATACACTACGTGCAAATATTAAAGAGCACGGTATGCGTAACTCAACACTAAGTGCGTTAATGCCATCAGAAACATCGTCGCAAATCTCTAATGCAACAAATGGTATTGAGCCACCACGTGGACATATTAGCGTTAAAGCAAGTAAAGACGGTATTTTAAAGCAAGTTGTTCCTGAGTATGAGCGTTTAAAAGATCAATACGAGCTACTGTGGGACATTCCATCAAACGATGGTTACTTGCAGCTTGTTGGTATAATGCAAAAATTTGTAGACCAAACAATTTCTGCAAATACAAATTATGATCCAAACAAGTTCGAAGGCGGTAAAGTACCTATGCAAGTCTTATTAAAAGACTTACTAAGCGCGTACAAACTAGGTGTTAAAACCTTGTACTACCACAATACTCGTGATGGTGCCTCAGATATGCAAGAAGATACTCCAGAAGTGGAAGATGATGATTGTGAAGGCGGCGCGTGTAAAATATAACTGCTGATTTTTATTTTAAGCGGGCATTTAGCCCGCTTTTTCTGATAGTTTTTTGAGTGATAAACATGTCTTATACTACTTTTAGCCGAAACCATAATAACCAAATGCAAGAGCCAATGTTTTTTGGCCAAACTGTAAACGTATCTCGTTACGACCAACAAAAATACCCAATTTTTGAAAAACTAATCGAGAAGCAACTGTCTTTCTTTTGGCGTCCTGAGGAAGTAGATGTAAGTAAAGACCGTTTAGACTTTCAAGCGTTACCCGATCACGAAAAGCATATATTTTTAAGTAACCTAAAATACCAAACTCTACTTGATAGTGTGCAAGGTCGTTCGCCAAACGTTGCCCTACTTCCTATTGTATCGCTACCAGAGCTTGAAACATGGATAGAAACGTGGGCATTTAGTGAAACGATTCACAGCCGTTCATACACACATATTATCCGTAACGTAACACAAGCACCTGAACTTATTTTTGATGACATTGTTAGCAACGATAAAATTAGCGAACGTGCTGATGCCGTAACTAAATACTACGACGACTTAATCAACTCTGTATCGCTTTACAATTTATACGGTGAAGGCAAGCACGAGATTAATGGTAAAACTGTTATCGTGAATTTGTTTGAGCTTAAAAAGAAACTATACCTAGCTATGATGTCGGTAAATATTCTTGAAGCGATTCGCTTTTACGTAAGCTTTGCATGTTCGTTTGCGTTTGCTGAGCGTGAATTGATGGAAGGTAACGCTAAAATCATCAAGCTTATTGCGCGCGATGAGGCACTTCACCTTTCGGGTACTCAGCATATTTTAAACATTATGCAAGACGGTAAAGATGACCCAGAAATGGCGATTGTTGCAGCCCAATGCCGCGACGAAGCGATTAAAATGTTTGTTGATGCTGCAGAGCAAGAAAAAGAGTGGGCTGAGTATTTATTTAAAGATGGTTCAATGATTGGCTTAAATAAACATATTTTATGTCAGTACGTTGAATACATTACTAATGCACGTATGACTGCCATTGGCTTGCCAGCACAGTTTGAAAATAACAGTAACCCTATCCCATGGATAAACTCGTGGTTAGTGTCTGATAACGTGCAAGTAGCGCCTCAAGAAGCAGAAATTAGCTCATACCTTGTTGGTCAAATAGACTCTCAAGTTGATGCATCAGAATTTGGTGATTTTGATTTATAATGAGTGACAAGTCTACTGCAAGCATAACGCTTGCAGAAAACAGCCAGTGTATAGAATTTACCGCTGGCTGCCCTTCTCTTTTACAGTGCTTAGAGTCCATGAAAATAGACGTCGCATTCCAATGCCGTGAAGGTTACTGCGGCGCTTGTAGAGCAACGTTAGTGTCAGGTAGTGTTGAATATAACGAAGAGCCACTTGCGTTTGTGCGCGAAGGCGAAATACTCCTGTGCTGCTGTAAACCCAATGGCAATGTAAGTATTGATCTGAAATAAAAATCAATTCTTACATCTATCGTTTATTAAACTTATCAATAGTGTGGAACGAACCGGTAATGTCCGGTAATTTTATAATCAAAAAGCATATCGCTTTTTTGCGGACCACGCCCTATATTATGCACAATAAGTGGGTTACCCGTATCTTGAGATAACTCATTAATCACCATACCTATATGAGGTAAATTACCTGGTAACATCCACGTTACTATATCGCCGGTTTTATAATCACTCACTTTGTTGGATTTACTCAATACGTTTGCATGGCGCTCAAAGTAAGCTTGTAAATTTGGAACACGTCGGTGATCTATATTTTTATCAGGCTTAGTTAAGCCCCAAATACGTTTAGATGGATACAGCGCAAAGTTTTTTTGCATGTCTTCATGCACGAGTTTCTGTAAATCGATCCCCAACTTTCTGTAACTTCTAATTATTACATCGGTGCACACACCTATATTTTTAGGTACATCCCCACCAGGGTAGCCAATAGAGCGATAAGCGCCGTCGTAAGACACATCATGAGTTGTACGCTCAAGCAGAGCTGAAACAATATCTTCTTCAAACGATGCTGCATTACTATTAATACACGCTAAAGTAAGTAAACACCCAATAATTCTGTACATATAAACTCCTTTCAACCTAAAATTGAGTTACAGCGTTTGGGCTACGTGCCTAAGCACGTCTATTTTATTGCCTTTACTTGCAAATTGCGTATCCAGCGCATATGCCATTTTTTCAAGCGGAGCGTCATTGTATCCTACATGTTGGATTTCACTAATGTAACGCATCATAAACGCGTCTGGACCAAGTTTAAGCCACTGCGCTACATGCACAAGCTCATGAAAATGAACCCTCAAATCTTTTGCAACCTCAGGAAGTAGATAATAGGTATTTTTATACGTTATACCCGCCGCGTCCATATCGACAAAATCACCTAGGCCCATTTCTCGCAGACCCGCAAAGTCTGGCTTTGGTATTTGGTCTACAACAACGTAATACGCGTTTTTTAAAAACTCGGCAGGATAAAACCATAAAATTCATTACTGAATTTATCACAACTCACTTTTTGACTACTGTATTTTAAATTTGTAGCGTCAATCCAATTTTCTATTTGTTCTAGCACAGCTCCTCTCCTAAAGTACAAATGCAACACACCATGTGTAAACCTTAATCTAATATTGTAGTAAATTTTTTAACCAGCACTTTTAGTATTAACACCTCGCAACTAGCGAAGAAAATAGAACGCATAAAATATCTAAACAAAAAGCTCTAAATCAAAATTATCATATAAGCATAACCGGTCTATAAACAGTAAAAACCTTTTTTATACTTTTTAAAGTGTTATTATTTGTAACTAAAATAGTAACACTTAAAATCATGTATAATTTTACTAATACACTCTTTCGTATGAAAATAATGCGTTTCAGTTCCATTGTCTTACTGGTCATATTAAGTAATACAGTAAATGCTGAAAATATAAAACCGTTCACATCAGATGGCTGTAGTGCTTTTCCGGACGGCACGACAAAAGATAAAAAGTTGTGGCTTGCATGTTGTAAAGCGCACGACTACGCCTACTGGCAAGGTGGCACTTATTGGCAACGTTTAGAAGCAGATAAAGCCTTGCAACAGTGTGTTATTGAAGCCGGCGAAACGAGTATAGCGAACATTATGCTTGCTGGAGTTCGATTTGGTGGCAGCCCTTATATACCATCGACTTTCAGATGGGGCTATGGTTGGCCCTATCCTAGGTTATATCAAGCATTAACAGCTGATGAAATTAAGCAAATTGCTGCTTTAAAAACGGTATTAACCCAAACCAATTAACACATTGTGAAAAACTGGGTTATGCAAATAATATCAAAAGGAATTGAATCACTATGCTTATACTGCTAAGTATCATTTTAACTTTGTTTCCAACGGTAATATCTTATTTTGTTTCACGTAATTACGCTAAAAAGGCTAAAGCGACTAATAAAGGTGCTTACATCAGAGCAGTGATTTGGCCTAGTGTTTTCTCGTGGACACTATTTGCTGCTGTTGGGCACGGTGCAATAATCTTCCCCTTACCTTCAACGTTTGCGCTCGTGTTATATGTGTTTCTATATGACGAACGTGGTATCTATTTCCATCCTCACATATTTTTAAGCCCAACGATTCCAATAGCCGTTTATTTAATAAGCTATTTCAAATACAAAAAAGCGGCCAATAAAGAGCTAACGCCCTAGCCCACTGTTGGCTCATCAGTATCTTGTAAGGTCCAAAGCTTCACTTACTCCTGCTGTACACTTCTTTGCTGTGAAACTACAACGTTATTATCTGAATATAAATGTGTAAATAACAGGTCTGGTAAATAAATAAAGCGTCATTACCAAAAATAACGAGTTTACTTATGCCCCCAGATATACAAAAAAGCCTTAAAGTAAAACCTGCTCACATCGTCTCATTTATTGTGTTTTTATTAGTTTCAATGTCTACGCTTACCGCTCAGGTATATGCCGCTGATGCTGTATGGCCTTCAAAAACCGCTTACAAATATGCAAATGTAAACGGTAAAAAGATATTTTACCGAGAAGCTGGCATCCAGCATAAGCAAACCATTGTGCTTTTACATGGCTATCCGTCGTCTTCACACAGCTACCGAGAATTGATCCCGCTTTTATCAGGTCGTTATCATGTAATTGCACCCGATTATTTAGGCTCAGGATACAGCGAACGCCCAAACCCAGAAACTCAAAAATATACTTTTGAATTACTAGCTCAATACGTTGAAGGGTTACTAACAACGCTTAAAATAAAGCGCTACAGCCTATATATACAAGACTTTGGAGCACCTGTAGGCTTTAGAATGTTGTTAAATAATCCTAATAAACTTGATGCACTTATTGTACAAAATGGTAATGCGTATTTAGAGGGGCTAACCCTACCGAGGCAAGCATTTTTTAAAGCCGCGAATGAAGATAGTTCGAAAGCTCAGCAAGATAAAATTTATTCGTTCACGTCTGAACAAGCCATTATTAATAAGCAGTATTTACGAGACGTACAAAGTAACCCAGAAGTGATGAGCCCAGATAGCTGGACGCATGATCTTCACTTTTTACAAACCAAAGCCGATAGAGTAATTCAAGTGCAATTGCTACAAGATTACTACAACAACCTTCTCGACTATCCAAAGTGGCAAGCTTATTTACGCAAGTACCAACCACCAACGTTAATCATATGGGGTAAAAACGACCCTGCGTTTATAGCCGAAGGCGCTAAAGCATACTTAAAAGATGTACCGAACGCTGAACTGCATTTACTCGATTCAGGGCACTTTAGCGTTGAAGAAAAACCAGTAGAAATTGCAAAGTACATTGTCGATTTTATGAATAAGCTAGCTCAATAATAAGCCTTTCCTTTTGGTTTAGTATTTATAGCGAACATAAAAAAGCGCTGAGGCTAGAAACCATCAGCGCTTTATTAAGCTCAAGCTAAATCCACAAAAATCACATTTAATATGGATAAGTTATGCTTTTATGTATTTAACCTTCTTCTTCAATAAGCGACTCTAGTAGGTCGTGTATTTCAGCTTTAAGCTCTTTGTCTTCAATTTTATTGGCGCTGACTTTAGCATTTTGAAGGTTTTTAATAGCTTCATCTTTTTGGCCAAGCTCAAGCTGTAATGTAGCCATTGAAAAAGAAACCGACGACATGTGATCTTTGTTATTAATCGCAATCGACTTTTCTAATGCTTTTTCGTAAGTAGTAATTGCCTCTTCTAACTCTTCGGTAAAATCAGCTAAAGTTTCCCATTGTACAGGGTGATCTTTTGAGGTGTTTTCGTTTTCAATACAAATAGCTTTTAATTGAGCAAATAACGACTCAAACTTTTCACGGTTATTTTTGTTAGCCGCCGCCATTAAATCTTCTGCTAGATCATGTACCGCTTTATATACTTTTGTATTCATCATCACTGGTTATCCTTTAATGCAGCTAAACTCATTTACTCACTCAATTTAGCTAAAATGTATCATTACAGTCATTATAAAACGTATTTAAACAACTGATTTATTTAATTTGGTGTATAGCGTAATAATACATTAATAATGAACATCGCGTAGGCGTTAAACACTCTGTGATTAAACTTTATCGCAATTACTCTTGGTAAACTTACACGCTGAATAAACTTGCAACCCAATCCAACGTAAAAATGGTCGTAAACACTTTAAGTGCAATGACAACTAAAAATAATAGGATGATTACCGCTTTAGCTTTGCTACTTTTAAGATTGTTCCAATACAATAGCTTTGCATTAAATTCTGTTTTTAACCTAGTGATAGCCTCCTTCATAATAACGCCCTGCTTAGGTATCTGCGCTCAGCAACATTTAACAATCACACAGTTGCTCAAGCGGGGTTTGTAACATTTTTCGCTACCTTTAGAGTAAACCATTAAATAAAGCCTGTACTATATAAAATGTAACAAAGGGTTTTAACTTAAGTTATTGTATCTAACTATTGTTTACACACCCAAAAATTAAAGGATGGGTAAATTCAGTAGAGCGTTAATAATAAATTTGGTGCTACACTAATAACTAACTTAAACTCGTTAACAGCCAACTAAATTAGCAAATTATGAAAGAATGCAACCAGTGTGGTAAATGCTGTATTAAATATGGCGGCGGCGATTTAAGCGCAACGAAAGAGGAAATAGATTTATGGGAGCTCTTTAACCCCGAAATTTATGAATACGTTAAAAACAACGAAATTTGGTTTGACCCAAAAACAGGCCTAAGACTTCAAGTGTGCCCATTTTTAGAAATTGCGCCTAAAAAAGATCCTCTCGCTAAAAACATGTATACCTGCAGCATTTACCTCGACCGCCCAGAAGACTGCCGCCACTACCCTAGTCTTATTTCAGAGATGATCCGCGACGAATGCGAAATGATTGAATCTGTAGATATAACAAATCAGACAAGAGCGCAGCATAAACTAGATGCGATAATGATAGATAGCCGCTATTAAATACATAGATTTACCGGTTAGCGCTATGAGTTCTTCGGTCAAATAGACAAGTTTTCTATTCACAAACCTATTATTTGAATTTTTATAATATTGGCTTAATCGTCATTTTTAGATTATTCATCGCAAAATTAAAAGTTATACTATAACATTGTTGATTCGCTAATTTTGCGGTGTTATATTATATCACAACATAATAACCACGAACCAATATATCCATGACAAAGTTAACATTAATCTCCTCTGCTATTTTTTCTGTTTTATGTTCTCAATCAGCTTTGGCTGCAACCGTTACTGGTAAAGTAATGGATGATAAAAATCAACCAATTAAAAATGCCTCTATCCATGTGCATGGCAAAAACCAAAGCGTTAAAAGTAATGATTTAGGCGAGTTTGCTATCGATATAGATGCAAACAGCCAATTACATATTAGTAAAGACAACTACATAGACTCTCGTATTACTGTTACCGAATCTTCAAATAATCTGTCTGTGTCACTTAAACCAACATCGGTTGAAACAGTGGTTGTTTATGCCTCTGCACTTCATAAGAACAGCCTAGAAATGATTTCTCCTGTAAGTGTGCTATCTGGTGATGAATTAAGAAATAAATCTAAACCAACACTTGGCGAAACTCTTAAAGGTTTACCAGGCGTAAATGCAAGTTACTTTGGCCCTGTATCATCAAGCCCAATTATTCGTGGTTTAGATGGCCCTCGCGTTAAAATCACACAAAATGGATTAGATGCCAGCGATGCGTCGCGAATTGGCCCAGACCACGCGACATCAAGCGACAGCCTAGCGGCAGAGCAAATTGAAGTGTTGCGCGGTCCAAGTACCCTACTTTATGGCTCTGGTGCAATTGGTGGCGTTGTAAACGTGGTTGATAACCGTATTCCTACTAGCAATATCGACGAGCTTACAGGCGCTGCTGAATACAGCCACGATACGGTGTCAAATTCAAACACCGTAGCTGCAAAACTTGAAACAGGTAATGAAGGCTTTAACTTTCATTTTGATGGTACTAAGCGCAGCGGCGATGATTACCAAACACCGACCTTTACTATTGCCGACGATGATGGCGATGTTGAAACCGAAAGCTCGGTAGAAAATACTTTTATTGATAGCGAAACACTCAACTTTGGTACCAGCTATGTTGGCGATCACTTAACGATTGGTTTTTCTTACGGTAGCATTGATACTGATTACGGTATTCCTGGGCATGAGCATCATCACGATCACGAAGGTGAAACTGAAGAAGAGCATGCAGAACATGAAGATGAAGCTGCTGAAGAGCCAGTTTACGCACATTTAGAGCAAGACCGCTGGCAAGGGCTTGTAAGTTACGCTCTTCATAATAACTGGATTGAAACCATCAACCTACGTGTTGGCTATACAGATTATTCACACAGCGAAATTGAAGATGGCGAAATTGGTACTACTTTTAAAAATAAAACGACTGAAGCACGTTTAAATGTAGAGCATAAGTTTGCTAATTGGCACGGAATGATGGGCTATCACTACAGCGATTCTGACTACGATGCAATTGGTGAAGAAGCATTTACACCCGCGAGTGTAACTACAACTAACGCATTATATTTACTAGAAGAGCGTGAATTTGGCGACGTGACAATAGAGCTTGGTGCACGTGTAGAAGATTACAAAATTGAAAGCCAAATCACGGCACACGAACATAGCCACGATGAAGTAGAAATAGATCATAGCGACGAAGAAACTATTGGATACAATAAAAGCTTTACCAATTTAAGCGCCTCTGCCGGTGCCATTTGGCAGTACAAGCCGGGTCATAGTATTGCGACAAGTATTTCTCATTCAGAACGAGCACCACTTTCGGCAGAGCTTTTATCAAATGGTTTACACATTGCAACTGGCACTTATGAGCTAGGTCTTGGTTACAACATTGAAGATAATGAAGCGCATTTTGAGCCAGAAAATATCAAGCAAGAAACTTCAACAAACCTAGATTTAAGCTTTAGGCGTTTTAGCGGTGATTTTGGTTACACCGTTAACTTTTTCTATAACGATATTAAAAACTTTTATTTCCAAGAAAATACGGGTTTAGTTTACGATGAAGAAGATGGTTTAGAATCAGCTATTGGTGCACATGACGATGCTGTTGCGGTTTATCAGTTTACAAGTAAAGACGCAGAGCTTTATGGAATTGAGTTTGACGCACATTACCAAGTAACCCCAAGCGCTATGGTTAAAGTATTTGGTGACTCAACTCGTGCAAAACTAAAAGACGACGAAGGCAATTTACCGCGCATCCCTGCCAATAAATTAGGCTCTGAGTTACAGTACGATTTAGGTGACTTACAACTAACACTGACGGGTACTCATTACTTTGATCAAAACGATGTAACTGCATTTGAAACAAAAACGGACGGCTATACGTTATTTGATGCACAAGCGAATTACCAATTAGGTTTAGGCAGTGTAGATGCACAGCTTTATATAAACGTGGATAACATTACTGATGAGTTAGGCTTTGTGCATAGCTCATTTATTAAAGATAAAGCCCCACTACCTGGCAGAAACTTCCGCTTTGGTGTTCGTGGTTATTTTTAATAATTAAAAATAGTTTTAGTTTATATATTTACAAACCGCATTTTATTAATGCGGTTTTTTTATTTTTAGAATATATAATATCAACACGCAGTAATACTTAATCGATTTGAAGGATTAAACCTGACGCTAACTGCGTTAATAATTTCTGATATACGACTGCATGGATGCTGGAGGTAGAGCAATGCAAGAGCAATTAGTGGGAACAACTAAACAACGAAATTTTTGCCTTGTTATCGACACAATTTTCTTAGCGAAAAATAGATCACTTAATTAAGCTAATTGGTATAAAACTCTTAAATTACATGTCCCGTCCTAAAATACGTTGACGGTTTTAATTGAAGGCCAGTAGCTTTTGCTCCTGGCTTTTTTTGTGCACTTGGTTTGGTGTTTTCATTCCTAAACTCAAATGCGGCCTCATTTCAT